>CAVLCC010000001.1:0-43900 GCA_963661535.1 Senegalimassilia sp.
TCTGAACCCCCACCCGTTTAAGTAATTCTGTTAACGGTATTATAAGGGGGAGGTTACCAAAAAATTTGTCCAGCCCTACATTTTTTCTATAGAGTTTGTAACCACTTGACAATCAACAAGAAACGAATTAAAAAATCGAGACAAGCATGTCAAATTCGTCAATTTTTCCTTTCAAACACTAATTCACTTATAGTAGAGTCGAATATATACATTTATCTATATAAAAGGGAAAAATGCAAAACGTTACTTTGCAAAAATTAGAAGACAACTATGTACTAGCGTGTACTAGCTATCCCAAATGATATTTATAAGAATATGGGTCTTTCGGTAAGTGCTAAAGCAGATGTTGAATATAATCTAAAGACTAACTGTGTGACTTATCACTTTTATGAACTGGAAAAAATACTCGCGATCAAAAAAATGACCATGGAAGAATTTGCTGCAAGTTGGACAGGAGAAAAGATCGGAGAAGAATGGGATGGATCTGATATTGGTGCAATGTTTGGGATTTAAACGAATTAACAAGGTTGGCAAGTATAGCAAGATAACTTAGCAAATTTAGCAAGTTGGTAAGTTAATCGAATATAAAAATGGCTCCTGTTCGCATCACCAACAGGAGCCATAAAATAAATCTAAGTAGCAAAATCTAAGATAACGCGCAAATCCTACTCTTCATCAAGTGCGGCAGCAATCTCTTCTGTAATATTCATCGTGTGATAAACATTTTGCAAATCCTCAAGTTCTTCTAGCTTATCTACAAGTCTCATTACCTTTCGAGCATCGGGCACACTTACATCAGTAGGAGTTGTTGGTTGCATAATTGGCTCAGCACCTTTTACCTCTATGCCTGCGCTCTCCATTGCTTTCTTAACATCATTGAGTTCTGTAAATGCTGTGTATACAATCCATTCTTCGTCAGCATCTTCATAATCGTCTCCACCTGCATCAGCAACTGCGAGCATAAATTCGTCATCATCACGACATTGCTCTTTTTCAACAATAAGCTGTCCCTTGCGTTCAAACTGAAAAGCAACCGAGCCGGTTGTTCCCAAATTACCACCAGCATGCGAAAAAGCAGAACGCACATCTGCAGCAGTGCGGTTGCGGTTGTCGGTTAGAGCCTCACAATAAATTGCAACTCCAGCAGGACCATATCCCTCATAGATAACCGTCTCATAATTAGCTGCGTCACTGCCAGTTCCAAATGCTTTTTTAATTGCTGTTTCAATTTTATCTTTTGGAAGAGAATATCCCTTAGCTTTAGAAATAGCAGCAGCTAGTGAAGCATTGTTTTCAGGATTTGGGTCTCCGCCTTCTTTGGCTGCAACAGTAATATTGCGCGAAAGTTTTGAGAATAGAGCTGAGCGCTTTTTGTCTTGTGCAGCTTTACGATGCTTGGTTGTAGCCCACTTAGAATGTCCTGACATTTGGTTTCCTTCCAATCTGTTTTATGTACCGCAAGCAAAAACTCCCGCTACCTCGGCTGTGACAAGCGTCAAACCATGAAGCATGGGGGCAATCGCATTTGCATTTTTTATGATTTCTATAAAATAATAGCGCAGTTAACTACCATATTTGCTGTTATGGTTGCTAAACGCGCCCTAATGCGCTTTTTTGGAGAATGCCGTCCGAGGCGTACAATCCGAGCAGTCCAAAGCCGCTGCCTCGCACGCCCCTCAAAAACCACAAAATCCTAAACAATCCCCCGCCAATTTTGAGGCACAAAGATATCCGTAAATTTTGAGATTGCATAGCGATCCGTCATGCCAGCTATTGTATCAACAACTGCACGCACATTATCATTTGGCGAGATGCTCCTGTATTCACTAGGAATTTCATCTATATGCTGCATGTAGTAGTCAAACAAAATAGAAATCATCATATGCGCTTTTGGACCTTCAATTTTTGCGGCAGACCGAGCATAAACTTTCTCGAACAAAAATCCTCTAAGTTCATCCATAGCCTCAGCAATATCTGGCTCCATAGAAATTTGTGGCTTGTTATCCGACGCGCTAATCATGGCATTAACAAGCGTGGTAATTCTTTGTGAGTGAGTTCGTCCAATTACTTTTTTTGAAGACTTGGGCAAATCGTCATCGCAAATTACTCCGGCTCTTATTGCGTCATCTATATCGTGATTGATATAAGCGATTCTATCGGCAGTTGCAACAATTTGTCCTTCTAATGTGAACGGACGACCCTCCCCATTATGGTGCAAAATTCCGTCTCTAACCTCAGCCGTCAAGTTAAGACCCGCACCATCGCGCTCAATAATATCAACAACACGAAGCGACTGTTCATTGTGATTAAAAGTCATTGGCTCCCAGCTAGGGTTTTTATGCTTGTAGTCTTCTAATATCATGCGCAGAGCCTGCTCCCCTGTGTGACCAAAGGGGGTGTGTCCAAGGTCATGACCTAGAGCTATTGCCTCTGTTAGGTCTTCGTTTAAGCAAAGAGCTCTAGCAATTGTGCGAGATATTTGCTGAACCTCAAGGGTGTGAGTAAGCCTAGTTCTATAGTGGTCGTTTTTTACGCCGATAAAAACTTGGGTTTTATGAGAGAGTCTACGAAACGCCTTGCAATGAATTACCCTGTCGCGGTCTTGTTGAAAGCAAGTGCGCAGCAAATCTGGCTCGTCTTTGCGCTGACGACCCAAAGACTCACACGACCTAGCGGCATATTGGCTTAGATACTCACATTCCCTATCTTCGATGTCTTTGCGCAAAATCATGCAACGTGGTCTTTTCTTTGTTCTTTTCTGTCTGCTAGCTTAACTGGCACAGGGATATCATCTTCAGAAAGTTTGTCCTCAAAAAACACACCGTACCAAATTAGGAACACATATATAGTCCAAATCTTACGACTGTTGTCTTGCTTGCCCTCGCGATGCTGATCTAGGAGCTTCACAAGCTCATCTATATTAAAGAATTGCGCAGCCTCGCTAGATTCAAAAACATCTAGAACCTTTGTATAATACTTGTCTTCTTTGAGCCACACGCGCATAGGAACCGGAAATCCCAGCTTTTTCTTGTTGGCGACCTTATCGGGCAACACCTCGTGCGCAGCTGTGCGGAGCGCATACTTGGTTGTTGTACCGCTAAGGCGCTGCTCCACCGGAAGCGTGCGCGAAAGTCCAAAAACATTGCGATCCAAAAACGGAACACGGCTTTCTAGTGAGTGAGCCATCGACATTTTGTCGGCTTTAAGCAAAATATCTCCGGGCAGCCAAAAGTTTGCATCAATATATTGCATTTGAGCAACTTGATCGAGTTGTTCAACCTTTTTATAGTGAGGTTGCGTAAGCTGTTGAGGAGTTGAAGTGTTGCTAGCCTTCTTTAAAATGCGCTGACGCTCCTGCACCGAAAATATATTTGCGTTCCCTATAAAGCGTTCGTCTAAATCTTTGGAACCGCGAATTAAAAATCCCCTACCTTTGGTGCCTGTTGGCAAAAGCGAGGCCACACCCGCTGCCACCTTGCGCAAAAACTTGGGAACTTTTTGGTAGCCCTCAAGAGATGATGGCTCATGATAAATGTTATAGCCTCCAAAAAACTCATCTGCTCCCTCACCTGAAAGCACAACTTTCACGTCCTCAGCCACCATCTTGTCTAAGAAAAACAATGCAATTGCCGAAGGGTCTGCCAAAGGCTCGTCCATATAATACATAACTAGAGGAATTGAGTCCCAATAATCTGTTGGAGATATAATGCGGTGCGTATTTTGCTTGCCTAGCTCATTTGCAGTGCTAACTGCGTAGTCAATCTCGTTATATTTGTTGTCGGGAGTCTCAAAACCAACTGTATATGTTTTATCCCCTGGATAAAGAGCTGCAATGTAGCTAGAATCGATTCCGCTAGATAAAAGCGATCCAACCTCAACATCTGCAACCATGTGAGCTTCAACCGACTCCTTCATGGTCTCTTTTACTTGCTCGACTGTTGTGTCAAAATCTCTATCTTTGCCCGCTTGGGGTGTTGGCATTGGATCAAAATATCGCTTAACGCTTAGCTTGCCATCTTCAAAAATCATATAGCGACCCGGCTCCAAGCGATAGATGCCAGCAAACATTGTTTGGGGCAAAACTGAATATTGGAAGCTCAAATATTCTTCAAGCGCCTCATTGTTAAACTCCTTCTTATAAAGAGGGTGTTTGAGGATGCCCTTTATCTCAGACGCATAGATTATTCCGTCATCTACCGGTGCATAGTATAGAGGTTTGATGCCAAAGAAGTCCCGAGCGCAAAAGAGGCGTTTTTTGTTGTCGTCCCAAATTGCGAAAGCAAACATGCCTCTGAGATGATCTAGCATGTCATAGCCAAACTCCTCATAAGCATGCACCAAGACTTCTGTATCAGAGTCGTTTTGAAAAGTGTGCCCTGCTTTGATGAGCTGCTCACGAATTTCTTTGTAATTATAAATCTCGCCATTAAATGTAACAACAATTTGGCGGGTCTCGTTAAACATTGGCTGTGCGCCATGGTCAAGATCAATAATAGATAAGCGCCTAAACCCTAAGGCAGCGTCTCCGCTAAAATATGAGCCCTCATCATCAGGACCTCTGTGTGCAATTGCATGCATCATGTCTTCTAGAACTTCTTTGGCGTTAGGTGTTTGTGCAACAAAGCCAACGATTCCGCACATTTTGATATCTCCTATAAATTCATACTTGTTCGTAAGCTGTTATAAACTATTCTAAACTAAATTGAGCAGTCAAACTAAAAGCAAGGCTGCCAGCAGGTATGATATTGCAAATGTCTGTTGTACGTTGTTGGTGTGGGCTTAGCTTGTTTGCTAGTAAAAAAATTAGCCGGTATTTCTTGCAAATGTTGGAAGCCACTAATAATAAAATGCCAATAATTTATACATTCGTGTTAAATAGTGTGATTTTTACAATTTTATTCGTGTAGAATAGTGTAAATTTATAGATATTTTCCGTTGATTTTTACATGAATATTTACTATACTTTGGTTTGGAACTTTAAGGAGCCAAACTTATGTATAGAAAAATTATGCACTTCTTAGAAGAATGGAAAGAAAGCATACATCGCAAGCCTCTTATTTTGCAAGGAGCAAGGCAGGTCGGAAAAACATACTCCATTCTAGAATTTGGTCGCAAGCACTATGAAAATGTGGCTTACTTTAACTTTGAAACAAATCCAAAGCTAAATGAAACTTTTGACGAAAGCATCAGTCCCGAGTATTTAATTCCAATTTTGTCACATATTTCAGGGCAAACTATTGTAAAAGAAAAAACTCTAATAGTATTCGACGAGGTCCAGCTCTGTGAGAAGGCACTGACTTCGCTCAAGTATTTTTGCGAGGATGCTCCAGATCATCACATCATTGTTGCAGGTAGCTTGCTCGGCGTTGCGGTCAATAGATCTGAATTCTCATTTCCTGTAGGAAAGGTCGATATAAAAACACTCTATCCTATGGATATTGAGGAATTTATGTTGGCCTTAGACGAGAACGACCTTGTAGAACAGATCAGAAGCTGCTTTGATACCAATACCGCGCTTCCTTCTGCTTTGCATGATGCCGCTATGGAGCTCTATCGTCAATATCTTGTTATTGGAGGCATGCCAGAATGCGTTTTGCAATTTGTAGAAACAAAAGATTATATCCTTGTCCGACATACGCAAGACACAATTCTTGCAAGTTATCTCAATGACATGAGCAAATACAACAACTTGAACGAGATTAAGAAAACCAGACTTGTTTACGACAACATCACTGTTCAGCTTTCAAAGAAAAACACTCGTTTTCAATATAAGCTGATTAAAAAGGGTGGACGTGCTTCTGAATTTGAAAATGCAATTGAATGGCTTTGTTTGTCAGGTATTGTTTCGCAGGTTTATAAGGTGGAGCAGATCAAAAAGCCACTCGAAAACTATCGTGACATCGACGCATTTAAAATATATGTGTCTGACTTGGGATTGCTTTGCGCCAAGAAGGATTTGGCCGTCAACGATGTTCTCTATATGGTAGAAGAAATCAACGACTTCAAGGGTGGCATGGCTGAAAACTATGTTAATATGCAGCTTTCTATTAATGGCTATCACACATACTATTGGGAGTCGAAGCGCGGAGCTGAAATTGATTTTATCATTCAGCGCAACGGTCAGCTCATTCCCATTGAGGTCAAGTCTGCCGATAACACCAAGGCTAAAAGTTTAAGCGTCTATATGGACACCTACAAGCCAGCCTATGCTATCAAGCTATCTACAAAAAACTTTGGTTTTGAGGATGATAAAAAAATCGTTCCTCTTTATGCTGCGTTTTGTATCTAAGATAAATATCTACTAGTCGTCTTGTGTCTGCGTGTCCGCACCTTTGCTGCTGTCTCACACAAGAGTTTGAAGTTCCGCGAAATTCCACAAGCCCCTCGCAAGGTTTTACCCACAATAAAAAATAAGCGTACCATTATTTCTAATGATACGCTTATCTCGTTTTTAGATTTTAATTAAGGTGCGATACACACCTTTGCGATGGCGTCTGCTACTTTAAAGCCTCTTAAATCTTAATCACAAGCTTCCAACAAATCCTACTTATCCTCAAGTGCTGCTTGAGCTGCAGCCAAGCGTGCTAGTGGCACACGATATGGAGAACAAGAAACATATGTAAGACCAATCTTGTGGAACTTCTTCACAGAATCAGGGTCACCGCCGTGCTCACCACAAATTCCTAGTTGAATATTTGGATTTGCTTTTCTACCTAGTTGACATCCCATATCAACAAGTTTTGCAACGCCATCATCAACAGTTGCAAATGGGTTAACAGGAATGATGTGCTTAGATAGATATCTAGGAATAAACTTAGCCTCAACGTCGTCGCGTGAGAAACCAAATGTAGTTTGTGTGAGGTCGTTTGTTCCAAAGCTAAAGAAGTCTGCATACTGACCAATCTCGTCTGCAGTAACAGCAGCGCGAGGAAGCTCAATCATGGTTCCAATTGGAATCTCGAGCTTAACGCCATACTCAGATTCAACTTGAGAAATAACCTCTTGAGCCTGACCACGCAAAAGTTCAAGCTCTGCAGAAACAGAAACCAAAGGAATCATTATCTCAGGTTTAGGATTTAGACCTTTCTTAACGAGCTCTGCCATAGCAGTGGCAATTGCCTTGGTCTGCATTTGTGGAAGCTCAGGATAAACAATGGCCAAACGGCAACCACGCAAGCCAAGCATTGGGTTTGCTTCGCTCATTGTATCGATACGCTCAAGAAGCTTACGTTTAGAATCAATCTCGTCTTTATTAGCGCCTTGGCACTCCATCTTTGTAATTTCAACCTCTAGTGCGCGTGGGTCATCTAGGAACTCATGTAGAGGTGGATCAAGCAAACGAACAATTACGGGAAGACCATCCATTGCCTCAAACATGCCCAGGAAGTCTTCTGTTTGAGCAGCAAGCAAGTCTGAAAGTGCTTTTTCTTTTACAGCAGGGTCATCGGTTAGAATGAACGACTGAATGATAGATTTGCGGTCTCCTAGGAACATATGCTCTGTGCGGCAAAGACCAATTCCTGCAGCTCCAAAATTACGAGAGAGCTTTGCATCTTCAGGATTGTCTGCATTTGCGCGAACGCCAAGCTTGCGGAACTCATCTGCCCACTCCAGAACTTTGTCTAGATCCTCAGATAGCTCAGCTGCAACAAGAGGAACCTCACCTAGAACCACAACACCTGTGGTTCCATCGATTGAGATCATGTCGCCCTCTTTAATTACAATGTCTGTTCCAATGACTTCAGCTTGCTTTTTTTCAGCGTCAATTTTTAGAACATCTACGCCGCATACGCATGGGGCTCCCATGCCACGTGCAATAACTGCTGCATGTGAAGTTTTGCCACCATGGCTGGTTAGAATACCCTCTGCAGCAACCATTCCGGCTAGGTCGTCTGGAGTTGTTTCCCAGCGAACCAAGACTGTCTTTTTGCCTTGCTCAGCATATGCAACTGCGTCTTCAGCAGAAAATACCGCCCCTCCAACTGCAGCGCCTGGACTTGCGTTTAAGCCGGTAGCAAGAACATCATATTTTGCATTGCGGTCAAATTGTGGGTGCAAAAGTTGGTCGAGCTGCTCGGGATCGATGCGCAAAACAGCCTCTTCGCGCGAGATAAGACCCTCTTCAACCATAGAAATTGCAATCTTAATTGCAGCAGCAGCTGTGCGTTTACCAACACGAGTTTGAAGCATCCATAGTTTGCCTTGCTCAATGGTAAACTCAATGTCGCACATGTCGCGATAGTGCTTCTCTAATATGTCGAATACTTGCTCTAGCTCTTTGCCAGCGTCTTGCAAGCCCTCAACATTTTTTAGCTCAGCTATTGGTGAAGTGTTGCGAATACCTGCAACAACATCCTCACCTTGTGCATTAACTAGGTAGTCTCCATAGAACTCATTGGCTCCATTTGCAGGGTTGCGAGTAAATGCAACGCCTGTTGCAGATGTATCTCCCTTGTTGCCAAAGACCATTGTTTGAACATTAACAGCTGTGCCTAGGTCATCTGGAATTTTATTTTGCTGCCTATAGAGGCAAGCGCGGTCGTTCATCCAGCTGCCAAAAACAGCACGCACAGCCAAGTTGAGCTGCATGTCTGGGTCTTGTGGGAACTCGACTTTGCCATCCACAACAAGATCAGGATGCTCTTCTGCAGAAACATTCTCAGAGAAAATCTTTTTGAACTCATATACCAGCTCTTTTAGGTCATCTGCAGAAAGCTCGTTGTCGCCCTTAACTCCACGAGCAATTTTTATTGCATTGATAGCATTTTCAAACAAATCTCCATCTACGCCCATTACTACGTTTGAGAACATCTGAACAAAACGACGATAAGAATCCCAAGCAAAGCGGGGGTTATCTGTTTGTTTAATAAGACCCATAATTGACTGGTCGTTTAAACCAAGGTTAAGAACAGTATCCATCATGCCTGGCATCGAAAATGGTGCACCAGAGCGAACAGATACGAGCAGAGGATCCTCATTATCCCCAAGCTTTTTGCCCATACGCGCCTCAAGGTCGTGACGGTATTCTTCTACCTTGTCCCAAACTCCCTCTGGAAATTCGTTTCCACCCTTGTAATAATCCATACAAGTTTGGCAAGAAATGGTAAATCCTGGAGGAACTGGCAATCCAATCTGTGCCATCTCGGCTAGGTTGGCTCCTTTGCCGCCGAGGATATGCTTCATGTCTTTGTTTCCCTCGGTGACATTGTTGCCTTTGGCGTCTTTACCAAAAGCAAATACACGCTGATTAGTCTCAGACAATTTATGTCTCCTTTGCTCTAGGCGGATCCAGTGCGAAGACTCTTGCGAGTCGCGTGATTATAAAACCTCGAATGCAAACGTGTGCAATTCGATACTTCTGATAATAAACCAATATTGAAGTTTTTTGAAGATGAGTATTGCAAGGTGTATTTGTGGGGATTTAGCGTGGGTGTGATTCAGAGTTTGTTTTTTGTCTCTCACATTGTCTCTAGATAATATATTTCAACGTGCTGGAGTCTTCTTCGGCAGTGATTCTGTAGGTTCTATTTACCGTCTATAATTAATAGTTCTTCAATCCTACAACATACACTCTCTTTTTTTACGCGTGGTCAAAAGAACCAAGCAGCAAACTAACTGACCCGTCACTTACGGGCTACTTCTCGGCGAAGTAGCCCGGCGTGCTTGCACGCGCCCCTAACTCTTGGCAGTGAAGTAACCCGGCGTGCTCGCGGTATCAATGCGAGCATAGGTTTTATCAAGATAGCTCGTGCTGTATGTCGTGTTATTGCCACCAACAAGTTTACTGCAATTTTGAAACATGCTTCCACTGCTCGAAACATTAGACGTAACAAATTTACTACCATTAACGTATATGGTTTCGAGCTTAGAACACCCCCTAAACATTGAAGACATAGATGTAACGTTACTTGTATCAAAACTCGAGAGATCAAGCGAAGTTATAGCTCGCATCATATAAAACATTTGACCCATAGTTTTTGCACTCGAAGTATCGAACCCTGATACATCAACGCTTGGTAAAGCGTAGCAGCAACCAAACATATCGTTAAAATTAGTAACCTTTGCAGTTGAAAAATTTTCTCCAAATGAAAGGCTCGTTAACTTTTGACAATTATAGAACATGAAACCCATATCGGTGACATTACGTGTATCGAGTTGAGAAACATCTAAAGTCGTCAAAACTTCAAGACTATTAAACATGCCGTACATGTTTTCCACTTTGCTCGTATTAAAACTACCGAAAGTAAGTGAGGTGAGTTTCTCGTTCCCACAGAACATATAAGACATATCAGTAACATTGGATGTATCCAAATTTGACAAATCCATAGAGGTAAGCGTCGATATGTTTATCCCTCCGCTGTAACCATTCACAAGCGTTTTAGAATCTTCTGGCGCATACATCACGTTGCTATTATTTGCAGGATTACCCGAACTATCCATAGGCGCAATATAGATGGTAGTACCACTAGTGAAAATACCAATTTTAGCTGACCCCTCTGCTTGGATACCATCTGACGCAGCGCTTATGCACGTAAGCCCACTAATCTCGCTCGAATTACCTGTTACAAACTTCAACGCTGTGGGATTTGAGCTTGAGAGAGTTTTAAGCGCTGTTTGCATAGCTGTCTTATCAATCGTATAGCTTGTTGGAAACACGCTGTAGGTGCGGGTGGCGTTGAGGTTGTTGTGGTAGCTCGCTTGGTCGGCGGGGGTGTAGTCGGTGCCCGTTACCGTGTCGTACCATTTGCCATCGGCACCGGTGATGTAAGTAGTGCTAGGTTCTGGCAGATAACCATCAGTGCCCTTAAACTCAAAGTTTTCGCCCAGCGTAATTTCTTGTAGCATGTTGCAAGCATAAAACATGTTAGACATAGATGTTACTAAGCTCATATTAAAACTCGACAAATCAAGCGATTTAAGCTTTTCACATTGAGAAAACATAACATTAGTCTGTGTAACTTTTTCTGTATTAAACGTATTCAAACCAGTAATTGATTCTAAGTTTAAACATCTTTGGAACATCCATCGCATATCGGTTACATTGCTTGTGTCAAATTTGGATACATCTAGTGTCGTAAGACTGCTCATGTAGTAAAACATATCACTCATATTTGTTACTTTTGACGTATCAAACTTAGACACATCTATAGATGTTACTCCTTGACATAAATAGAACATTCGACTCATATTTTCTGTTTTTGATGTATCTAAATTTCCCAAATCTAACTCTGTAATAGTATCGTACTTATTAGTAGTTTCATCAAAACCCATATTTACAAGATTGAAAAAGCTAGATGCATCCACCGGTGTATGCATTACATAACTGTTGTTAGCGGCAGTAGCAGCGACTCCGGTTGAGTCACTTGTAGCAGGTGAGTTCATGGGAGCAATATATAACGTAGTTCCGTCTTGAAAGACACCAATCATCGAGGAGTTGTCTTGCTGAATACCCGCAGTATCGGCACCAACAACAGTCGTGGTGGCTAGGTTCGTGAGCCCCTCAGGCACACTTGCGCCAGTTACAAACTTTACAGCCGTAGGCTTGGTAGACAAGCTCTTTATTACAGTTTGCATCTTGGTTTTGTTGATTGTGTAATCTGAAATAGTAACCTTAAGCTCAGTTGTAACGCTTAGGTCTTGAGCATACTTGCCCCATACAGCTCCGGCAAATATGGCAATTATGGCAATAATGCAAATTGCAAACGCAAACCCACGTAATAAATTGGCATTAGGACTCTTTGCAGTGCGTGTTACGCCGGATTCGCCAAGTCCATTTACCCCCCCCTATTGTCAGACCCGTTAAGCTCGTTTTGTGATTTTGAAATGGTAATCATAATATCCCTTTTTTAATATATCTAAAACTGACACTAAGTTTGCTAGTACTAAGTTTGTTAGTGTGTTCTTCTACGTTTACTGCAACGTTGTTTCACACATCTTGTTATTATATCAGATGTTTCCGAAGTAGTCTTTAACGTAAAAGAGCAGTTGCTACTTTAAAAAAACTTTTTTTATAAACCTAGTTTGTGCAATAGATAAACAAACAAAAAAGTGGAGCACAAATACACTTGCGCTCCACCCAAAAAACACGAGAAGTTGCCCCTACCCTACATCTTGCCTACAGATGCAAGAATGCAAAATTACTGCACATTGCTTACAATCCAACTTTCTATTTGACTGCTAACTGCACCTGTTCCACCCAAAATCCAAGCATGATATATCTTAGATGAATTGTTGCCTGCTACATTTTGTATTGATTGTTGCGAGTCAGATGAATCGTTTACCAAAAAAACAGGGGAAAGTTCACTAGATGCCAAATCTACACCAACAAGTGCATCGGGATAGTTTTGCGCACTAGCAAAACAAATTCCATCTAAGGTAAGCGGCTCACTTGGCATAAATGCTTTTGTTGTGTCCAATCCACACGACCACAAAGTCACAGCTTCAGAGGTTTGAATTCTAGTCGCCCCTGCTAAAAGCACATAGCTCATTGAGCTGCCCAAATCGCTGCGCAGCTGATTGTAGTCTACGCCAGCATCTCCTCCAACTACAACAACATTGCTAAATCCACCGGCTTTGATAGCTTCAATTTGTTCTGAGTTTAAAACTCCTCCACTAGTTCCAAAAATTGGAGCATAATTTGCAGCGCAATACGAACCAATAGACAGTGCATCGGCAAAGTTAAACGCATTTGTTACTACACAAGTAGAGCTCCAACTACCAAGTCCAGCTTCATAGATTTTCATTCCTGTTTGGATACGGGTCTCGCCACATATTCTCGAAACCTCTGCAACGCCTGAAATGTTGCGCACCTGAGATAGAACATTGTCGCCAACAACTGCATTTCCACCTATCACATATACCTTGGTATTTCCATTGGCTAGTCTTTCAATTTGACGAGCCGTTTGATCTAAGAGGTTCGAGGAATCTGTAGTGATAATAGGTGCATCATAAACGCCAACAAGAGCGGATGCACAAAGAGCATCTGCATAGCCATTTGCTGTTGCTAATAAAATTGTGTCACATGTGTGGTCTTGCTCGTATGCTGTTTGCACTATCTTATCCATCGTATCGTAGCGGGTGGAGCCGCCTAGGCGCGCAATCTCTTTTTTATCTACTTTTATAGAGAGGCTTAAAGTCTGCGTGGCTGAATCACCGCTAGCAGCACTTTGAACCTTAATATCGAATGAGAAGTCTCCATATTCTTGTGGAGTTCCAGATAATACCCCTGTGGTGGAGTTGAGCAAAAGTCCTGATGGAAGTGAGCCTTTTGCAACCGACCACTCAAAATCGTTTGGATATCCAACTGCACTTAGCGTGGTCGAATAAGTGGAGCCATATTTAGCATCTGGTAAAGACTTTGTTGTAATTTCTAGGTCTTCGCAGACCTTTAGCTCTAACTTCTTGCTGGCTGTTCCCACAGAGTTTGAAACGCTAAACTCTAGCTCGTATATTCCGCCTGTTCCCGCTGCTGGTGTGCCAGACAAAACTCCGTTAGACGCATCAAAGGCTAAACCTTGAGGTAGTGTGCCCACAACAGTCCAAGCAAAGCTAGCAGGAGCACCACTAGCTTGAAGCGTCGCACTATAAGCACTATTGGTCAATCCATCTGGTAGCTCAGAAGTAACTATTGTGGGAGCCTCCGTATATTCATTTATCTTAATGCTAACTTTGCCATTGGAGCTTGTTCCCGCAGCATTTATTGCATTTACATAAAACTCGTAGGTTCCTGCTTTCTCAGGAGTTCCAGATATTAAGCCGCTAGATACGTCTAGTGAAAGCCCTGCTGGAAGTGTTGAGCCTAAAGCAAGCGTCCACGATGTAACACCAGCCGGATAGCCCGCAGACGAAGCCTCCAACTTAGCACTATAAAATGTGCGCTCAGTTGCCTCAGGCAAGGTTTGTGCCACCAAAGATGGCAGTTCGTTTATTATAAGCGCAAGAGCCTTTGTGGACTTACCCTTAGAATTAGTGAGACTAAACTCAAGCTCATACTCCCCGCCTGTTCCCGCTGCTGGTGTGCCAGATAAAACGCCGCTAGATGCGTCAAAAGACAAGCCTTGTGGCAACGCTCCATCTATTGTCCAAGCATACTCGCCAGTTAAACCTGTGGCACTAAGCGTTGCAGAATATGTCTGTTGCGCCAACCCAGTTGGAAGAGCCGCTGTGGTTATAACAGGCGCTTCTGTATATTCTACAATTGTTAGTTGGACGCTTCCTCTAGAGCTTGTTCCTGCCGCATTGGTGGCATAAACATAAAACTCGTAGGTTCCTGCTTTCTCAGGAGTTCCAGATATCACGCCGCTAGAAGCATCTAATGAAAGCCCTGCCGGAAGTGTTGAGCCTAAAGCAAGCGTCCACGATGTAACACCAGCTGGATAGCCCGCAGACGTTGCCTCCAACTTAGCACTATAAGATGTGCGTTCCATTCCAGATTCCAAAGTTTGCTCTGTAAGAGTCGGAACCTCATTTATCGTTAAGAAAAACTTTTTGCTGGCCGTTCCCACAGAGTTTGTCACACTAAACTCTAGCTCATACATTCCGCCTGAACCCGTTGCTGGCGTACCAGACAAAACGCCGCTAGAAGCATCAAAAGACAAACCCTTTGGCAGCGTGCCAACAACAGTCCAAGCAAAGCTAGCGGGCACACCACTAGCTTGAAGCGCAACATTATAGGAACTATTAGCCAAGCCATCTGGGAGCTCAGAAGTGATTATTGCTGGAGCCTCCATGTATTCATTTATCTTTATACTAACTTTGCCCTTAGAGCTTATTCCTGCTGCGTTGGTTGCATTAACATAAAACACGTAGCTCCCTGCCTCCTCGGGTGTTCCAGATATAACGCCACTAGATGCGTCTAGCGAAAGACCCGCCGGAAGCGTTGAGTCAGAAGAGAGCGTCCACGATGTAATCTCGGCAGGATAGCCCGCAGATGAAGCCTCCAACTTAGCACTATAAGATGTGCGCTCAGTTGCTTCAGGCAAGGTTTGTGCCACCAAAGACGGCAATTCGTTTATTGTAAGCGTGAGAGTCTTTGTGCCTGTTCCTTTAGAATTTGTAACACTAAACTTGAGCTCGTATTCTCCGCCTGTTCCCGTTGCAGGCGTACCAGATATAACACCGCTAGAAGCGTCAAAAGTCAAACCTTTAGGAAGCGTGCCTTGCATTGACCAGGTGCACTGCTCAGATAAACCCGTAGCAGCAAGCGTTGCAGAGTATGGCGTCGAAAATGCCCATGTTGCCGCCAGACCATCTGGAAGCGACTCTGTAGTAATTTGAGGAATAATTTCGTCTTCAACGGTCAGGGTTAACGTATCGCTAGGGCACTTGAAGTTATAGTCGGGAGCCGTTCCAACTTGCCCCTCGGTTGTAGAATTTTGATACATAGTATATGGGAACTTAACTTCTAGAGTCTGCGTTCCAGTAATTTCAAAAGCCTCGGTTTGATATGTAACATAATTTGTTATGTCTCTCGTTTTGCCATTGCTATAAGTAGCTGTTACTTTCATTCCTGTAGGGTCAAAAGTTTCGCCTATAGAATATGTTGTTCTATCTGGAGGTGTGGTTATCTCGACCTTTTCAATCGTAGGTCCTATAGCCATCATATATGTGGAGTCATTTTTGATATAAATATTGCCATACTGGTCTGCAATGGGACTACATATGCAATATTCTTGCTGTTTTTGGGCAGGGCAAAACAAAACATCAGCCACATTATATTTGGTACCCGAGCTGTCAGTTGCTGAGGTCTCTACAGTGTTTGTAATGGCAGATTTTTGTCCAGGCTTGTCTTTAAAATAACGAATTTTTCCAGGTGTCATATTATCTATAAAGTAGAGATAAGCATACCCTTCATCATCCACATATGCCGTAGTAGCAACCGCGGTTGATTGTGGACGACCCCCCATGGGAACTTTGTAGGCAATTGTATTGGTAGCCAAATCTATTACGTCAACACAATGACCGCTTTCTGCCCCGCTGTAGCTTCCTGCATCGGCACCCACATAAGCGCGTCCATTCCAAATAACGGGAGTTGCAGTGCTCGACACCGCCCCGCTTGTATTATTATTTTCGAGACGCAAGCATGTGAGCGTGCTCTTATCAAATGTGCCATCTGGCTTAAGTGTTACCGAGCAAAAATATCCACCTCGACCGACCCAATACATCTTTTGAGAAGTTGGCTCGTATACAGGCGTGCTTCTTATGTTTCCAATCTTTACTCCACCAGGATACTCGCTAATAGTATCCAAAATCTTGCCGGTCTTAGAATCAAACGAATACAAAGTTCCGCTAGCATCTTTTTCGTTATCTATCTCTAGCAATGCCGTTGAGGTGTCGTAGTCTGATCCAGAAATCACAAAGTCTTCAGTGGCATACGAGCCTGCCCAATAAAAACCGCCGCTATGTGGATACTCCCACAGAGCCACTTTCTCCTCTTTAGTTTGAGTAAGATCCTCATCGGTTATTGTGAGGCAAACTAGGTCTCCAACAGACGACTTGCCCTCATGCGGAGCGTTCCAAAAACCAGTATAGATTTTGCCATCTGCATACGAGATGGGACAGTTAGGCTGACCACCATGCGCATTGTGATACACCCACAAAGACTCTAGCGTCTCGGCATTAAATGCCTGAACCCTACCATCTGATAAAGCAATAAATATCATGCCTTGAGCATAAGTCATAGGGGTAATAGCCCAGCTAGATATGCCAACCATAGTTGCTTGGGCAACCACCTCACCCGTTACGGTATCCATCTTATAAATCTGATCCCCCGCATAGGTATATAAATATCCATCAACCAAAATAGGACACCCTGGAGAGTTGCTGCCATCATGTTCTTCACCTGGCTTGGCAAACTCCACTGCCCAGTAAAGCAAAGCATCATCTGCCGAGGTTGGAATTTCAAAGTTTGTGACACTGTTGTTATTAGCATCGGCTCTAAAGTTAGGCCATTGTGCCACTATGTCGGTATTTATATCTGGATTTGGTGTAGCAGCTTCAAGCTCGACCTTAATGGGCTGCATATCTTTTGTGGCCTTAAACTTGCCTGTAACTCCCTTATAGCCAAGGCACGCCGCCGTATAAGTGTACGAATAACTGTCTACCAATGTATAAGTGCCATCTGAATTTGGCTCTACCCTCTGCCCAGATATATCTTCTATAACACCAACATTTGTATCGCTAGGCGTTTTATCGAACGACGCAGTTACATTTGATAGTTGATTAACATGAATTGTATAAGTTTTGGCTAACGAGCGCGTATCTTCGTGTTCAATCAGCAGGGTTATGTCTTGTGTATCAAGCTCGGGATCTAACTCAACTGTTTGCGCCACACCAGAAGTTGAGTAGGTCGACTTTACGCCATCGAGAGTTCCTATGTATCCACCTTGCACAACATCGGTTGACGACAAAGGAGACGTAAATCCATATCCGATATTTAAGCTAGTTGTTCCTTTAGGAACACCTACCGTATAATCAACCACATTTGAGTCGAAGTTAGAATTTGGCTTGTCATCATCAGCCGTATCGGTTTGAATCATAGTAACGCTCGCGCTATCGCATGTTACATTTAGCTTGGACGCAGACAAATCTTTTTTAGCGGTGAGAGTAAAGGTTTGATAATACTCAGGCTCGGTAGATGAACTGCCACTGGAGCTTGCAGACGTGGACTCTACAACCTCAAACTCAGCAACATTGCTATATCCACCTTTTCGTATAAACTCAGCAAATGCACCTTGTCCGCTAAAATATGCAACAGGAGTGCTAAAAGTTCCACTTGTTTTTGATATAGCCGTGCTCTCGTGTGTGTTGCCATCTTTTTGCGATACAAAAGTCCCCTTTACTGTAATGCCTGTTTGGGTATCTTTGGGAGCAAATTTTACATTGCATATAGTTTCTCTGTCAGAAATTGTTGCAACATAATTATGGCCGTCTTCAGACGTTGTTGGATATGGGGTCGAGCCTGTTGTATCCTCTTTACTCGATGTAGAAACGCTGCTCACCAACTCACTTGTCTTAGGCGTAGGCACACTAATCTTAGAACCTGCTTGCGCCTCAAACTCGCACCTTACGTGGTAGAAAGACTTTGTGGTTCCCACATAAGTGTATGTTTGCCCCGCTATCAAGCCATATGACGAAGATGTGCTGCCAACCGAGGTAGGCACAACAGCAGAACCTGCTTGATTAAAGACCTCCACACTCACAGAGGCATCATGAGAAAAAGTAACCGCAGACGGCTCAACTTTTGTAACTTTAAGCGTGTAGGTTTTTGAGGTTCCGTTAGCAAGGGACACAACAACAGGTATATCATATGGAGTGCTGCTTGCGCTTTGCGGAATTTCAACATCAACTGTTCCGTCTGTTGAGACAGCCTGTCCTGCCACAGTGTATGAATAATCTCCCCCCGCAACAAAACCGGTTGGCTTAATTTTTAACGAAGAGCTCGTTGTGACTATCTCGTAGCTGGACTCAAATGTCTTAAACTCTGCAATGTGCTCTTGGCTATCTCCTATCACAGACAACGAACCAAGCGTAGGACAACGCACAATATCCACATTGCATGTTTGGAACTGATAAGTGTTGCCCCCTAGGTCGTGTCTAATATCAAACGCGGCACTATTGCCATCTAGGTTTTGCCCAACAAGATATTGAGGAACAGACGAAGAACTCTCAAAGTTCATTTGCAAACTATAGTCTCTTTTGTTTTGTCCCTTATACACGGCATACATTTTGTATTGCTTGTTGTAGTTGGCAATGCTTTTTATGTCGTTACCAGCAACTGCATATACATACAGGTCTGTTAGACTTTTGGTTGCATCAGGAACAGCAAATGTGATCGATCTGTCTGTTGCACTTCCCGAAATAATTTGACAGTTAGACTTATTGTCTTGACCTACCTGCAAATCTATTGAGCCAAACCACTCCCCTTCAGGCAAGCTGACCTTTACAGGATTTTGAGGGGTCGTGTCATCAACCTCAAACTCGGTGCAGACTACTCCGTTTAGACCTGTTTCGTCTACCACCTTATAAGAATATGTGCCAGCCACAACTAGGGCAGTGTTGCCCATGGCCTCAGTTTGGTTTCCATATTCATCTGTTAAAACTATGCTTGCTTCAACCGGATCGCCGCCCTTTGATACATTAAATGTTACTTCAAACTGTTGTCCGTTAATGTAGTTGTCATAAGCATCTATTGCATCATATAAGTTAGTAGCTAGCGTGTCTGCAGCGCTCGAGTCTGCAGTAGGAAGACCTTGCTGTGCCGCGCTGCGTGCATTTTGAGCATCGGGATAGTTGTGGAGGCCATTTGAGCCGCTATCGTATCTGGCAATTGCTGAGAGCAAATTTGCATGACTTTCACTAAGGGTAGAAACGCCAGCGTTATCTGCAATTACTACTGATGTAATCTCAGATGCATCATAGTTATTTAGCATGCCATTGCCCATAGAGTGTTCATAAATATAAGATGAGCCTTGAGAATACTCGCCTTTTACTTTTTGCAAAACATGGTTAGTGAACTCCAAGCCTAGGTCTGAAGCTGCCAGCGCTTCTTCTGCAGTTTCGGACGCTTTATACTCTACAAACGTAGGTTCTATAGAATATGTTTTATCTGCGCCAATCGCAGCAACCATAATGTAGCCCATAGTCTCTTCATCATCGCGCGATGTGAGCTGCGCATTTGCAGCCGCCGCCATAGAAGCAAAGACCCCTAAAACCATTACTGCCAAGAAGGCTGCGGCAATTATTATCTGGAACCTCCTTGTTGCTTTGTTGCTATGCGACAACTCAAGCCCCTGAGAGCCATTTTTTATATTATGAAATGTTGACATAAACCCCACAAACCTTTCATAAAAAATAATTTCAAAAATAAATCGCTAAGTAATTGTTGGTTGCGCCCGTTTTTTGCCTCGTTTAAAACACACAAATCTATTAAATTTGTATGACCAATTTCAAACGAAGTAGAAAACGGGCATGGCAGCAGCTCTATCTATAAGCCACCACCATGCCAATTTGTTTGCAACTTTTAAACCTGCAATTTGCAACGCATCTGATACTAAGATTTCGCGCGTCTCTTATAACAAATGCATTTGCACATCACAATCCTTGTCTAAAACTTGCTAGCTTCTATACACCAATTCATAACATCATCAGACAATGCGGCGGTACCGCCCACAATGTAGCCCTTATAGATTTCGCTCTTGTTATCTTCAATAATCGATTGCAAAAGTTCTTTAGATGTATCGTTGCTATCAGCAATCATTAGAACAGAATTTGTGATACCTAGTGCGCTACCAGCAGCAAGAGCATCTGGGAAGTTGTTTGCATATGCAACTCCCATGCCATCAAACGAAAGCTTAACATCTGGTTGGAAGCCAACTAGCTCGCTTTCCTCTAAATTACCACTAGCCCATTTAGCAATCTCGTAAGAAGTATCTAAGCGAGTGCCTCCAGCAAGTTTTGTATATGCCAAATCTGCGCCAAGCTGAGCCTGTACTTGCTCATAGTTCACAGCACTGTCTCCGCCAATCACTAGGATGTTGCTAAATCCACCCTCTTTGATTGCATTAACTTGTTCGTCTGACAAAACGCCACCTGTTGTGCCAAAGAATGGAGAACCGCTTGCATATGACCAAGAACTAATTGAGAGCGCATCTGCATAATTCCAAGCAGAGCCAACAATTGCGGTCTTAGACATTCCATTGGTTTGAGCCATCTGATCATAGATTTCAAGACCTGTAGCTATACGGTCTGTTCCAGATATGCGCTCAACACTCGAAACGCTGCCCATGTTCAAAACAGCATCTTGAACATCTTGTGAGATTACACCCTCGCCACCAATAATAACCACTTTGGCAGATCCATTGGACATGCGTGCAATTTGTGCTTGAGATACTTCAGGCAAGCTTCCAAAAGATGTGGTAACTATAGGTGCCTTGAGAATACCTGCGTATCCAGCTGCTGCTAGGCTGTCTGCATAAGACTCGCCAGAAGCAAGCAAGATAGTATCGCATGATCCACTTTCAAAAGCTTGGTCGTATAGAGCGCCCATTGTTTGATAGCGGTCACCTCCAGAAACTCTTGACCACTGTGCATCATTTCTGGCAACAACAAGTTTTAGTGTTACTGGTTTGGTTGCTCCCATTGAGTTAACAGCCATAACTGTGATTGAGAACTCGCCTGTTTCCTCTGGGGTTCCAGAAATTGTGCCATTTGCAAATTCTAGACCCTTTGGCAAATCTACATTTTGTGAGTAGATTGTTGGCGCAGGGCTTCCAGTAGTTTGGATAGCAAACAAATACTCCCTGCCAAGATCTGCTTGTGGAAGCTCTGTTGTTGTAATACTTGGAGCCTCTGCAACAACCAAATCGAGTTCTTTTTCTGCAGCTGGCTCTAGTCCATTTTGAGCCTTGATAGAGACCTTGTATGTTCCAGCCTTAGTTGCAGCACCAGAGATGGTTAGCGTATCTGCGTTAAATTCAATGCCATCTGGCAATCCCTCTACTGTAACCGTAGGTTCGGGGGTTCCAGTAACATTTAGTTTTGTTAGATAGTTTTGAGCAACCTTTGTAGTTGGAAGTGAGTCGGTAACAATTTGGGGTGCCTCACCTGCAATTGTAATAGTTACATCTGTAGGTGCGCTCGTTCCAAATTCGTTGCTAGCAATAACTGAGAATACAAATGTTCCTGTTTGTGTTGGTGTTCCAGTTAAAGTTCCATCGGCATTTAGCACAAGACCACTAGGTAGCTTAGATGTATCTGCGATATACCAAGAAACATCTTCGCTATCTGTTGCTTCTAGCTGGGCACTATATTCTTGATTAAACATACCATCAGGAAGCTCAGTTGTGGTTACTACAGGCGTACCACTAACAGTTACAGTAGCTAGAGCAGATGATGTTACAACAATGTCTGGATTATCTGATCCATACAAACCATAGCACCAAACAACCCACTCGCCTGCAGATGGGAAAGTGATCTCTGCTGAGCCGTCTGAACCTGTTACTGCTGAACCTTCTGCTTCAGCTGGATCTGCAGAATACTTGTGACCATAATAAACCGTTGTGCCGCTAACATCGCGATCTAGAGCATAAGCATTATCATGTGCAAGATAAACCTTCGATGCTTTTCCAGCCTCAGCCTCGTAGCTTGCAACAATGTTTTTGCCGTCATATTGATCGTATCCGGTGTTATCTTTCATGAAATACAAGAAGCCAGCACGAGGATCTGTATAGAATACCCAACCTGCGCCAGAGTTAAATGATGAGAAGTCAATGCGGTCGCCATTTTCTACCTGAACTAGTGTAGCAACGTCAGTTGTAACACCATTCTTTTCGTAGATTACGTTGCCATTGATGCCTAGCTCCCAGATGTCTGTAATCCAACCTGAATAAGCAGTAGTAAAGCCACCCTCACCATAGTAGCGATCTGCAACATAGGCCATTAGTTGAGTAGCATTAAGATCATATATGCCATCGCCATCAAAGTCATGATTGCACCTTGCATCGTAGCCATGCTCTTCTAGATCAAATTGGCTAGCTTCTGATAAGTCTACTGGCAAAGAACATACTGGAATTCCAGCTTCTGCATACTCAGTCTCTTTGCTAAATACTGGCTTGCCATCGTAGCTAATTGAGATGTAGGCTGTGCCCTCGAGTTGCTTGTACTTTTGAGTAATGTTTAGGGTGATAGTTTGTTGCGTTGGATTTCCCACACCATTTGAACAAGTTACATCAAATTTGTGAGCTCCAATCTCTGTGCATGTGCCTGTGATAGCACCTTCTTCAGATAGTGTTAGACCTTCAGGAAGTGAGCTTCCTTGTGCTAGTGCCCATGTGAAAGTAGAAGGTGTGC
Organism: Senegalimassilia sp.; assembly: GCA_963661535.1. GTDB lineage: Bacteria > Actinomycetota > Coriobacteriia > Coriobacteriales > CADBOM01 > CAVLCC01. Next base: position 22,849 of record CAVLCC010000001.1, read on the forward strand.
CTGTAGCAGTTAGGCTAACACTAATGTCGCCTTTTCTCACAGAAAACTCAGTTGATGTAATTTGTGGAGCTTGCTGTTCAATAACTGTAACAGATAGACCAGCTGGACTCGAAACAACAACGTCTGTGTGCTCTTTGCCCTTAATGCCTTCTGCAGCAAGTTTGTAGTTGCCAGCATCAGCAAACGTAAACTTGGCTACGCCATTTGCATCTGTTGTAGCAGTAGCTACCACATCTCCATCAGAGTTTGTAGCACTTACTGTGTAACCTGCAGCAGGTGTCTTAATATCATCTGTTAAACCTGTAGAGGCATTCCAGGTTGGCGCTACATGTTGCAAAGTCACAGAAGTTTCTATTCCGCTATATGTACTTGTGCTATGAATGATGTTTTGATCACTGTCAATAAAGTAGTTATCGCCCGAATTGGAGTCGCCATACCAAGATGATGTGCTAAATGTGTTGAATGCATACTCATTACCAGATGTAAGTGCAATTCTGTCTGCGGTTAGCATCATTTTTGCTTCTTCATCTTGTGGAGTTGTTCCATTTTCAGAATATGTGAGATAAGGATTTGTAAGTCCCCAGAATCCTGTGATATAAAGCGAACCAGGCGCACTATATTCAGATAGCACAAGACCATCTTTCGCCTTTCCAGAATAGTAGTTATCTAGGGTATAAATCATCAACTGGAGCAAAGTGGTTTCGTAAGTTCCGTCTCCATCGGCATCCCAGTTATAGTTGCCCAAACCATATTCGTCTAAGTCAATGGCACTTGCAGATTTAAGTGGAACTTGAATATAGTCCATTGTTGTGTCTAGGTTGGTTCCATCAGACACTACAAATTTGCCATCTTTAGACACACTCACATATGCATTGCCAGATAGTTGCTTGTATTTGTTAACACACTTGATGTCAAATCTCTTTTGAACCGATCCAGCTCCTGGAATAGTAGCTTCCACGGTTACATACATGCTGCTGCTTGTATATGTTGGTTTGCCTGTGATCTTTCCGTCAGCAGAAACGCTAATCCAGCTTGTTCCATTAACTTTTGTCCAAGTGAGTTGATCTGATGGGTATCCCGTAGCCTCAAGTTGATACTCGTAGTTCTTATCTTTAAAAGCATTGGGGAGAGTATCGGTTGTAATCTCGGGTACTTGCAATACTGTAAGCGAAAGCTCCACAGGTGTGCTTGAACCCACAGAGTTAACTGCAACAACTGTAATTGAGTATTCTCCAGACTCTTCAGGAGTACCTGAAATTACACCATTTTTATATGTTAGTCCTTTAGGCAAATTAACATTTTGAGAATACACTGTAGGATCTGGTGCACCAGTTACTTCAATTGTTGCACTGTACTCTTCACCTACAAGTGCTGAAGCAAGCTCTGTAGTTGTAATGTTTGGAGCTTCAGCAACAACCAAATCAAGTTCTTTTTCTGCTGCTGGCTCTAGTCCATTTTCAGCCTTAATAGAGACCTTATATGTTCCAGACTCAGTTGCAGCACCAGAGATGGTTAGTGTATCTGCATTAAATTCAATGCCATCTGGCAAGCCCTTAACTGTAACAGTTGGATCAGGGGTGCCGCTAACTTCTAGTTTTGCTAGATAGTTTTGGTTTGCTTTTGTGCTAGGAAGTGAGTTGTTAATAATTTGAGGAGCTTCACCTGCAATTGTGATTGTTACATCTGATGCAGCACCTACTCCATACTCATCTCCTGCAGCCACAGAAAATGTAAATGTTCCTGCTTGTGTGGGTGTACCTGATACTGTGCCATCAGTTGAGATAGATAGTCCACTAGGTAGATTAGAAGTATCTGCGATATACCAGCTTAGGTCTTGCGTGCCAACACTTGTTGCTTCTAGTTTGGCGCTATAAGGTTGGCCAAATACTCCATCAGGAAGCTCAGTTGTAGTTACTACAGGAGTGCCTTTAACACTTACGTTTGCCAAAGCACATGATGTAACAACAATATCTGGGTTTCTAGATCCATACATACCATATGTCCATACAACCCAGTCTCCAGCAGATGGGAATGTAATTTCAGCTGTGCCATTTATATCTGTTGTTAGAACTGAACCTTCTGCTTCAGCTGGATCTGAAGAATACTTGTGGCCATAATAAACAGTAACCCCGCTCATATCACGATCAGATGCATAAGCTTTGTCGTGTGCTAGATAGACATTTGTGGGCTCACCTGCTACAGCTTCATAGCTTGAAGTAATATTTTTGCCGTCGTAGCTTGAGTATCCTGTGTTGTCTTTCATGAAATACAAAAAGCCAGCACGAGGATCAGTATAAAATACCCAACCTGCACCAGAGTTAAATGATGAGAAATCAATTCGGTCGCCATCTGTTACTTGAACAGTTGTAGCAACGTTAGTGGTTACACCATTTTTCTCATAGATTACATTGCCATTTATTCCAAGCTTCCAGATGTCTGTAATCCAACCTGAATAAGCAGTAGTAAAGCCACCCTCACCATAATAGCGATCTGCAACATAGGCCATTAGCTGAGTAGCGTTTAAATCATACATGCCATCGCTATCAAAGTCACGATTGCATCTTGCATCATAACCATGTTCTTCTAGATCAAATTGGCTAGCTTCTGCTAGGTCTACTGCCAAAGAACATATAGGAATTCCAGCTTCTGCATAATCTGTCTTTTGGCTAAATACTGGTTTTCCATCATAACTAATTGAGATATATGCAGTGCCTTGTAGTTGTTTGTATTTTGGAGTGATGTTTAGGGTGATTGTTGCGCTGTCAGCTTCACCCACACCATTTGTGCAAGTTACATCAAATGTATAGGTTCCTTCCTCTGTGCATGTGCCTGTGATAGCTCCTTCTTCAGTTAGTGTTAGACCTTCTGGAAGTGAGCTATCTTGTGCTAGTGCCCATGTAAAGGTAGAAGGCGTGCCTGTAGCAGTTAGCTTGGTGCTAATATCACCTTTTCTTGCTGATAGCTCAGTTGATGTAATTTCTGCTGCAACTTGATCTGTAACAGTTATAGTTGCACTAACTGGAGCAGAAACTGTAGAATCTGTTAGCTCTTTGCCTGCAATTCCTTGAGCACTAATTGTATATATGCCAGCGCTAGGGAATGTTAGCTTTGCTACACCTGTCGCATCTGTTGTAGCAGTGCTTGTTGTGGCTCCTTCTGAGTTAATAACACTTACTGTGTAACCTGCAGCAGGAGAAGTAGTAGATGTGACTTGTTTGTCTACACCGATTAGGTTTTTGATGTGTTGGAGCGTAAAGTCGGTCTCAACATTGCTATATGCGTTGGCCGTGTGAATTTCTTTGCCATCACTATCAACAAACCTGTTTATGCCATAGTTTGTATCTGTAGCCGCTGAAGCATTTGTAAAGATATCAAATCTATAATAAGCATAAGAACTATAACTACCTTTGAGTTTTAGCTGATCTAGAGAGGTGGCTGTTCCATCAGAATTTGTAGGAATAGCGCTGTCTTGACTAAATGATAATGCTGGATTATCTACACCCATAAACTTAGATACTTTTAGATCTCCTGGTTTGCTATCGGCTGCTAGAACTAGCCCATCTTCTACACCGCCAGAATAATAATTTTTAGCCATGTAAATCATGAGTTGTAGAACAGAAATATCATAGCTAGCATCATCGTTGCTGTCCCACTTGTAGTCACCATAGCCATAATCATCTAGATCAATCAAAGAGACCAAGCCAGTATTTATCTTTAGGGTATCGATATTGCTGCCTTGGCTTTCTGTGCCATCGGATACAAAAAACTTGCCATCTTTAGACACAGATACATAGACATAACCGCTAACTGAAGTGTATTTGTTAACAGAGCGTACCTGGAATTTCTTTTGAACTGATCCAACACCTTCAATTTCTAGTTGTACGGTTATGTAGTTGTAATAAGAAGCACTGGTTGGAGTGCCTGTTATTTCACCTGTTTCGGTTACATCTAGCCAGGTTGCTCCACTGACTTTTGTCCACTTCATTTTATCTGTTGGATAACCTTTAGCTTCTAGTTGATAGCTATATTTTTCTTTAACACGAGCATTAGGAACCTTGGAGGTTACAATTTCTGGGGCTTCTTGAACAATTAGTTTTAGCTCCACAGGTGTGCTTGAACCAACAGAGTTAACTGCAACAACTGTAATTGAGTATTCTCCAGACTCTTCAGGAGTACCTGAAATTACACCATTTTTATATGTTAGTCCTTTAGGCAAATTAACATTTTGAGAATACACTGTAGGATCTGGTGCACCAGTTACTTCAATTGTTGCACTGTACTCTTCACCTACAAGTGCTGAAGCAAGCTCTGTAGTTGTAATGTTTGGAGCTTCAGCAACAACCAAATCAAGTTCTTTTTCTGCTGCTGGCTCTAGTCCATTTTCAGCCTTAATAGAGACCTTATATGTTCCAGACTCAGTTGCAGCACCAGAGATGGTTAGTGTATCTGCATTAAATTCAATGCCATCTGGCAAGCCCTTAACTGTAACAGTTGGATCAGGGGTGCCGCTAACTTCTAGTTTTGCTAGATAGTTTTGGTTTGCTTTTGTGCTAGGAAGTGAGTTGTTAATAATTTGAGGAGCTTCACCTGCAATTGTGATTGTTACATCTGATGCAGCACCTACTCCATACTCATCTCCTGCAGCCACAGAAAATGTAAATGTTCCTGCTTGTGTGGGTGTACCTGATACTGTGCCATCAGTTGAGATAGATAGTCCACTAGGTAGATTAGAAGTATCTGCGATATACCAGCTTAGGTCTTGCGTGCCAACACTTGTTGCTTCTAGTTTGGCGCTATAAGGTTGGCCAAATACTCCATCAGGAAGCTCAGTTGTAGTTACTACAGGAGTGCCTTTAACACTTACGTTTGCCAAAGCACATGATGTAACAACAATATCTGGGTTTCTAGATCCATACATACCATATGTCCATACAACCCAGTCTCCAGCAGATGGGAATGTAATTTCAGCTGTGCCATTTATATCTGTTGTTAGAACTGAACCTTCTGCTTCAGCTGGATCTGAAGAATACTTGTGGCCATAATAAACAGTAACCCCGCTCATATCACGATCAGATGCATAAGCTTTGTCGTGTGCTAGATAGACATTTGTGGGCTCACCTGCTACAGCTTCATAGCTTGAAGTAATATTTTTGCCGTCGTAGCTTGAGTATCCTGTGTTGTCTTTCATGAAATACAAAAAGCCAGCACGAGGATCAGTATAAAATACCCAACCTGCACCAGAGTTAAATGATGAGAAATCAATTCGGTCGCCATCTGTTACTTGAACAGTTGTAGCAACGTTAGTGGTTACACCATTTTTCTCATAGATTACATTGCCATTTATTCCAAGCTTCCAGATGTCTGTAATCCAACCTGAATAAGCAGTAGTAAAGCCACCCTCACCATAATAGCGATCTGCAACATAGGCCATTAGCTGAGTAGCGTTTAAATCATACATGCCATCGCTATCAAAGTCACGATTGCATCTTGCATCATAACCATGTTCTTCTAGATCAAATTGGCTAGCTTCTGCTAGGTCTACTGCCAAAGAACATATAGGAATTCCAGCTTCTGCATAATCTGTCTTTTGGCTAAATACTGGTTTTCCATCATAACTAATTGAGATATATGCAGTGCCTTGTAGTTGTTTGTATTTTGGAGTGATGTTTAGGGTGATTGTTGCGCTGTCAGCTTCACCCACACCATTTGTGCAAGTTACATCAAATGTATAGGTTCCTTCCTCTGTGCATGTGCCTGTGATAGCTCCTTCTTCAGTTAGTGTTAGACCTTCTGGAAGTGAGCTATCTTGTGCTAGTGCCCATGTAAAGGTAGAAGGCGTGCCTGTAGCAGTTAGCTTGGTGCTAATATCACCTTTTCTTGCTGATAGCTCAGTTGATGTAATTTCTGCTGCAACTTGATCTGTAACAGTTATAGTTGCACTAACTGGAGCAGAAACTGTAGAATCTGTTAGCTCTTTGCCTGCAATTCCTTGAGCACTAATTGTATATATGCCAGCGCTAGGGAATGTTAGCTTTGCTACACCTGTCGCATCTGTTGTAGCAGTGCTTGTTGTGGCTCCTTCTGAGTTAATAACACTTACTGTGTAACCTGCAGCAGGAGAAGTAGTAGATGTGACTTGTTTGTCTACACCGATTAGGTTTTTGATGTGTTGGAGCGTAAAGTCGGTCTCAACATTGCTATATGCGTTGGCCGTGTGAATTTCTTTGCCATCACTATCAACAAACCTGTTTATGCCATAGTTTGTATCTGTAGCCGCTGAAGCATTTGTAAAGATATCAAATCTATAATAAGCATAAGAACTATAACTACCTTTGAGTTTTAGCTGATCTAGAGAGGTGGCTGTTCCATCAGAATTTGTAGGAATAGCGCTGTCTTGACTAAATGATAATGCTGGATTATCTACACCCATAAACTTAGATACTTTTAGATCTCCTGGTTTGCTATCGGCTGCTAGAACTAGCCCATCTTCTACACCGCCAGAATAATAATTTTTAGCCATGTAAATCATGAGTTGTAGAACAGAAATATCATAGCTAGCATCATCGTTGCTGTCCCACTTGTAGTCACCATAGCCATAATCATCTAGATCAATCAAAGAGACCAAGCCAGTATTTATCTTTAGGGTATCGATATTGCTGCCTTGGCTTTCTGTGCCATCGGATACAAAAAACTTGCCATCTTTAGACACAGATACATAGACATAACCGCTAACTGAAGTGTATTTGTTAACAGAGCGTACCTGGAATTTCTTTTGAACTGATCCAACACCTTCAATTTCTAGTTGTACGGTTATGTAGTTGTAATAAGAAGCACTGGTTGGAGTGCCTGTTATTTCACCTGTTTCGGTTACATCTAGCCAGGTTGCTCCACTGACTTTTGTCCACTTCATTTTATCTGTTGGATAACCTTTAGCTTCTAGTTGATAGCTATATTGTTCTTTAACACGAGCATTAGGAACCTTGGAAGTCACAATTTCTGGGGCTTGCAACACTGTTAATGTAATTGTTGCTGACTTGCTAGAACCAACCGAATTGGTAGCAATCACTGTAATCGAATATTCACCAGGCTCGGTGGGGGTTCCAGAAATTACACCGTCATCACCAGCAGTTAGTCCATCAGGTAGGTTGAACGCACTATACATAAATGTTGCATCAGGATATCCCTCAGTTTCAATTTTTGCACTATACTCTTCACCTACATTAGCATCTGCTAAAGCAGTAGTTGTAATGATTGGCTGACGAGTAATTTCTATAGAGAACTCTTTTGAAACTCCATTTCCAAAACCGTTTTGTGCGCTAATAGTTATATCAAACTTGCCACATTCTTTTGGAGTTCCAGATATAACACCTGTTGATCCGTCAAAAGAAAGTCCACTTGGAAGTCCTGTTGCTTCCATCTTGGGCTCTGGGTCTCCAGTCACTTCAACGGTACAGTTGTAGGCTTGACCAATCTGGCCATTATCTAGAGTCTCGCTAACAATTGTGGGAGCAGTTCCACAATTTAGTGTATAAGTTTTGCTATCTGAGCCAATAGAGCTTGTTGCTGTTATAACAACCTCAAACTCACCAATTGCTGTTGTGCTTCCACTAATTTGACCAGTTGTTTGGTCTAGCGAAAGACCATTTGGAAGTCCGTGAGTTGCAAATGTAACAGCTGGATCTCCTTCGGCAACTATGGTTGTTGAATAAGGTTTTCCTATAGAAGCTGCTGGAAGAGTCTCTGTTGTGATATGTGGTTTTGTTCCCAAAACTTTTAGAGTTAGTTTTTTGGTAGCACCTGTGCCAACAGAGTTTGATGCTGCCACATCTAAAGTGTATGTGCCAGGCTCTGTTGTTGTGCCAGACAAAGTGCCATCTTTAGAAAGCGTCATGCCCTCTGGGAGTTTAGATGTTGCTCCCAAAAACCAAGTGAACTCAGATGGATTGCCTGTAGCCTCAAGCCTTGCAGAGTATTCGGTGCCTGCTGTAGCATCGCTAAGCGTGGTTGTTGTTATTTCTGGAACGCTTCCAACAAAAAGTGCAAGATCTTTTGACGTTGTTCCAAACGAATTTGTTGCACTCACACTTGCGGTAAAGTTACCGCTTTGGGTTGGATTGCCGAAAATTTCGCCTGTTTTTTCGTCTATTGATAAGCCATCAGGAAGCCCTGTTGCGCTATAAGTTACGTCTGTTGTGCTAGTGGCTTCAACAACTGCAGAATAATACTGATCTTTTGCAGCATCTTCTAGAGTAGTTGTTGTGATAGTTGGAGCCTCTCCAACAATTAGTTTAGCAATAGCTGGGCTAGACATTGCTTTGCTCGACAAGCTTTCGCTAGCTCCTCGAGCACCATCCGCCCATACAACATACTCACCTGGAGTATCTGGAGCAGTTATTGTAACGGAGCCATCAGCAGCAGTTGTTCCAGCAGCTGAAGAAGAATCGTATGCCTCACCTGCGTTATATGCTTGTCCCACGTGAACCATATGTCCGCTAGCAACAGAATATGTTGCAGAAGAAGCAGCGTCTATTGCCTCGTTGCCACGTGCTGTATAAACCTTAATTTGTTTGCCTGCACCAACATAATATACATTTGTGATTGCATCAGAAGTCATAGAAGTAGATGAAGAAGTTGCTGAAGCCTCATCTACAAAATATGCAAAGCCGCAGTTTGCATCTGATGCGTAGGTAGAAATTTCATCGCCAAAGCCCAGAATCTCAATTGAGTCGCCATCTGCAAGTGCAATAGCATCAGGACTTGCCGCTACAGTTGTGTCTGAGCTATAGTCTAGAACAACATCTCCGTTTACACGGTATGCAACAGACTTCATAGTATCAAGATAATCAACTATCTGTGCAGAGTGCGGATTTCCACTAACTTCCATAGTAGAAGATTGGCAATATTTATTTCCTGCATAAGCTAGAAGCTGCATTAGATTGGGAACGTCTTTTTGCTGTTCGCCCCCTTCCTTAGATGTATAGTAATAATTTTCTAAGCCATAGTCGCTCAAATCGCAGTTAGCCACGTCGCTTAGGCTTATTGGTATGTTTACCATATAGCCACCATCGGCGAGGTCGTCTACATACTTGCCACCATAGGCAATTGAAAGGTAGACTGTGGCGTCGGAGTTTGTACCGGAAGTATTGTTGGCAAATGCTTGCGAAGGAGCAAGTCCTACCAACATCACAATCGATAAAAATACCGACATAATGCGTTTGGGCAAAGATAGAAGCCCTGTTTCCATTTTTATCCTTCCCTATCTATTGGCAACCCACACACAATGAGCCTGTGCAATAAAAAAAGGGCTGCAGCGACATAATCAAATGCGCTGCAGCCCCGTATTTTGCTGCAAGACACCACAAAGAGGCGTTGCTCATTAACCTCTTGGGCGCCAATCTTGTCTTATAGTTGCGTTTTCCCGCACAACTCGTATATATAAGCATGCAATGTTGGAGATAGACCCTGTGTTTAGTTGTTTAGTCTATTTATGTAAATGCACGTTATATATACTGACAAGACGAACGAAAGGTCTTCTGACTTGTGCCTTTTTTGCAAGCTCTGCTCTTATGCTTGCAAAAAATCTAGCCTCTACCTTCCCAGACAAGCTTGGTTATCCAGTGGTATACAGAGGCTTTTCTTAGCACTTACAGCGGCGGGTACCGTTTGGGATTTTCACCCAATTCCCTACGCTAGCCAAAACAACCGCCTTATTTTCGCGCTATATTTTGGCTAACCCCTTGCCTTTGATGTTTGAGCTTTTTGCAATCTTTTTTGCGGCCTATTTTGGAGCCTTTTCGCTTTGTGTGTTAACCATATGCACTTAGCAAATTTTTGTTGCATCTCAAACGCTAAAAACAAGACTCGTTCGCGTCAAGCACAATGCAAGTTTAGTGTAACTTTTAAATGCAAAAAGTCAATAAAGAAATTGATTATATATAAGTTTATTTAGATAAATGATACAAGACATTTGAGATAAACAATACCGATGTTGCACAGTCAGAACAAACGAGTAGAGGGTGGAGGTTAGTTTAGAATGATGCGATGCTAGCAATGTGCTTTAATGCGCGGACGCAGTGCGCTAAATCCTTAAGTAATGCGATGCTAGCAATGTGCACTAAAGCGTGAGCGCAGTGCACTAAATCCACGCTCTAAGACTTGCTCCCAACCATCTCCTAGCGCGTCTTGCAGCAAAGACAACTCACTTGCGGCTGCCTCAACGTGATACACCCCGTGAGAACCGGCATCACTTCCAAGCGCTATTATGCCTCCCATTTGGGCAACTTCAAAAACTGCTCGAGACTGCTCGCACAATATTTTTTTTAAAATGTTATCGTCTGCAATACCTGTGCCAACCAAGTTTGCTACTGGGTTAAGCGTTGGAACCCAAATTGTTTTTGAATTAGCAAGCGCATGCTTGGTTGGGGTGTCTAGGTAATATCCGTGCTCTATGGAGTCAACCCCCGCTTCAATTGCAGCTTGCACAGACTGCGAACCATTAACGTGAGTCATAACCGCAAATCCGCGTGCGTGCGCGTAGGCCACCATCATGCGTATGGACTCAGGGTAAAGAACTTTGCCTGTAATTTTGCCATAAGAACCAAAATCCATAATACCTGTGAGAATTAACTTGATAAAGTCGCCTCCCATTTGTGCAATTTCATCTACCAAGGTTTCATATTCTTGCATGTCTTCAAAGGAGCGTCCCAAAAACGAACCATAACTACCCGCTTGAAATATTGCAAAACAAGGAGAAACATACTCGATGCCATATTCGCGAGCAATTCGTCTTGCTGTTCTCGATACATCTAGGCTATCGCCTCCGTCTCGAAGATAAGCAAAGCCGGCTTGAGAATATGCTGCTAGGGTTTGCCTTATGTATTCTTCGTTTGGGTGAGGCTGATGGAGAGCTTGTGCCTTCTTCCAATCAACGCCATCTAAAGCAAGGTGTATATGACAATCATGCGGCAAAGGTGTGGCTTGAGCGGTTTGTTTGTTTAATGTGGTTTGGTTCCAGGTATCCATAGTTTCACGAGGTTTCGTATAGCGGTTTCTTATAGGTCTTATCAGTTTCGCAGGTCTTGCAAGTCTTATGGGTCTTATAGGTCTTATCTGCTTCACAAATCACGTGGGTCTTGTAAGTCTTGTAAGGACATCAAAATATTCTCACAACTAATTTTATCTCCTACCCAAATCTTACTATATAATTTTAAGTGCTTAAAAACTTTTGTACACATACAAGGAGGGAACATGGTTACAAAAGAAATGTTAGACGGTTATCTAAAGCGAATTGAGCTTGAAGATATTCCGCCAGTTACACCAGAGGGACTAAAGTTTATACAAATTAGCCACCTCAAGCACATTCCGTTTGAAAATCTCGACATTATTGCTGGGAAAATTCCGCTAAAGCTCGACATCGATAGTGTATACAACAAGCTAGTTGAGCGCAGGCGCGGGGGTATTTGTTATGAGCAAAATACCCTTTATTCAAACATGCTGGAAGCCATGGGCTTTAAGGTGAAAAGAATGGCATCTCACCGCCTAGGCGAAGACAAAGACGAATTTGATCACATGTTTTTGATGGTAGATTTTGATGAACCCAAACAAACTTGGATTGCAGATGTTGGATATGGATTTAACAATCTAGCCCCCATAAAGTTTGAAGCTGACATTTGGCAAAGCGACACTAGAGATATGCTGCAAGTAGAAGACAGAAAAGATGGCACATATTATCTCAATCGTCGAGAGCCATCTGGCGAAGAAGAAGTTATGTATACTTTCAACTTGGTAAGCCATACGATTGATGAATATCGTCCACGCTGCGATTATTTTTCGACTGCCGAAGACTCGTTTTTTACGCAAGGTCCGATGACTTCTCTCGATGAGCTTGGCGGGCGCAAGCAGCTTACCAAAAACCATTTGAGAAAATATGACGCTAACAGAGCTGAGACTATTATAGATATTCCAGACCAAGACGCATATGACCGCATTTTGAAAGAAGAATTTGGCATTGTGATTGATTAGTGCAAAAAAGGGTAGGTCAAAAAGAACGGCAATCGACAAGCGCAAACTTAGAGATTTGCAACTGCGGTTTGCGCTTTTAGGTTTGCGCCTTTTATAAACTCGCCACGCAAAACGTTATGCTTCCTCTATACCATCAAGAGTTCCTGTGGCAAGTATTTTCTCCAAACTGTCTTGACTCAAAATCCTAACTCCTAGCTCGAGTGCACGGTCGAGCTTTGAACCTGCATTTTCACCGGCAACAACGTAGCTAGTCTTTTTGGATACGCTCGAAGCCGTTTTGGCACCAAAAGCCTTTAGCTGCGTTTGCGCATCTTGGCGGTTTATTCCATCTAGGGTTCCAGTTAAAACAAATGTGAGTCCAGCAAGCGTTTGCGGGCGTTGCTCACCTTGCAAAACTTCTAGACTAACGCCTGCTTTTTGCAGCTCCTCCACAAGGTGTTTGTTTGCTTCTAGATGCAAAAAGTCAACTACACTAGCGGCAATTACTGAACCGATTGTATCGATTGAAGCTAGGTCATCTACGCTTGCTTTCATAAGGGCATCGTAGGTTGGAAAATGTCTGGTTATCACTTCTGCCACAGTTTTTCCGACGTTGCGAATTGAAAGGCCAAATAAAACCCTCGCAAAGCCACGAGTTTTTGACTCCTCAATTTGCGCAATAATCTTATTTGCATTCTTTGTTCCAACCAATGAGGGAACTTGCTCATAATCTCCAGTTTGCTCGCGCTTCTCCGCGCTCATCTCGTGCGCATATTTGAGAGCACCTGTCTCAAGATCTGCGATGTCTTGCTCGCGCAGCTTATAAAATCCGGCAACGTCTTTTACAAGGCCGGTCTCAATTAGCTTAGAGATTACAACAGGTCCTAGTCCATCAATATCCATGGCACCTCTGCTGCCCCAGTGCTCGAGTCTGCCTTGCAACTGAGCCGGACACTCCGCAGAAATACACCTAACGGCTGGACCGTCGTCATCTTTATAAACATCTGAGCCGCAAGAGGGGCATTTTTGTGGCATAGCAAATGGAACTGCATCTGCTGGTCTGAGTTTTTGGACCGCACCAATTACCTCAGGAATAACATCTCCCGCTTTGCGGATTACTATGGTGTCTCCAACGCGAACGTCGCGCCTTCTCACCTCGTCAACGTTGTGCAGGGTTGCGCGTGCCACCACCGAGCCCGACACCCTCACGGGAATAAACTCAGCCACGGGAGTCAAAATTCCTGTTCGTCCCACCTGCGTAACAATATTTTGCAGCTGGGTAGTTACCTCCTCGGGCGGAAACTTAAATGCAATCGCCCATCTAGGCGCACGAGTTGTAAAGCCCAACTCCGCCTGCTCCGCAAAAGAATTGACCTTAACGACCACTCCATCAATCTCATAAGGCAAAGTTTGCCTAAACTCGGTTGCGTCTTCGCAAAATTTGCGAACTTCACTGCGGCTAGAACAAAGCGCAATGTTGGGATTAACATTAAACCCGCACTGCTTTAGATATTGCAAAAGCTCCCATTGCGTGAGTGCGGGAACCTGCTCGGGTCTAGCAACTGCATACATAAATGTTTGGAGCTTGCGTCTGCGCGTTACCTCGGCATCTTTATGGCGAATTGAACCCGCGGCTGCATTGCGTGGATTTGCAAACACTGGAGCATTTGACGAAGCATTGTGCTTTAGTTCCCACTCGTCAACAATTTGTGCATTTAGCTGTTCAAAGCTTTTTTTGGGCATAAAAACTTCGCCGCGAAATTCTACTTTTTGTGTTTGTGGGAGGGGGGTTGAGTTGTTGTTTGGGGAGGTATTGCTGTTGTCTGAGGCGACGTTGCTGTTGTCTTGCGCTGTGCTGTTTTGCTTCCCCGCATTATTTGCTACAAGCTTGCGTGGAATATCTGCAACAGCCATCGCATTTATTGTAATATCCTCGCCGGTTGTGCCGTCTCCGCGTGTTGCAGCCTGAACAAAGTTGCCATTCTCATACGTAAGAGCAAGTGAAGATCCATCAATCTTGAGCTCACAAACATACTCAGGAGCATGACCCAACGCACGCTCAGTGCGCTCCATCCAAGCATCTAGCTCGCCTAAATCCATGGCATTATCAAGCGAATAAATGCGCTGGTCGTGAGTAACCGGAGCAAAGCGTTCAACCACGTATCCGCCCACGCGTTGTGTTGGAGAATCCGTCGTAAGAAGCTCGGGGTACTCACTTTCTAACATTCGCAGCTCACGCATTAGTGAGTCAAACGCAGCATCACTTATTTGTGGAGCATCATCGGCGTAGTAGAGTTTGGAGTTAATTTCAATCTCTTTGCGAAGCGCTGGCACACGCACGCGTGCCTCGTCCATGCTAGGAATTGAAATTTTAGCGTATTCTGGCGAGTCCGCTGCCGTGGCGGTATCGCTTGGGACATCTCCTAGTGAACCCGCAGTTGCGGCATCGTCTGGCGCACTTCCTATAGACTCCCCCGACACGCCATCCAAGCCATCTTCCAAAACTTCAGACTCTATATTTTGATTTTCTCCACTCATACACATATCTCCTAGGATTATCTGGTAATCCCTAAACGTCGTTGCCATAATCGCAGGTATAAAGAATTTGAACCACGTCTCCGTCTTGGAGCTTATATCCCGACACCCCATAATTTGGAACCCAGCCGTTAACTTTATACGTCCAGCCCGAAGCACTGCCGCAGTCTAGCTCGTACAAGTTGTTAATGCCCTCTATATAATACGCGCTATAGAGAGGACTCCACGATGCCTCCATTTGTATGCCTGCCCCCTCGCACGCACGCGACAACACGTCGTAGACGGTTTGTCCATCCGAAAACGATACCTTGGTAACAGGCAAAATAATGCCATCGCTTGGAACATAAGAGGTTTTTTCTGCCAAAAGTTTGTTGGTGTTTGCCAAAATGGTATCGCATCTAATCTCGATTGTGCACGACTTATCCCCACCACCTGAGCTAGAATTTGCCGCCTGACTTTGTGCCTGCTTCTTCTGATCTGCACGCTGCGCAACCAGCGTTGAGAGTTCATCTGCACTAAAGCAAAGCTTAGTGGTCGAGGATATATCCGAAAGTGCTCCTAGCATATAATCATCATATGATGAGGCTAAAAGTGTAGATACCTGCACCGCATCTGCGTTGTCTATCAAGGCATTATTGCCAGCATCTATTGTTTGAGAATTAACGAGGGCACTACCCGACAACACTCCAATATTAAGCGCTCCAGATTGCAAAGACACAGTTAGCACGGCATTGTTTGCACTAACTAATGTATCGCCTGCACCCACGCTAAATTGTGTCGGCAGGTTTGCCACAATCTGCCCCGACTTTAGGTTAATTGAAGAATTTGCGCTGCTCTTCGCATCGGTTGATCCAAAAGAGACTTGCGTATCAGAATCTATATATATGGAGCCCCCCGAAGAGTAGCTAGCAGCAATGCTTGAGCCCGAAAGTGTTTCTATAGTGTCGTTTTGCCTTATCTCGGCACCATCTTCTAACGCATAGGAGATGTCGGACCTAATGACATTTACGGTTCCAACCTTATTCGCAGCGCTCATGTTTGTGCTGCCGCCTCCAAACCAGCCTTGGAGGTTACCAACCAACACAATGGCGCAAATTGCAAGTGCTGCAATAATTGCAACCATAATTATATTTCTAGTCTTTTTTGTTTTAGAAGATTCGGCCGCCATGTCTCATTTTCCTTTCATGCAGCAGGCTTTAAAAAGTCTAAGGATATGTATCTTAATTACAGTCAGCTCACATTCAACTAGCCAGCTCACAGCCAACCAGCGCAATCCCCGCTTACATACGCTCACGCCTGCTGCGCCAGTCTTTTAAATCTTATCTCTCCAACTATTTGCAAAATTAGCGGCGAAAAACACAAGCCCGCATATGCAATATAAAACAGATAGCTAGTTAAAGTTATGCGATTCATAAGTATAGCCGGGCTATAACTTATTGTTGTTTGGTTTAGCAAAGCACCCATAATAACCACAAAAATGCACAGGAACAAAAAGATTACAAAGCTTCTGTCGCGGTTGTCAAAGCGATATATCGAAAATGCACTGCGCCCTTTGAGAGCGTACCCTCGGCTTCGCATAGAATCTGACGACTGCGCCATGCTATCGCCAATCCAAGTTATCATTATCGAAAACCTTGCCGCCCAATGTCGCATACGTTGCAAAATACTGCCTTGACCGCTGCCCCTCCCAATGCATTGTTGCGCGGCATTTATTTTAGAAGCGTTGCGCTTCACCAAAGGAACCAGTCTCAACACTATGGAGAGTGCCAACGACAACTTTGGCGAAACCCTGCCGAACAAATATACGACCTTATCAGATGAAACTATAGTGTGCATGCACGAAAGCCACATAATCACGCTAGCCACAATAACACCAATCACAAAGCCAAAAACAACCGACTCAAGTGTCATCTGATTGCCTGCTATTGTGCGTCCGATGTTCGTTATTCCAAAATGGTTGAAGCTCGAGAAAAACCATGTCCACACTGCAATAAGCACAATGAAAATTAGGTTTTGAACCAGCGAGCGCAAGCCATTTAGCTTTATGGAATATGCGAACGCAGATATATAAGAGATGGCCAAAAACACCGGCTGATTAAAGCCTATAGTCATGGCTATTACGGCTACAAAAAATACAAGATTTATTGCCGGATGATACGAATCGAACTTCAACTAAGCCTCCGCCATGCCATATTTAACTCTTATTCGCTCAATTTTTTCGCAAAGCGGTTTGGACACAAGTGCTAGCGTAATTGCGGTTGCTAGTCCGTGGCCAATGTTATATACAAAACCAGCCAAGTATATAGACAACGCCGACTCAAAAGTTCCAGGTGTGATTACAAAGACCGTGCAAGTGTCGAGAATTGGTCCCACAAAAAGCACGATGATCAAAAATCCAAAAATTGTTAGAGGCACTCTGGTGGGCTTTAAAATTCCCTTCTTAACCAAAATGCCTGCAATAAATGCTCCTATTCCGTAGGCAAACATTTGCCAAGGGGTCCAAGGACCTTGTCCAAACAAAAAGTTAGATACAAATGCTGCCAACGCACCCGTTATAAAGCCTTGTTCGGGGCCTAATGCAATTGCTGTTATGATTGCAATTCCAATTAAGGGAGAAAAGCTCGGCAACCACACAAATGCGGCACGTGATGCAGCTGCAATTGCCGTCATAACTGCTATAACAACCAGCTCTCTAGCCTGCGGGTTTCTACCCTCAAATCTTACAAAGAACGGAAACATCATCAAAAATATTATGACCACACTTGTTATATAGAAGTTTACGTCTCCCAAAAGCAGCCCCAGGGCAACAACTGCAGGAATGCATACGCACGTGACTACTATCGACAAAATTGTGCGCTTGCCTAGCTTGTTGGGGTTTGGTGTGGTGGATGGGGTTTGCGTGGATGCTGCGTTTGTAGATGCACGTGCTGGTGTTGCTGGAGATGCCGTTGCTTTAGCGGGCTTTTTTCGCGATGATGACACTGTGCCAGTGCCTACGGATGTTGGTGCATCCTGTTTGTTATTTGCAATCGTTAATGCGGCAGAACTTGTTGCAGAATCTGCATCTGTATCTGCGTCAGTGTATGCCGCAGCTCGATCCTCTTTTACAACAGCTTGCGAACTCTCTTTTGCTGCTATGTCTTTAGCCTTATCAGCAAGCTGCGCGTCAACCTGCCCAGCCTCCGCCAGCTGCGCCTCCGCCTCCTCCACAGCTTCGCGCATCGAGTCGTGCTCTTCTTGAGCAGCTTGCTTGATACTATCTACTTGTGTGGCTTTGCGTTCTTCGCTCGCATCCACATCAAGACCCAACGCAGACAAAGCTCCTACAGACGCTACTTTATTGTCTTGTTTGTTTTGCAAAGCTCGATCACATCCTCATTAGTAATAGCATTTTTGAATATATGACGACTCATGCGGTTAGCCGCAGTTGTATAAAAACTGTTTTGCGAGAAAAACCGCGACGGAGTGTTGGTCGTTACCACACCCCCATCAAAGAACATAGATACGCTGTCTGCATATTTGGCGCAAAATTCTACGTCGTGTGTGACCATGATTATTGTTACACCTTGCTCACGCAGCTTAGTCATAATTTGCGCCAGCTTAATTTTGAAGAAGTTGTCTATGCCCTTGGTTGGCTCGTCTAAAAGCAAAATTTTGGGATTACACAGCAGAACTTTTGCTAGCGCGGCTCGCTGTTGCTCTCCGCCAGATAAATCATATGGATGAGACTCCAAATATCTATCGACCTCACACAAGCTCGCCACAGCCTTAACTGTTGCCATCTTTTCTTCTTGAGTTCCGTCTGCACCTGAGAGCATTTCTAGCAGATCTTCGCCCACTGTCTTTTTAACAAACAAGCTCTGAGGATCTTGAGGGAGCATTGCCAAAAGCCCATCAAAAAGCTCCCTAGATTTATACTTGTCAATCTCTTTGCCCTCAATAAAAACCTTGCCGCGATAAAGCTTGGCAATTCCGCAAATAGACTTTAGGGTCGTGGATTTTCCTGTGCCATTGCCGCCAACTATTGCAAACAGCTGACCTCTCTGCACACTAAACGACGCCCCCCTCAAAATATCGTGTCCCTCTTTAGAATATCTAAACCATGCCTCGCGCAGCTCAACAACTGGGTCATCAACCTCGGGTAGCTCGTCTTTATCTGGAATTTGCGTGGCAACCAACTCGCTACCACCAAACTCTTCGCTTAACCAGTTTCTGCCTTCGCGAACAGTTAGCGGGCAATCAAGAGTGCTTCCCACTCCATAATAAATTTGCATAGGCGAAGGGAGCGCTGCGAACATATCGTCGTTAGTGTCTTTTAGTTGGTCTCCGATGTTGCGAGGTGTGTCGTCTGCAATGATGCGACCATCGTCTATAACAACGACCCTGTCTGCAACCGGAAAAACCTCCTCGAGCCTATGCTCAGAGATAATAACTGTGGTGCCGAGCTCAAGGTTAATTTTTCTAACTGTGTTTAGAAAGTCTGTAGCCGCTATTGGGTCTAGCTGACTTGTTGGCTCATCTAAAATGAGGGCTGTTGGCTGCATCGCCATAATCGAAGCCAAATTAAGTAGCTGCTTTTGCCCGCCCGAAAGCTCCATTACATCACGATGAAACCACTGTTGAATACCAAAATAACTCGCCATCTCAGCAACGCGCAGGCGCATAACTTTTTGCTCGCAGCCCAAGCTCTCAAGACCAAAGGCAAGCTCATGCCAAACTTTGTCGGTAACAATTTGGCTATCGGGATTTTGCATAACAAATCCAATTTTGCTGCTTTGTGTGCGCATGTCAACGTCGTCTAGAGGAGTTCCGTCAAACAGTACCTGACCCGTGCGCTGCCCATGAGGGGTTAACACGCTCTTTAGATGGCGCATAAGGGTTGTTTTTCCGCAGCCGCTCTTGCCGCACAACGCAACATACTGACCTTGTTCAATAGATAAATTTATATCTTGCAAGGAGTTCTTTTGAGCTGTTGGATAAGAAAAAGTTAAATTCTCGATCGCAAAATGCGCCATGTGGCATCCTCCCATATATGTATTGCAGATGGAATAGCAAGCAAAATTGTATAAGACACGATAGCTACTATCGTTGTTGTGTTCCCCATTGGAGCAAACTCAATTGATGGAGTGTAGGTTATTGACATTGCTCCCATGCACGACATGCAAATCACGCTTATGGTTGCAAGTGCTAGAACTATTAGAAGAGCCTTGTCGCGGGTGCACATTCGATAAACTGCAAAGTTGGAGCGCACGGATGTTCCATATCCTCGGCTTCGCATAGAATCTCCTGTTACTATTGCATTTTCTAGCGCCCAAGATGTTAACGAAGAAAGAATTGTAACTGCGCTATCTAGCTTCTTTTTACGATCGCCATCGGACGCTGCTTTGCCAACGCACATTCTCGCGTTAGAGATAACAGCAGTTTGCCTGCGATAATTTGGAACCAACCTCAAAACCATGGTGAAGATTAGCGACAGTGATGGAATGAACCTCGCGAACAAATATGTAAACTTATCGCTCGACATTACCTCGTTATAACACGCAAACCAAATTAGCACCGAGCCAAACATTACCGCTAGGGCTATTCCGTATGCCAAAGACTCTAGGGTATATGGTCTGTCTCCAAAGTAGGTAAATAGAATGTGCTCGCCCTGTGTGTTGAACAGTGGGTTAACAAACGAAAGCACAATCATTAGCACGAGTATCCCAAGCAAAAACTTAATGCCGTCTTTTTGTTTTAAGAGAAGGCAATACAAACTTGCGCACATAATTGAGATGATCAAAAATGCTGGGTGCACAAACATCATTCCAAAGGCGATTGCAGCTATGAAGAACGTAAAACAAATAGCTGGGTGAAAGTTACCAAATGGATCTTCCAAAACATCGCCTCCTTAGTGACAAAAAACCAAATAACTAAAATTCACATACGTTTTAATTATAAACTTCAAACCTAGCTTGTTGGTTATTCTTATCCTAAGACCGGTTGTTGTAGGTGTGTTTGCACTGAGCGCGTTCGGCTAAGTGTACATTCTACAAACCTTGACAAGTGCAACATGCTGCTAAAGTCCCTTGAAAAAGTTGCGATTTTGCTAAAAAGTCCCTTGAAAAAGTTGTAAAATCTCATTAATAACTACTTATCTATATAAGAAGGCCGCAAAATGTTAAAACGAAAAATAGAACAAACTTTAAACAACTGGAAGAATACAGTTGATCACAAGCCCTTGATTATTAAGGGATGCAGACAATGTGGAAAAACTTTTTCTGTGTTGGACTTTGCACAAAAAAACTATGAGCATATTATTTACTTAAATTTTTTTGAGAATCCAGATTACGCCTCAGCATTTTCTGGCTCATTAGAAGTTGACTACATCATGATGATGTTATCAGCAATTATGGGCAAAGAAACTGTATCTAATGAAGAAAACACTATTCTCATACTAGATGAAATTCAAGAGTGTCCAAACGCAAGAACAGCTCTCAAGTTCTTCAAATTAGATGGACGCTATGATGTAATTGGA
>CAVLCC010000001.1:43910-74533 GCA_963661535.1 Senegalimassilia sp.
GGGTCATTACTTGGCATAAAAGGTTACAGCTATGAAGAACCTGAGTCAATTCCAGTTGGATACGAAACTGTGATTGATATGACCCCTATTGACTTTGAAGAATTTTTGTGGGCAAATGGAATTTCAGAGCAAATAATTGACATGCTAAAATTTCACTTGCAAGAAGCATCTACAATTCCAGATGCACTACACCAGCGTCTTCAAACACTTCTTTTGCAATATACAGTTGTAGGCGGAATGCCAGACGTAGTTCAAACCTTCGTAGATACAAAGCAAATGAGCATAGTTTTGCAAACTCAGCGCGACATAGTTCGATCTTATGAAGATGACATGGTTAAATATGCAGACAAAAAGGACAAAGCAGTTATAAAAGAGTGCTTTCAGTCCATACCCAAACAACTTGCAAAAGAAAACAAAAAGTTCCAATACTCTCTGGTAAAAAAGGGTGCTACTGCATTAAAGTTTGCAGGTAGCTTGCAGTGGATTGAAGACGCGGGCATTATTTCGCGTTGTTACAACCTTTCAATTACAGAACTACCGCTAGACGGAAACGCCAAACAAGATGTATTTAAGGTATACATGAGCGATATTGGGTTGTTTGTTTCTATGTTAGAAGACGGCACACAATTCGATATTTTGCAAGGTAACCTTTTGGGATATAAGGGGGCAATTTTTGAGGGTTTAGTTGCTGATATTTTCTCCAAAATGGGACGGAAACTCTATTATTTTCACAAAGATTCTGGGCTTGAAGTAGATTTTGTAATTCGCTATAGGGGGGCTTGCACTTTAGTAGAGGTAAAGCCAACTACTGGAAACGCCAAAAGCTCCAAGACAATTTTGCGACACCCCGAAAAATACCATGTTGAGCATTTAATAAAACTTGGCAACTACAATGTAGGACACTCGGATCAAACACTAACCTTGCCCTTATATATGGCATTTTTGTTAGATGAATACTGATGCGCAATGCGTGGAACCGGCGAGCAAATATGTGCGATGCACAACATATACGTTTGTTGTATATGCTATATGCTGCACTGCGCATGTCATAAGTCGGTTGTGGATAAAAACGATTGCGAGATAATTTGTTGGCAAAACTGGGAGTAAACTATTAGGACATAGATTAAAGATTGCAAATAAACATTAGTTCATGTAAAGCAGGTAGCCGCAACGAGCTAACCGTAGCGAGTTGCTATAGTAGGCAAGCTACAACAGACAGCAAAAGCAGGCTACACTAGGCTGAATATAACAGCTAACCACAACAGAGAGGGATTGAACATGTGCAGCAACGGAGTAAACACAAATCAACTAAAAGATACAATTCAACAAATTGATGAGGCCATAGCACTCAATCGCAGATGGACTCACCGCATGTATCATCTTGCTAGTGATGGTTCGATGCCCAAAACCGCAGAAAAGCTCGAAGAAGTTCAGCGCATGCTCGATGATGTAAGAGCACTTCTTGACGAAGCAAGAGACTCAGTGGACTCAGATGACAGCAACATCGCAGGCGTTAGTGTAGAGTTAGTATAGAGCCGCAATCAATCAGCTGTGCTACGCTGCATAAACATACATGTTTTGGGCACCGTGCAAGGCGTGGGTTTTCGCCCATTTGTATACCGCATTGCAAAGCAAAATCTTATGTGCGGTTGGGTTCTAAACTCATGCGACGGAGTTCATATTCATGTTGAGGGTGATGACAATCTAGTAGAGTGCTTTTTATATGACCTTGAGTCTAAAGCTCCAGTAGCTTCTAATATTGTGGCTATTGATATTAGCGAAGCTCCTTTTGAGGACTGCAAAGGTTTTGAAATTAGAGAGTCTGAGCATAAAGACGACGAGGGCAAAGCGGCAAAAAAGCGAACTCGAATTTCTCCCGACTTAGCCACATGCCCCGATTGCTTGCGCGAACTTTTTACCACAGAAGATAGGCGCTATCACTATCCTTTTATTAACTGCACAAATTGTGGGCCAAGATTTACGATTATCAATCAACTTCCTTATGACAGACCCGCTACATCGATGCGTGAGTTTGAGATGTGTCCTCAGTGCTCAAGCGAATACAAAAATCCAGCAGATAGACGCTTTCATGCGCAGCCCGATGCATGTTTTGAATGCGGACCTACGCTAAGTTTGCGCGTAGGTGAACAGGTCAAAGTTGGCTCAGATCGCGCAAAATCTGATGAAATTCTTGGCGCAGTAGCGAACATGTTAGTAGATGGAAAAATCGTGGCAATAAAGGGATTGGGGGGCTACCATCTAGCATGTGATGCAACTAACGAGGATGCAGTTAGTGCCCTGCGAGCAAGAAAGCATCGCTATGGAAAGCCGCTGGCCATTATGGTTAGAGATGTGAAGTGTGCGCGACGCTATTGCAAAGTCAATGACGTAGAGCGTGAGCTTCTTGAAAGTTCATCGTCTCCTATAGTTTTATTGGAAAGACTGGGAGTTGAGGGGGAAGTTGCTAACAAGGACGGATTTGCGGTTAATGATGTTGTAGCTGACGCAGCTGTTGATGTTGCAGATGTTGATGCTGCTAACAAAACATCCGATGTAACCATTGATAACACCAATCTCCACCAATGCATTTCTCAAATTGCACCCAGCGTGGCGGGAACTTTGCACGAGCTTGGAGTTGTTTTGCCATACACACCAGTGCAACATTTGCTGATGAACTTGATTGATTTTCCGCTTGTTATGACTTCTGGAAACTTTACAGAGGAGCCCATAGTTTCTAAAAACAATGATGCACACAAGCTTCTTGGCAATGTTGCTGACGCATTTTTAGACAACAACCGAGAAATCATTTCTCGCTATGACGACTCTGTTGTTAGAGTGGTTGATGAATATATTCAGTTTGTTCGCCGCGCTCGTGGGTATGCACCGGCTCCACTGCCTTTTCCAAATTTTATGGAGGTGCAAGATAAAATCCACCCCTCCCTTTTGGCAACAGGTCCTCAACAAAAAAATACATTTGCACTGCTATCTGGAGACATGCTTAATAGCAAACCGGAAGCACTTGTATCCCAGCATATAGGCGACCTCGAAAATGTTGAGACCCTAGACAGCTGGCAAGCCACACTTGAACTTTATAAGCGCATGTTTGATATTGAGCCTTCCATAAATGTTTGCGATATGCATCCAGAATATATGACCACTAAGTGGGCGGCATCGCAAGCAACTGAGTATATGCAAGTTCAACACCACCACGCACATATTGCAGCAACGCTTGCAGAAAATATTGCTGCTAAAAAAGTTGAAGCCCACACGCAAGTTATTGGAATTGCACTAGATGGCACTGGATATGGAACTGATGGCACAATTTGGGGCGGCGAAATAATGATTTGCAACTGCTCTAATTTTGAACGTGTAGCACATTTGCAAACTCAAACTATTGTGGGCTCTGAGCAGGCAATCAAGCATCCATCGAGGCTTGCACTGGCACTTCTGCAACGCGATGAGCTGCTAGAACACCCAGGTGCTATCAAGCTTCTAAATTCAATTGGAAGCGAGCAAACCTCGTTGCTATTGCAAATGCAAGAGCAAAATATAAATTGTATTCAAACGTCGTCGGCGGGTAGATTTTTAGATGCAATGAGCGCTCTTTTGGGGATTTGTTTAGATGCATCTTTTGATGGAGAAGCTCCCATGCTTTTGGAGGGTGCAGCATACGATCCAAAGACTGGAGAGTTTGTGTTTGACCCAGATTCGGACGAGGCTTTAAAGCGATATTTGTGCGATGATTGGAATGTTGGCAGTTTTGGATTTGGCGACTTAGATCCATGCAAAATTATCCACACCACTCCTATAGTTAAAGCGGTGCTTGATGACATAGAAAGCAACGTTGGCACGTCAATAATATCGTTGCGCATTCACCGTGCGCTCGCCTATAGTATCGCACAAACATGCGTACAAATACGCGAGAAGCACAAGCACAACCACAAACAAGCCCACAAATACTCAAACGAACTAACCACGGTTGCACTTTCTGGAGGCGTATTTATGAATCGCATTTTGCTTAAATTCACGCTAGGCGAGCTCACTAAGTCCGGTTTTGAGGTTTTGCAGCCAAGAGAGCTCCCGCCCAACGACGGCTGCATATCATACGGACAGCTCGCTGTGGCTGCCGCGCGTCTATCACAACTACTATAATTTAGCAAAGCAATTGCAGGAGGTTTATATGTGTTTAGCTATACCAGGCAAAATAGTTGGCATCGATGAGGGTAATCTCGCTAGCGTTGACATCATGGGAATTGAGCGTCAGACTTCGCTCGATTTGGTTCCCGATGCAAAAATTGGAGACTACGTGCTTGTGCACGCTGGGTTTGCTATAGAAATTATTCCCGAAGATAGCGTTGCGGAGTCTTTGGATTTAATTTCGGAGCTAATGGATGCAGCAGGTGTTGATGAGATAGGCGAACTAACAAACGCAAGTGTCACAAACACCGCCACCACAGCAAACACCAGCACCACAAAGGTCGGGGTCTAAATGAACATGAACCTCGATCTTTTTAAAGACCCTAAGCTCGCAAAATCTCTGCTTGAATCTATACGAGCTGCCAAAGTTGGTAACGTAAATTTAATGGAGGTCTGCGGCACTCATACCATGGCAATAGCTCGAGGGGGGCTGCGCAGTGTTCTCCCCCCAAACGTGCACTTGCTGTCGGGTCCTGGGTGTCCTGTGTGTGTAACTTGCAACCGTGATATAGATACTGTGATTGCACTTTCTAAAATGGAGCAGGTTACCATCACAACATTTGGAGATATGATTCGCGTGCCTGGATCCACAACAACACTGCAAGAACAAAAGGCTCAAGGCGCAGATGTTCGAGTTGTATATTCGCCGCTAGATGCCCTAAAAATTGCACAAGATGAGCCTAAGCGAGAAGTTGTTTTTATTGGAGTTGGATTTGAAACAACAGCCCCTCTAGTTGCAGCAACAATTAAGCGAGCCCACAAAGAGGCTTTGACTAACTTTTCGGTTTTTTGTGCACACAAAAATGTTCCTCACGTTCTAGAAGTGCTCGTAAACGATCCAGAAGTTGCAATTGATGCATTTATTTTGCCAGGACATGTATCCACAATTATTGGAACTGAGCCATATGCATTTTTGGCTGATAAATATGATGTTCCAGGCGTGGTTACTGGATTTGAGACTGTAGACGTGCTAGAAGGAATTGCAATGCTTGTTAGACAGCTTGAGGCAAAAGATGCTGCAAAACAAACTGCAAAGATAGAAATCGCTTATTCGCGTGGCACGCAAGCTCTAGGAAATCCAACCGCTGTTGCAGCTATCAACGAAGTATTTGAAGAATGTGACGCACAGTGGCGCGGACTTGGTACAATACCTCAATCTGGATATCGCATTCGCAAAGAGTTCGCAAACTTTGATGCAGCCGCTAAGTTCTCTCCACAACCTGAACCTACTATAGAACCCAAAGGCTGCAAATGTGCCGATATTTTGCGAGGAATTCTAAGACCTAGCCAATGTGCGCTTTTTGGCAAAGTATGCACGCCTCAAAAGCCGGTGGGGCCATGTATGGTTTCGTCAGAGGGTAGCTGCGCTGCATTTTATAAATATCAAATCAAGTAAGTTTTTTGGGGGTTTGGTTAGACCTCAAAATCTAAAAACATAAAGTCTAAAAAGGAGTCGAAATGGCAGAAGATATAGTGATGATGTCGCACGGTAGCGGCGGACTTATGATGAAACAAATCATTGACGATGTGTTTTTGCAAGAATTTGACTCCAATCCAGATGAGCAAGGCGATGACGCATTTACGGCGCAGTTAACGCTTGAACCGGGCAGCAGAATTGCAATGTCGACCGACACTTTTGTTGTTACTCCTAGGTTTTTTCCGGGCGGAAACATTGGACGTCTAGCAGTATGCGGAACTGTTAATGATGTGGCCACATCGGGTGCAGAGGTTTTGTATTTATCGTGCGGATTTGTGCTTGAAGAGGGACTTGCGCTAAGCGAGCTAAGAGAAATTTGCGCCACAATGGCTCAAACCGCACGCGAAGCCGGAGTGCGCATCGTAACAGGAGACACCAAAGTTGTAGAGAAAGGCTCGTGTGACGGGCTATATATAAATACTGCAGGATTTGGTGTCATAAGAAGTAGCTGTGCTGGCGAAGAAAATGCATATGCAAACCATGATGG
Source organism: Senegalimassilia sp. (assembly GCA_963661535.1). Taxonomy (GTDB): domain Bacteria; phylum Actinomycetota; class Coriobacteriia; order Coriobacteriales; family CADBOM01; genus CAVLCC01. Next base: position 50,072 of record CAVLCC010000001.1, read on the forward strand.
GGGCAATAGCGCAGACAACAATGTCAACTACTCGCCTCTGTCGGGTCGCAACTGCAAACCGGGGGATAAAATCCTAGTATCTGGAAACCTAGGAGATCATGGAATTGCAATTATCTCAACACGCAAGGGCTTAAATTTTCAAACGCAAGTTGAGTCAGATGCAGCACCCCTAAACCATATGATTGCCGCTGTCTTAAAAGCTGCGCCAAAAACTCGCTGTTTTAGGGATCCAACACGTGGTGGCTTGGCATCTACGCTCAATGAATTTGCATCTCAAAGTGACACTCAGCTTGTGGTGCATGAGTCGAGCGTACCTGTTGCTAAGCAGGTTCAAGGGTGTTGCGAAATGCTAGGCTATGATGTGTTCCAAGTTGCAAACGAAGGAAAACTTGTGGCTATTGTTCCTGACGATGAGGCTGATGCAGCGCTCAGTGCTATGCAAGCACAAAAATATGGCGAAAATGCGGCAATAATTGGAGAAGTGACAGCTTGCGAAAATGGTTGCAATCCTCGAGTGCTGGTGGAGTCTGACTTTGGATCGCATCGCATTATGGACATGCTTGTAGGCGAACAACTTCCCCGCATTTGCTAGCCTAATACACATTGTGAGGGTGATGTGCATACACGCTGCGCGTGGCGATAACCTGCACCACGCACCTGAACACGCACCCGCATGCGCACAAAACACATCGGCGTTCTCGTATCCTCACACTTTGCAAATCTGCGTTATTTTGTAAAGAGTTATTTTTGACTCTAGTCTATGGGTCTTAGCTTAAGCAAAAAATCAAAAGGAGACAAAATGGCATCAAAAGTAGATCCGTATAAAATTTATCTATCTGAAAGTGAACTTCCTACTCACTATTACAACGTTAGAGCGGACATGAAAACAGATCACCGTCCGATTTTAAACCCTGCAACTCTAAAGCCAGTATCCGTGGCAGATCTTGAGCCTGTATTTTGCACCGAACTTGCCAAGCAAGAACTAAATGATACAGACCAATATATCGAAATTCCAGAAGAGGTTAGAAATTTCTATAAGATGTATCGCCCAGGTCCATTGGTAAGGGCTAAATATTTGGAGGAGTTGCTCGATACGCCTGCTAAGATCTACTACAAATTTGAGGGCAACAATACTTCTGGAAGCCACAAGCTAAACTCTGCAATTGCTCAAGCTTACTACGCTAAGGAGCAGGGGCTAAAGGGGGTAACAACAGAAACTGGAGCCGGCCAGTGGGGCACTGCTCTTTCAATGGCTTGCGGATACTTTGGCATTGACTGCAAAGTCTTTATGGTGAGATGTTCCTATGAACAAAAGCCATTTAGAAAATCTGTTATGAGAGTTTATGGAGCAGATATTGTAGCCTCTCCATCTGATACCACACAGATAGGTCGCAAAATCCTAGATCAGTTTGAGGATCACTCGGGTAGTCTTGGAACCGCAATTTCAGAAGCAGTTGAAGTAGCTGTTTCGAGCGATGGATATAAGTATGTACTCGGTTCTGTCCTAAATCAGGTTTTATTGCATCAGTCGATTATTGGTCAAGAGGCCAAAACAGCGCTTGAGAAGGTTGACGAGTATCCTGATATTGTAATTGGTTGCGCGGGCGGAGGCTCCAATCTTGGAGGTCTGATGTCGGAGTTTGTGCACGACAAACTAACCGGAAAGGCAAACCCCCACTTTATAGCTGTAGAGCCTGCTAGTTGCCCATCTCTTACTCGTGGACGTTTTGCATACGACTTCTGCGATGCTGGGCAAATCACTCCCCTTGCAAAAATGTATACACTTGGCAATGGTTTTATGCCTAGTCCAAACCATGCGGGCGGCTTGCGCTACCACGGTATGAGCCCAATTTTGTCTCAGCTTTATCACGATGGCATTTTGGACGAGGCTCGTGCAGTTGAACAAACAAGTGTGTTTGAGGCTGCTGTTCAATTTGCTCGTGTGGAGGGAAATCTTCCAGCTCCTGAAAGCTCACATGCAATTCGAGTTGCAATTGACGAGGCTCTCAAGTGCAAAGAGACCGGTGAATCAAAGACAATTTTGTTCGGTCTAACTGGCACTGGATACTTTGATATGTATGCATACCAAGCTTATTTGGATGGTCAAATGGGCGACTACATTCCAACAGACGAAGACCTTGAACGTGGATTTGAGACTATCCCGCACCTTGAGGGTATTCAGTAGTAGCAGGAGCTTGAGCTGCTGTGCGGCTTGTGAGCATCACATTTTACTTTAATAATATAGGGAAGAGGGTTTTGTCTCTCTTCCCTATTGCTTTGCTAAGTGAAGATTTGCGTGATGCAATATAGCTTTAGGCCGATTTTGATGATTGATTTTTGGTAAAGCCCGCTATGACCCAGATTCCGTATCCTTAGTATCCTTAACATTCCCAACATTCCAAATTGCCCCAAATAATTCGTTTCCTTCTAACCAACCTGTTTGCGTTGAAACTAGCCGCGTGTTGGAGGTTTCGGGGGTTTTGCGATGCCTAACACTTGCGTTGTTGTTTGTATCTGCGCTTTCTTGCCACTTAGCCAAGCCTTTATCTAAAATTATCTGCTCAGCCTCAATCAATGCTGGGTTAACATTTTGCAAAATTTTAAGTTGTTCGCGTGAAATGCCTCGGGTTGTTCTCATTTTGAGCATAAAGTCTTCTGCTGCAGATTGTTTGGGAGAAAGTCTTTCGATAAAACATTTGTTGTGTTGCAAACGCGTGCAGTTAGATTGAGAATCGGTCACATCCATAGAGCCAGCAGAAATGCGTATACGTCCCTCGCTATATTGATAGTTGCAAAAACTGCTACCATCGCAAGTTTGCAAACTTGCATCTGTGCCGGTATGTGTGTTTGTATCTGTATTATTAAGTTTGGTTTCGCACTCATCTCCACATACCCCCCAAACTTGCATACATTTACTTACATGTACTTCATGGGCATCTGCTGCATCAAACATGCTAGAGGCACCGTATCCAAGTCCTAAGTAAGGAGCGCCCGTCCAATACCCCATATTGTGCTGGCTCACACAACCGCCCAATGCATAATTAGAAATCTCATATCGCTCAAAAGGTTGCGGCTTAACTGAAGTCAAAAAATCATATGCTAAAAGCATCTCTTCTGCTTGTTTGTCCTCATCGATATCGGGCAGAAGACCCGCAGCTATCAGATGCTCAAGGGCCGTGTTCTCTTCTATAGCTAGCGGATAGACGCTAACATGATTTATACCCAAAGATATTACATCTTGCAAAGATTTAAGCGTGCTTGCACTGCGGAGCGTCATCTGACTTTTGCTGCTGTGCACCTCATCCATAATTCCACAAATAATATCTGCCGAAACGTTTTTAGTGTACAAACGTGCAATCTTTAGTGCATCTAAAGCTTGAGATGAACTGTGGACTCTACCCAATAGTTGCAGCACCTCATCATCTGTGCTTTGAACTCCTATCGAGAACCGGTTAACCCCTCGTTTCGTTGCACAAGCAGCAATGTCTTTGCTAAAAGAGTCGGGGTTTGCTTCCATGGTAAACTCACGCACTTGTTCTAAGTCAATGTTTGCCGCTATAGCATCCAACAAGCAACACAACCTAGACATCCCAATATAACTTGGAGTACCCCCACCTATATATATTGTGCGTATAGATTTGAGAAGATTTGCCCTGCTAGCAAGTTCAAGAGAGTTAATAAGCTGGTCTATATAGCTATCGATTATAGGAGAGCTGTACAAAACAGCATTTGTTGAAAAGTCGCAGTAGGCACATCTCTTAACGCAAAATGGAATATGAATATAGAGACCTAAAAATGGTTGCTTCATTGCAGGATCCTGTGTGATGAGTCGCATTTAGTTTCGTGAATAGCAGTTTCATTCGTTGAAGTTTCATCCACGGATGTTTTGTGCATTGGAGTTTTGCACGCAGTTTCCTCATACGCCGCGATTGCACGCACAGCGGGCTTGTCCTTGGTAGTTTCACCCATATCAGTTTCACCCATAGTTCTCCCCTGCGAAGAGCTTGCAACATAACCATGTTCTAGGGCCTCGTGCCAAATATAGTCAAAGAAGTTCTCAAAATCTTCTAATGTGGTGCACTTTACAACTTGCCCCCTCAAAGCCGAGGCACCAGGAACCCCCTTAAAATATGTCATAAAATAATTGCGCATATGCACAACCGTGCGCGGGTCTTGCTCATTTAACATTCTTGCATGTATACGCGCTACTCGCAGACGCTCTTCTAATGGAATAGGAGCTGGATTGTAGTTTTCAAGAATGTTATATAGATCGTTTTTGGAGAGATTGCAAAGCTTGCTCAAAAGATTGCTGCGCTCAACACCATACCCACAGTCAGATGCTCGATCACACTCAACGCCATCCGAACTCACACGATCAGCGCAAATTTGCATAAGCTCATCTACCTGCTTAAAAATCCAAGGGTTGCCCTGCGCCCCACGTGCAATCATTGCAGCATCCGCTTCTGTTAGATAAAGACATTCCACAACATCTCTTGCACTCATCAAATCGCCACTTGCAATTACGGGAACATCCACATCTTCCCGAACAAGCCGCACAACATTCCAGTCGGACTTGCCATGATACAAATCTGCAGCATACCTGCCATGCACACACATAGCTGACGCCCCTGCTGCCTCCATCTCGCGTGCAAATTCTTGAGCAGTGTCGTTGCCTCGCTCAAAACCTCGCCTAAACTTTACGGTAATAGGAACACTCGAAACCTCAACCATTTGCTTCACAATTTGTGCAGCAAGCTTTGGTGTTTTCATAAGAGCAGAGCCCTCGCCTTTGCGCACAACCTTGCGTGCAGGACACCCCATATTGATGTCAATCGCGGCAAGCTGGCTGCCCATCGTCTCACACAAATTCTGAACTTGATGTGCCATCACGACTGGATTGCTGCCAAAAAGTTGGACTACAGCCTGTCCCTCTTCGTCTGACACCTTGAGATATTCACCAGTTTTAGAACTCCCGTATTCGAGCCCTTGCGCCGACACCATCTCTGTATAAGTGAGCCCCGCCCCCATGCGTTTGCAAATTGTGCGATACGATACGTCGGTCCAGCCAGCCATAGGAGCCAAAAGCACGGGGTTTTGCCTTAAGGCAGATAAAATCTCCACTACTCGTCTACCTGCAAAATTGCCATAAAGGCTTCTTGTGGAATTTCAACGTTGCCAATTGCTTTCATGCGCTTTTTGCCAGCTTTTTGTTTCTCTAACAACTTGCGTTTGCGCGAGATATCACCGCCATAGCATTTGGCCAAAACATCTTTGCGCTTTGCTTTAACATTTGTGCGAGCAATTACACGCCCTCCAATTGCAGCCTGAATTGGCACCTCAAACAACTGCCTAGGAATAACCTCTTTGAGTTTGCTTGCCAAACTGCTGCCTCGCCCATAAGCTTTGTCTTTGTGAATAATAAAGCTAAGCGCGTCAACCGGCTTGCCAGAAATCAAAATCTCTAGTTTCACAAGATCAGAGGGCTCATATCCTTTGAACTCATAGTCTAGCGTTGCATATCCCTTGGTGCGGCTTTTGAGCTTGTCAAAAAAGTCAAGAATAAGCTCCGAAAGCGGAATAGTTAGCTTGAGCTCAACAGTATTCGTTGAGAGATACTGCATGTTGTCAACCGTTGCTCGGTGGTCTATAGACACTTCCATAACTGCCCCCACATAATCGGGAGGAACCAGCACCGATGCAGATAAAAATGGCTCTTCAATATGGTCAATTGAAGCCGGATCCGGATAATCTTTTGGAGAGTGAATTTGGATCATCTCCCCATCTTTTAGATACACCTTATATTCAACGCTTGGAGCCGTTGCAATTAGGTCTAACCCGAACTCACGCTCGAGCCTCTCTTTTACGACCTCCATATGGAGCAGTCCTAAAAAGCCGACCCTAAAGCCAAAGCCCAACGCATGCGAGTTTTCTGGCTCATAAACCAAGGCAGCATCGTTTAATGAAAGCTTATCTAGGGCATCGCGCATGGCATTATACTGATCTCCCTCTATAGGGAAAAAGCCCGCATATACCATGGGTTTTACGTCTCTATATCCAGCTAGAGGCTCACTTGCGCCATGTTTAGCAAGCGTAATTGTATCTCCAACTTTTACTTGAGACGGGTCTTTTAGACCAGTAACAATATATCCAACTTCGCCAATTCCTAGGGTCTCGCAAGAAGTCTCGTTCGGAGTGCGCACACCCACGTCTTCTGATAAAGCGGTTACGCCAGTTGCCATCATATATATTTGTTGACCGCGCTTGATTTCTCCGTCCACAATGCGCACAAGAGCTACAACACCACGGTAAGGATCAAAATACGAGTCGAAGATTAGAGCTTTTAGCGGCGCATCTGGGTCACCCTTAGGTGCAGGAATTTGATACACAATTGCCTCTAATAAATCATGAATACCAACACCCGTTTTACCAGATGCCAGCACTGCATCTTCTGCAGGAATTGCCAAGCCCTCCTCAATCTCTGCACGAACTCGCTCGGGATCTGCTGCTGGCAAATCAATTTTATTAATCAGAGGAATTATCTCGAGATTTGCATTCATCGCCATTGAAGCATTTGCAACTGTTTGCGCCTGCACGCCTTGGGTGGAATCTACAACCAGCACAGCCCCCTCGCATGCAGCAAGCGAGCGCGAAACCTCATAGGCAAAGTCAACGTGCCCTGGGGTGTCGATAAGATTTAGATGATAAACTTGACCGTCGTCTGCCTCATAAATTATCCGAACTGGCTGCGACTTAATTGTGATGCCACGCTCCCTCTCGATATCCATAGAGTCGAGCATTTGTTCCACCATATCTCGCTCAGCCACAGTTCCTGTAGACTGCAAAATGCGATCGGCAATCGTGGATTTTCCATGGTCAATATGCGCGATGATCGAAAAATTTCTAATGTGTTGTGAATCCATATTTCAATATTAGTGCATTGAGTTGCAAATTACAAAAGCGCATATGCCCGAAGTCGGCAAAAAGTTTGGAGGTGTTAGAGTGGCGAGCGTTCGTTAAGAATTTATGGATAAATGATCGCCAGCACTATCAAGAAACTATTTGAATTTTTGCATTTTGCAAAGCAATACTAAGTCGGCATTTAAATGTTACATTTTGGGAATATTCGTATAGATGTCTTGTCGATGGCCAACTCGAACATCTTCAACTATAAGTTTATCTTCTTTAATTGAAGTTAAAAGTCGATATGATCCAACTCGAAATCTCCAGCCTAACTTGGCCCCTTCTAATTTCTTGCATCCCTTAATCTCCTTTGGATTTTTGCAGCCCTCTAGATTATCACTTACCCATTTATAAATTAAAACTTGCTGTTTTTTTGGAAGTTTTTGTAACTGTTTAACCGCCTTGTTTGTCCATATTACGCTGTATGCGCTACTCATTTATAAATCATATCCTTAACTTCATCCATTGAATAGCGTATACCATCATCTTCTTGGATAGCTTCGTTGTATGCTTGCACATCAGCCATATCCTCGATTTTCTCCAAGACAGCATTCCTTACAAATTCAGAAAAAGTTACTCCCTCAAATGCAGCGCAATTTTGCACCCAGCTTTTTTCTTCAGGCTTCCATCTAATTGCAGTAGATGTCGACATATCTAAATCCTCCTTAAAATTTCCAGCGAATATCTGTATCACATTGTAGCACATATTAAAAATCACTAAACCATAAATCATACTAAACGCTCAGATAGTTTTAAACTTGAACATTGTCTGCCTAATACCAGCTAATTGCTTAAGATACTCATGAGTAGTATACTCATGAGTATCTTATTTTTTGGAGGTCAAAATGTTTGTAGCTCGAGAAAAAGAACTTGAAGTTTTGCAAAATATGTTTGAGAAGAAAATGTTTCAAATGGCGGTTGTTTATGGCAGAAGACGTGTAGGCAAAACCGCGTTATTAGAACATTTTTCAAAGGATAAGCCAACTCTTTTCTTTACAGCAAGAGAACAGAGTTCTAAAGGGAATTTAAAAGACTTCTCAGATCAAATTGCCAAATTCTTTGAACTTCCGTCCGAACTACCTCCGTTTCAAACATGGTCTGATGCGTTTACTTTTATTGCAACTAAAGCGAGCGAGTTCAAAGATCCCATGTTGCTAATTTTTGACGAGTTTCCATATGCCGCTGCAACTGAGCCATCACTTCCATCAACTTTGCAAGTAGCACTAGATCATGAATTTAAGAACACAAATATACTTATGGTGCTTTGCGGAAGCAATGAGGGCTTTATGGAGAACAGAGTTCTTGGACGCAAAAGTCCACTTTATGGCAGAAGAAATGCGCAAATTCGTATGCATCCCTTTGACTATTATGATGCAGCAAAGATGCTACCCAAACTAAATGCTGAGCAGTTAATTTGCTATTATTCAACTTTTGGAGGTACTCCATACTATCTTGCACAAATAGATCAATCACTTAGCTACAAAGAAAATGTTACCCAACTTTTCTTTAGTATGTACGGATTGCTTTATGAAGAACCGCTAATGTTTTTGCGTCAGGAACTAAGAGAGCCTGCTTTATATAACTCAATTTTGGGAGCAATAGCTTCGGGGAGTACTAAACCCAAACAAATAGCAGAACGTTCGGGGGTCGCTTACAACTCAATATCCAAATATTTAAAAACACTTGAAGCTTTGGGCATTGTTGAAAAAATTGTTCCACTAGGTCAGAATCCACAAAATTCAAGAAAAGGAATTTATCGTCTTAGTGAACCTTTTTTTGCATACTGGTATCGTTTCGTAGCACCCAATCTAGGTGCTATTGAAAGCGGAGCTGGCACACAAGTTGCTAAAGCATATGCTTTTGGAGATACACTCGCTATCTATATTGGAATGCAATTTGAAAAAATTTGCAAACAGTGGCTTATTCGCCAAAACAACAGTGATAAGTTGGGATTTTTGGCATCTGAATTTGGTAAATGGTGGGGTGGTGATCCAGAAATTCGTGAAGAAGTTGATATAGATATCATTGCAGGCAACAAACTAACTAAAGAAGCTTTGTTTTGCGAGTGCAAGTGGAGAAATTCGTTTAACGAAACACAAACTTTGGAGGTTTTGAAGCAAAGATCTAAATTGGTACCGAGTTATACAAAAAACAAGTTCATAATTTTTAGCAAGAAGCCTGTTAGCAATACAACATACAACAAATATGAGGCGTTTGATGATGTTAGATTTGTTTGTGCCGAGGAGTTATTTTAGCTCGGAATATTTGTGCGAATATGGGCTATCATATGGAACATGAACGAGAAAAATTCTACAGATAACCAGTATGCATTTGCGTTAAAGGTAGTTGATCTGGCGAAAGCTCAGATTGTGGCTGACAATCACTTTTTGTCTGCCGCCATAGGTCAGCTAAAACCTGCACAGGCAAACCTTGAGTCCAAAGCGAGCGATGATGCGCAAAACCTAGCCCCTTGCGCCTTTGCCACCGATGCAAAAACTCTATACATCGACTCGGCAAATCTTATCGAGAGTTTTGTACAAACAGAGAAGCCGCCTGCTAAAGATTTGCTGCATACCATCTTACACTGCGTGTTTATGCATCCATTTGTTGATACAAACATAAGACAAGACGATTGGAACCTTGCGTGCGACATATCGTGCGAACTAATAGTTTCGCAAATCTGTTCGCCAAGAAAGGGCACGAGGGGGTCAGATATCGACCATGCGTTTAAAAAGGTCGCTTCAAAAATAACTGAATCAGTGTCTTCTATAACAACAGAAAAAATCTATGCAGCGCTAAGGGACGGGCTCTTTGACGGAGAAAAACAAACATGGGAGCAGCTTTTTAGGATAGATGACCACAGGTTTTGGTACAGAGGCACGCCTAATAGCCTACCGCCAATAAACGGGAGCAAAAGCAATCCATCCAATAATCTACAGGCTGAGCTTAAAGATAACTGGAGACGCGTTGGCAAATCGATGAATGTAAATCTAAAAACCTTCTCCAAAAAATTTGGAGACAAACTAGGGGGTCTCCTACAAGCACTCGATCAAACAGATAAGCCGGTTGTTGACTACAAGGAGTTTTTGCGCAAATTTGCAATACCCACAGAGGTTATGAAGCTCTCAGACGATGAGTTTGATACGATTTTTTATACCTACGGTCTAACTTTATATAAAAACATGCCGCTAGTTGAGCCGCTAGAATACAGAGTTGATAAAAGAGTGCGTGAGTTTGTGATTGCCATCGACACATCGGGTTCTGTTTATGATGACCAAGTTAGAGATTTTGTGGCATTTACTTATAGCATGCTTAAATCTAGCGAGTCTTTTGATAATAAAGTTAGAATTAAGATTATTCAGTGCGATACAGAAATTCAGCATATAGATGATCTAAATTCTTTAGATGAACTGCGCAAATGGTGTAAAACTATGCAAATATATGGCGGCGGAGGGACTGATTTTAGTCCGGTATTTAAACGTGTAGATCTTATGCTCAAACAAGGCGAGCTAAAAGATCTAGGGGGTCTGATTTATCTTACTGATGGATATGGCACTTATCCTAACTATGTTCCAAAATATAAGAGTGCATTTGTGTTTTGCGATCAAAATCATGATGAAAGCTCAGTTCCCCCATGGGCAATGCGTGTTTTTATCAACACAAACAACATGAGTTCTATAAGTTGGCGCGATACAATCAAAAGTATGGAAAGCAAATAATCTGGAATAGCAAGACAATACCACGAACCACAAAAATAACGAAACAAGGACGAAAATGAATATCAAACAAGCAACAGAACAGATAGAAGGAGCCATAGAAGCTTATCTTCTCAAAGACAATAGGGGTCTGTATAAAATTCCTCCCCATATGCAGCGTCCGATTATAATGCTAGGTCCTCCAGGCGTGGGCAAAACAGCAATAGTCTCACAAATTGCAGATCGTATGGGACTAAACTTTGTTTCTTATTCAATAACGCATCACACTAGACAAAGTGCACTAGGGCTGCCCTTTATAGAGCAAAAAACTTTTGGAGGGCAAGAATACAGCATCTCAGAATATACAATGTCTGAAATTATTGCTGCTGTGTATAGTGCCATAGAGGCGTCTGGAGTAGATGAGGGGGTCTTATTTTTAGACGAGGTAAACTGCGTTTCTGAAACCTTGGCTCCTGCGATGCTTCAGTTCTTGCAATATAAAACGTTTGGACAGCACAAGCTTCCTACGGGTTGGGTTATTGTTACAGCTGGAAATCCTCCAGAATACAACCGCTCTGCACGCGAGTTTGACCCCGCAATGATGGATAGGCTCAAAAAAATAAACGTAGAGCCCAGCCTCAAAGTTTGGCAGGAGTATGCGCAAACACGCGGGCTACATCCAGCGGTTTTAACATACCTAGATAGCAAACCTGGCAACTTCTATAGCGTTAATGCCGACGTTAGCGGGACCAAAATTGTAACTGCTCGAGGCTGGGAAGATCTCTCTAGAATGCTTGCAGCTTATGAGTCTATAGGGCGCAGCGCAGATGTGGAGCTGGTTGAGCAGTATATTCAAGACAAAAATACGGCCGAGGATTTTGCCCTCTACTATGATTTGTTTTGCAAATACAGCGATGACTATAAAGTTAGAGAAATTATGTTGGGCAAAGTTGCAGACTCTATTAAAACGCGAGCCAAAGATGCGGCTTTTGACGAACGTGTTGCCTTAGTTGGGCTTTTGATTGATGCAATTTGTGGGGATGTTCGCGAGGTGATGATTGGTGAGGCTGCCCTGCGTGATGTGCGCGATGATGTGTTGGAGTTAAGACTTAAGCTAGACTCTATGAGCGCAGCAGGGCTAGATGGCACACCAGCTAGTGCAAGTGGCAGCTTGAACAACAGTGCCAATGCTAGCAATAGCGAAAACGCCAGTGACAGCACCAGCGCAAATGTAAACGCCGACACAACCAATCCCTCGAACCCCCCAAATCTCACGAGCCCCATCGAAGCAAAAATCAAGGAGCTTAAAACCACGCCTGAAGTGCGAAAACAGTCATCATCAGCTGCAGACAAACAACAAGTAAAAGCCCAAAGACTTGCAATATTATCTAAGCTACAAACCACCCTATCAGCTTATCTAACTGCAGGCAGTACAGAGAGCAAGCCCCCAAATGCATTTGATGCAATCAAGGCAACTTTCAACAGCGAATGCTCACTTCAGATCGAAAATGCAAAAAAATGCTCCGCGCAGCTCGATAACATCATGCACTTTTTAACCGACGTTTATGGAGACGGTCAAGAAACACTCATCTTTATAACCAAAATCTCAACAGATCCAACCTTTATGAAATTTGCAAGCGAACATGCAAGCGACGATTATCTAAAACACAACAAAGATTTGCTGTTCTTGGAGCGCGGTATAAGCCTTTTGCGAGAGGCCAAAAATTTACAGAATTTGTAGTTGCGTCAATTCGCGGGTGCTATAGTGCACTCTGCGAGTTGTAACAGATTTAAATATGCACACCAGTATGCATGTTTTGTTAGGCTTGAACTTAGCAGCGTGAACCCTCATGGGCGAGCGCTTGCTTTGCGTTTGGGCATTTTGCGGGCAGGACAATCGCACCCTTCCACAATACGCAAATGCCTCATAGTAAAGGATACAAACTTATGGGAAAAATGAACTCTTGGCTCACCTATCCGCAACCTCGACTGGGTGTTATTGGGTTGTTAATTTTGTTGGTTGCTACCGGTCTGGTTACACCTTTGTCTCTCGACATGTATACACCTGCAATTCCACACATGACGGAGTATTTTAATACCGATGCATCAACCGTAAACCTAACTCTTGTTGGATATTTTCTGTTCTTTGCAATTGGTATGCTAATTTTTGGACCTGTTAGCGACAAACGCGGGCGCAAACCAGTATTTTTAGCAGGCATGACGGTCTATACTCTCGGAAGTGCCTTATGCGCTATGTCTCCAACAATTGAAGCTCTTATTGCATTTAGAATTATGCAAGCAATTGGGGCGGGTGCTGTAAGTGCAGTTTCTACTGCAGTTGTTAAAGACGCTTTTGATGATGCTAAGCGTGAGCTAGTGCTATCTGTTATGCAAGTTATGTTTATTGTGGGACCTGTAATTGCACCTGTAGTTGGAGCATTTATCGTACAAGTTGCCGATTGGCGCATGACATTTTGGGTGCTATCGGCAATAGGCGCAATTTGTTTGGTGCTAATTCTTCTCTATAAAGAAACCCTAGAACCAGCCAACAGATATAAAGGAACTCTAGCTGGCAGCCTCAAAAATCTTGTAGTTGCTGCAAAAGACAAAGGCTTTAGCTCCTTTTTGCTGATAGTGAGCTCATTTAACCTTCCATATATGGCTTATATTGCCGCAGCATCGTATATATACATGCAATTTTTTGGTTTGTCTGAGATTGAGTACAGCTTATGTTTCTCACTAGCAGCACTCTTTGGAGCAGTTGGTCCATTTGTATGGATGATTGCTCAAAAAGTGATGAGCGCTCGCAAGTTCACAAGCTTGATGATTATTTTGTCTATCATCACAGGCATTGCAATGTTGGTTCTAGGTCAGCTAAGCGCGATGCTGTTCTGTCTAGTGTTCTTGATATATACAATTGCCGAATCTTGCATAAGACCATACAGCACAAACATCCTCTTAACACAGCGCGAGGAAGACACTGGCGCTGCATCGTCGCTAATTAACTTCTCTCAAACCGCCATTGGATGTGTGGGTATGGCTCTAATTGTTTTGCCTTGGCCAAACTACATAATTGGACTAGGCATTATTATGATTGCAACAATGGTCATAGCTGGTATAGGCTGGATTGCTCTGCTTAAATCCGACATACCTCTAAAGAGGATTAAGGATAAGTAGGTTATGGCAGCAGTTGCCTCGGCGGCATAAATGCATGGGCTGGTTTTCTTTTTATCATCTAGATTCGCATCTAGGGTATGTATATACAACTTGCACCTGGGTGCGCATTATTTTAAACAAAAAAGATTAAACAAATAGTGCTTGCGTTTATACTTTTGTCTAAAATTTTTTTCACTTAGTACATAGTTGAAAAATGAATTGAAAAATATTGAGGTATTGTAACTATTGGTCTAGTGTTTTATGTGTTCAATAACAGGAAATATTAAGGGTATATAGAATAAAATATAATGCGTGCGCCGTAAGCATGGACTGAATCTTGAATATTATGCATTATACCAAAAATTTGAAATCGAACTTTTTTTGATTGCTATAACAATATGCTTTATTTGTTCAATTACTGTAATCTATTTTATTTGATTACTTCCAAATAATTCTTGTTCGATTTCACTAGAAACTGAGTCTAAAACCTGCTCTAGATAAACTTCAGGATTATTGAATGTATGGGCATTGTTTGAATAGTCATCAAGAGTTTCAAGCAATCTTATTACTGCATGCGAATGGTATCTCAAATCAACTGCTGGTTGTATATAAAAAGATGAAGTAAGTCTATTTTCTTCCTCGGTTAGAATATGTACATTCAATACATTATGCTTCCAAAGTTGATAGACGCAATTCGTAATCAATCGACCTATGCTTGGAGCTGTTGTTATTGGTGATATACTTGCATCACCATAACATAGTTCGTCAATGCTTTTTCCAAGTGCTTGTGCAATTTTTGCGATACTAGTAAGTCCTGGAAGCTTATTACCATTTTCATAGTCACTCAACTGCGTTTGAGATATATCTGCCTTTTTTGCTAACATATACTGGGTTAGACCTTGTTCTGCCCTAGCGTTCTTGATATTTCTACCAACAAGGTTTCTATCAATATTCATAGTATATATCTCCTATTTTTAATATTCAACAAATATTAATTTTTTATTTAATAATTATTGAACTATTTTATCTTTATTGAACAATTTTTTCAAGTTCAAATTATTTTATTATTTAATACAGAAAAGCCTTCAGAAATATACTCTCCTATATACTCGCTATTTTTTGCAATCTGTCTAAATGGCAAAATTCTCTTAAGCAGAAAACGACAGAAAGAGAGTATATATGACACAGTCACTTTGCAAATCACTCAAGACTATTAGAGCAGGTATAGTTGATGTTTTTAATGCGTTCATGTTAATCGGCGCATCGTATGATGTCCATGACATACCGTTTTGTCCAACCACAGCAAAGCAAATTCCTAAGAAGCTGATATCTTGGACCGATGCCAAGCATTTACACAAAATTAAAAACAATCATGGAGAAAAAGAATATCATGTACCAGCGTTTATCCACTTCTACATTGATGACGTAAAGTTTGACGGTGTACGTAGCAGTATCTGGCTATTTCCTTGGAGGGCATACGAAGTAATTAAACATTTTGATGGAATTATTACTCCAGACTTCTCAATGTATCAAGATTTTCCTGAGCCATTAAAGATATTTGCAGTTTATCGAATGAGGGCATTTGGATATTGGCTAGGCACATTGGATGTCGAAGTTATAAACAATGTCCGCTGGGGAACGCAGGAAACATGGGGATACTGCTTTGCAGGTATCAAAACGCGCTCTGTTGTTGCCGTTGGGTCCGTTGCAAGCGGTTTACGTCAAAAGAAGAACAGACCAGTGTTTGATGAGGGACTTATAAAGATGATTACTGAACTCAAACCAACTAGCATCATCGTTTATGGATCCTCTAACTATAAATGTTTTGAAAAAGCTCGAAGTATGGGAATAGAGATTTACCAATTCGATAGTGATATGTCAATGGCTTTTACAAAGGGGGCTAAACATGAGTAAACCTAGCAGTGAGCTCTTTGCTTCCACAATAGGTCTAAAAGCGAACCCAAACCTCCTTTTTTGGTCAATAAAGTTACCAAGCACAAAATTAAAAACAAAATCAGATACGTCATATATAAATCCTCACTGTATACGCTACAGTCAAACCTCCGTAAACGGAAGTAACGAGATTATTGAGAGCATGAGAAAAAATGGTTGGCAAGGAGATCCTATTGATGTTGTTAAAATGAATGACGGAGAGTTAACAACCCTAGACAACACTAGAGTGGTTGCTGCAAGAATTGCAGGTATTAAGGTGGAAGCTAAAGTGCACAACTATAACGACCCATTGCCTGATATTGCAACAATGCAACGTTTTACGACTAAAAAGGGTGGAACTCCTATGACTTGGGGACAAGCAGTCGAAAATCGAATTGGCAAGCAATCATCCGGCTTTAGAAAAACCTACCCAAACGGGTCGTATAAGATGAATAGAATTAAATAAGAAGGAGAAAACAATGCAGTTATACGATGCATCCACAAAATTTCCTGAGTTTGAGTATCCAGATGGTCTGAAAAAAGTTGCAGATCTCGAACTAACTGACTTAGATATATGGTTTATATTAGATGCAGCATTTGCTAAAACTTATTGCGATTCTATAGCCGAGCGTTATCCCGAACGCTCACTCATACCTTTTGCTAAACGAAGCGATTGCGACGATGTTGCATGCTTTGAAGTGGACAAACCTGGTACAGTTCAAATTATTCATGACTTTGCAGACCCAGGTTGGGAACAACGCGAAGAATTTCCTGATTTCTGGAGCTGGTTTTCTAGTGCTATTAATCTGCTTATAGAACGCTCACGTGAGGATGAAACATATGAACTCTAAAGAAGCACATATTGAAGCGAGCAGATTTCTGGCTTATGTTTTGCGACATAAGCCAGATTCTATTGGAATTTCTTTAGATGAGCATGGGTGGGCTGATGTTAGTGAACTCGTGGCCGGAATTTCTAAACAGCGCATATTCTCGCTTCAGATGCTTGAGGAGATCGTGACAACAGACGCAAAAGGACGTTATTCCTTCAACGAAGATCACACACTCATAAGAGCAAATCAAGGACATTCAATTCCTGTCGACGTTGACTTGAAAGCAACAGAGCCTCCTGCTGTGTTGTACCATGGAACTGCAACTAAATATATAAGCTCCATTGAAAAAGAAGGGCTTATAGCAAAAAGCAGGCTATACGTTCACCTTTCTCCCGACTTTGAAACTGCCATCAAAGTAGGAAAACGCCATGGCAAGCCAGTTGTTTTAAAAGTGAACGCTAAAGCAATGGCAAACGATGGTGCTGAATTTTATTTGTCTGAGAACGGAATATGGCTAACAAAAGCAGTTCCATTTAAATATTTAACTGTAGAAGATATGTAGGTAATTTGTTGCTTCAAAAAACGCAGCCGAATTTTGTGGCTTAAAAAAACGGACGCAAACGCAGCCGGAAAAAACTGGAAGCACCGCCGAATTATTTTTATTCCTCCTGCTTTTTTGGAGTAACAACCACGCTGATTTTTTCGATTCTCAGACTATCCATATCTAAAACAGTAAGAGTGACATTTGTGTCTTTATCTTTTAACTCAACGCTGTCGCCTTCGTCAGGAATGCGATCTAGAGCCGCCAGCAAAAGACCCCCAGCTGTTTCACATTCATCGGCTTCTTGTGGACGAAATCCTATTAACTCCCCTAGCTCATCAATAGCCATAGAGCCATCTACAACATAGCTGCCATCTGATATGGTTGTTAGTTCCTGCTCAGCGCCGTGGACATACTCGTCATCTAGGCGACCAACAATCTGACCTATGATATCGCTGATAGTAACAATGCCTGCTGTTCCGCCGTGTTCATCAACAACAACAGCAATTTTGCTTCTGCGCTCCTGCAAGGTTTGTAGCAGTTTTGCCACAGGCACAGTCTCTGGAACCGCATAAAGCTCCC
The DNA here is from genome assembly GCA_963661535.1 of Senegalimassilia sp. Taxonomy (GTDB): domain Bacteria; phylum Actinomycetota; class Coriobacteriia; order Coriobacteriales; family CADBOM01; genus CAVLCC01. The sequence goes on from CAVLCC010000001.1 coordinate 67,768, forward strand.
TAATTGGAAGATCATCTACAGTTGATCCTTCCGGAAGCCTATACAAGTCTTTTACATGCACAAATCCAACAAGGTGATCTTTGCTCCCCTTGCACACGGGATATCGCGTGAACTTATATTTTTGTGTAACCATTAGATTTTCTGTTAGCGAGTCCTCAATATCGAGGCAAACAAGGTCTGTGCGCGGAGTCATAATGGCCTCGGCATCTTTATCGCCTAAGTCAAATATGTTGTCTACATACTCATTTTGATCGGGATCAATTAGACCGCTTTCGGTGCTTTCGTCTATGAGGAGCTTAATCTCGTCTCCGGTATAAACATCGTGTTCGTTGCTAGGATCGTGCCCTGTGAGCTTAACGACAGCATTAGTTATTCCATTAAACAGCAGCATAACTGGATACGTTATGCGATAAAACCACATAAGCGGAGCTGCTGTAGAAAGTGCATATTTCTCCGTAGCAAAAATTGCAAACGACTTTGGAATTAGCTCACCCACCACAACGTGCAAAGTTGTCATGATGAAGTATCCAATTGCCACGGATATAGCAGAAACAACTGCGTCTGGCAGACCGAACATGTCGAACAAAGGATGAATTAGTGAAGAAAATGCAGATTCGCCCAACCAACCTAGGGCAAGAGACGAAAGAGTGACTCCCAACTGGCAAGCAGATAGATATGCATTAACATTATCTGCTATCTCTTTTGCAGCCTTAGCTCCTCGTTTGCCTTGCTCGACAGCAATCTCGAGCTGCGACTTTCTAACCCTTACAAGAGCAAACTCAGCAATAACAAAAAATGCATTCATTGCCAAAAATGCCACTACCAAAGCCAAGCTAACCGCTATGTGCATTATCTTAAAAAGCCTCCTTAAAAACTATTTACTTATAAACGTAGAAAAATTTTAAGTTCGACAAAAACTATTAACTAGCCTCTTATTATCTCATTTATTTTTATACACTCAAAAGTTGTATGCCATAAGGGGCAAAGTGCAAAAACCTGCACAAAATTGCGGACAAAGCGCAAAAATATGGAGCTGCGATGTCATAAATAGTGGCACAGTAGCACACATCTTACAACTCATATAGTTCGCAGCTCCAGAAACCTTAGAAAAGCTATCTAGTTATTTTTTTGCAAATTCTGACCGAAATCCAATCTAAATTTGTGTAGCCTACAACCTACCCCATAAGAGCAGCAATATCTTTTTCTGGAGTAGAAATTGGAGCAATGCCAAAGTTTTCTACTAGATAATTTAAGACATTAGGAGAAATAAACGCAGGAAGTGATGGCCCTAAGCGAATGTCTTTAATGCCTAGATAAAGCAGAGTTAGTAGAATGCAAACTGCTTTTTGTTCATACCAAGACAAAACCATCGATAGAGGCAAATCGTTTACTCCACATCCAAATGCTTCTGCTAATGCAACAGCAATTTGAATAGCACTATAAGCATCGTTGCATTGGCCAACATCCATAAGCCTTGGCAAGCCGCCAATTGTTCCTAGGTCAAGGTCGTTAAAGCGATACTTGCCACATGCTAGGGTTAGAACAACTGTATCGGCAGGAGTTTGCTTTACAAAGTCTGTGTAATAGCTGCGCTCGCCTCGAGTTCCATCGCATCCAGCTACCAAGAAGAAATGCTTGATTGCTCCCGATTTAACAGCATCAACAACTGTGTCGGCAACTCCTAGCACAGTGCCGCGAGCAAAGCCTGTCATCACAGTGTTGCCGCCGTTCATGCCGCTAAATTCGCGATCCTCTGCAAAGCCACCAAGCTCAAGCGCTTTGTTAATAACGGGGGTGAAGTCTTTTGTAACCTTACCATTAGCATCTTTGGTCTCACCAATGTGTTGCATCTCTGGATAAGAAACCATAGCTGTTGTAAATACACGATCCGAATAGCTGCCTTTTGGAGGCATCAAACAGTTAGTTGTATAAAGAATAGGTGCTGGTAGACCATCAAATTCTTTCTTTTGATTTTGCCATGCTGTGCCATAGTTGCCTTTTAGATGTGAATACTTTTTGAACTGAGGATAAGCATGTGCTGGCAGCATCTCACCGTGCGTATAAATATTGATGCCCTTGCCCTCAGTTTGTTGCAATAGCATCTCAAGATCATGTAGGTCGTGACCAGTAATAACAATGAACGGACCTTTTTCAACATTTAGAGAAACCGTTGTTGGCTCAGGGGTGCCATACCCCTCGGTATTAGCAAGGTCAAGCAAAGCCATGCATTTAAGGTTCTTCTCGCCGACCTCCAAAACGATTGGAAGAAGCTCGTCCATGCCCCAATCCTCGCCAATTGCACGCAAGGCTTTTACAAAAAAGTGGTTGACCTCGTTATCGGAGTAACCCAAAACCACAGCATGATGCGCATAAGCAGCAACTCCACGAATACCAAACAAAATTAGTGACTTTAAGCTGCGAATATCTTCGTTTGCATCCCAAACTTGTTTCATATCGTAGTCTTGAGCGTCTCCGCCAGCTGCATTATGAACACGGTTTATTAGCTCAACTAGGGTTGCTTCGTTAAAGTTAACATTTGTTACAGTACTAAACAAACTCTCGGTAATCAAATCCCAGGTTTCTGCCCCGCACTTAGAACAATCGTCTATGGTTCTTGCCAATCCAATTAGTGCGCCGGTGAGTTTATCTTGGATTCCTGCAACTTCTGCAGTTTTTCCACATACACCAGCGTTGCCCGTGCATCCAGTGCAATGTGCTGTTTGCTCGCATTGAAAACAAAACATCTTTCCGTCCATGTTTGATTCCTCCTTTTTCTCCAATGTTTTTTTGCTATTGATTTGCTCTGCGTTTGCATTTTGTATACTTTTTTTGTCTTGGCTAGTTTGACAGACAGCGTCCGCCTCTAACTCGTTTTAACATTCTGCCGCCAAACAAAGTTCTAGACCAGTTCATCCCAAACAAAATACTTTGCTTAAAAACACAGTGCATCTTACGTTGTATTATTAAATCGGAATTTGATAAACGTGTCGGTTGAATTTTCAACAAAAATAAAAATGAGGAGAATTATGAGCAGCAGAGAAATTGCAAAATACTATCCGGCTATTAAATCTTCGCAGCTATTTTGTGGAGTAGCAGAAGACGAACTAAAAGCAATGTTGCAATGTTTAGAGGTGCGAATTGCAACATTTGACAAGGGCACCTACATTTTGCGAGCAGGAGACACTATCGATTCAATAGGACTTGTTTTGCATGGCAGCGTTTTAATTGAGCAAGAAGATATATGGGGCAACCGCAATATATTGTCAAATGCTAGGCAGGGTCAAACTTTTGCTTCTACGGTAGCATGCGCAGTAGGGCAAGTTTTAGAGTCTAACGTTGTGGCCGACTGCACAACAACTGTAATGTTTTTGAACGTAAAACGAGTGCTAACAGTGTGCTCCTCTGCATGCACACACCATAGTCGCATTGTTCGCAATCTTTTAGGTGAACTGGCACAAAAAAACTTGCATCTTAACGAAAAGCTCGGACACATGAGTCATCGAACAACACGTCGCAAGCTGCTGTCGTATTTGTCATCTGAATCGCGAAGGCACGGATCTTTGGAGTTTGATATCCCTTTTACTCGTCAGCAACTTGCCGACTACCTTGCAGTAGATCGCAGCGGACTTTCGATTGAACTTAGCAAAATGCAAGCAGATGGAATTTTAGAATTTCGCAAAAATCACTTTATTTTAAGCGAATTAGCTGATATGTAATCGGTAAGTTCAAGCGAACGAACAGGTAAACAAACGCACAAGCAAGCAAATGAATGCAGGTGGGTAACACTAAACAACGCAAAATTTCAGCGCATAATACAAATGCAAAATACCGACCCCCTAAAACCAATTAGGAAGCCGGTATTTTGTTTTATAGCCCTCATCGTGACGCGCTACGATTTTGAACTACTTTGGAGGGTTATTTAAAATGCAATCTTAGTTTGCACAGTCTTAAATCTTTTCTAAATCAAATACATGTCCTTACAAATCTCACTTTGATTTGCGTTTAGCCAAATCCTACTCTGCCAATTTAGCACTAAGCTTCTTCAACAGTAATAACCTTGTCTCCAGATTTCTTGATAACCTTGAGCAATATGAATGCAATAAGTGTACATAGAATGCCCATAGCAGCTGCATATCCAAATACCATCATATATCCTGTGGTACTTCCAGCATAAGAGTCAATCCAAGAACCAGTTAGAGTTAGCAAGAATACATCTGGCAAATAACCTAGTGTTGACAAGATGCCCGAAACACGTCCGGTAATTTTGATGTCAATGTTTGCCTCTCCAATTGTTGAGAAGTAAAGACTACGAATTGTATATACAAGCATAACGCCAATCATGAAGTTAACTAGAACTGCAGCTAGAGCAGAAGCCTCAGGAGGAATTACGAAGAATGCACCATAACTAATTGCGAGCAAAATGCCTGCTCCACCAATTACCTTTAGGCGAGAGTGAATTTTGTCTGCCAAAAAGCCACCTGCAATACCGCCTAGACCTTGCATACAATAACGAATGCCGCCTAGATTTGCTGCGTCTGTTTCACTAAGTCCGCAGAATGTTACTGCATATGTATTTACATAACTCATAAGAGCATAAACACTATAAGCGGTAAATACAATTCCAACTAGTAGCCAAACACGAGGAATCTTGAAGCACTTAACCATGCCTAGCAGTAGGTCTTTGATTGGCTCAGATTTTTCGTCGTCGTTGCCTTTTGCTAGCATAAAAAATCCGATGACTCCCAAAATTATGAGAAGTACTGCACAAAATCTTATTGACCAAGCGGCTCCATCAACACCATTTGCAAATTGACCATATACAAATGCCATTGCAAATACTAGTGCAGCATTTAGGAATCCGCGCAAGCCCTCTTGCAAACCATAAAGGCGTCCTTGCTCCTCGGGAGTTCCTAACATACGCACTGCCTTAACAACTGAACTCCAAAAAGTGAGAACGGTAGTTAGTCCCATGAGCGCGAAGATAACGCGGCTTACCTCATATCCTGGGAATGTGGAGAACCAAAATCCCAAAAGACCGGTTGATATCAACGAGAAAGTAAGCATAATTCTAGGTGGGAACTTGTCTGCAACAACCCCTCCAAATAGATATGCAGGAGTTGCCACAATTGCATACCATGCAGTAAGTGAGCCCATTTGTGCGTTTGTCAAATTCATAGCTGTTTGAATTGGCACATAAAATGACTCTCTAATATATGGCAGTGTAAAAATAAACGCGGGGGCGCATGCTAACAGCAGCAATGTAGCATACTTTTTAAATGTGCTTTGCTTGTTCATTACAATACCTTTCCTCCTAAGTTGGATAATAAATTTGGAAGCTCTTGTTGGCTTTTAGAAGCTTTTCTAGAGTTTCCTAGAGCTTTTTTTAGCTCTTTAGATCCTAGCCATGTCTTCTTTTTTCATGCCTATGCGTTCAATTACAGCATCGAGCTTAGCTCTTGTATCTGCAGGGAGCTCTGGTGTTACATTGTTCTCAAGCAGATAATCGATTCTTGCATGAATTGAATCCATAAGCTCATCAGTTGGATTTCCCTTAGCATTTTGGTGCAATGAAACTTGTGGGTTCCACGGATCAATCCTGCATCGCTCTGCTGTATGGTCAGTGGTGAGAAATGACTCGCCATCTTCGATAACTTCTTGAATCACGTCAAATGCAAGCGCGTCTTCATCGCATGGCATGTCCGAGAAGTAATATTTCATGCGTGTGTATGTCTCAATATCGAGTATGAACTTTTCGATGCTCACATATAAAAACGACTGCAAAGAGCCAGTTGCATGCATCATTAGGTTTGCTTTTTCGGAGAATGCCTCAAAGAAGTTAATTCCACTCTCAACGCCAGCCTGAGCATTTAGACCAGCAGCGTCTGACATTCCTCCGCCGCTTCTGCATGGTAGTCCGTATTTTTTGGCTAGATATGAGCCGTATTTTGCCTCCATATTAAAGCCTGGGCAGCAGTTTGATACAGCCATGTTAGACATATCAGAAACCGTGCCTGCATATGTATAAATTAGTGGGGTGTGCGGACGAACTAGCTGCGCATATACGTTTAGTCCCAGAACCTCAGCATTTGCAACCGAGATGTTTCCAGCTAGCGAAATTGGGCCTGTGGTTCCTGCCATAGGTGCTGGGCCTATTGCTATTGGTTGACCTTTAAGTGCGCTGACCTTGACGGTCTCACTTGCATTTTGAGGAACGCCAAGTGGTGCAATTGGGGAGATAAGATTGATTGTGCATGGGAAATCGGTGATGTCTTTGCCAAACACTACCTCAACCATTTCAAAAATGTTTTCGCATACTTTGCCGTCGCCGCATACTGAGAATAGTGCTTTATCCGAACGGCACATTGTTGTATACATCATAATCTCTGCAGAAATTGCAGCGTCTATATCATCTGGTTGAACTAGGATTCCACCGTTGATTGAGAACTCCTCACTTGCTTGAACAATGTCTGCAAGCTTGATGAAGTCATCTAGCTTACCATTGCGAACTGTTCCGTCAGCCTCCACAATAAATGGACTGCCATAACCTGGAGTCATGTAGAGGTCTTCCATGTTCATATTTACATCATATTTAGGATTGCGCGCATGAATGGTAAACTCTTTAGTTGTAACATCTAGCGCATCCATTACCTGTTTCTCAGTAAAAAATGCCCTGCTACCTTCAACTTTTATTCCTTTGCTTGCTAGGAATTCAAGAGCGCTAGCATCGTCAAAGTGCAAGCCTACCTCTTCTAGTAACCTTAACGAG
>CAVLCC010000002.1:0-57759 GCA_963661535.1 Senegalimassilia sp.
TGAGTGTTTTAGGATTTATAACTTCTAAGGCTTTTTTCATGCCTGCACGCCATATGTTGCAAGCGTATTTGTTTGTCTTAACTCCTACTGAAGATGTGGCAAGCGTTGCACCTTTGGGTATGCCCTCAAAGCAAAAAATCAAATGAGCGTGAGTCTGAATATTGAAGTGTTGGAATAACTTTTAGCCCGTGTTGTTGCCACAGATGACCTAGAGCGCGTGAACGATAAACGTTCCATATCTGCATAGGCAAAGGCATATCTAGGTATAGTGAAAAATCAGGGGTTAGAACACAATCAAACTTCTTTAGAAGTTCTATGTAATCTAGAGGTCTATTCCATAGCCACTCGAACTGATAGTCATCTATAAAGAAGTGCAAACCCGTTTTATAGTCGGTTGCGCTTTTCGCATAATTAAATTCTGATAGTATCGCTATTAGTTCGCAGGTTCATTCGCTATGGTTATGAATTATTTTAAACTTGAGATATTTTGGGGCTTCTAAAACACTCTAAAAAAAGAAAACCGTCAAAATATGACGGTTTACCGGTGATTGTTTAGATGGTGGTCAGGGAGGGAATCGAACCCCCCACACGAGGATTTTCAGTCCTCTGCTCTACCGACTGAGCTACCTGACCGCAGGAATGTATTCTACCATCGTTTGTAAATATGTCAAAGAAAGTTATTGTTTGTACCCACGGACGGCATTTTAAGCCAACTTTTGCGCACGTACGTAACTTCGCAAACTAACCGCAACACTAACCGCAACGTTTCAAACTAAACGCAACAGTTGCATTAAGTTTGAAAAAAGATAAGTCTCTTACCCTTAATGAACAAAATCCTCGTAACTTTCCATACTAATTTCCGCCGCGGGGATGAGCCATTGCATGAACATTCTTTAGATGTTCAGCCGATAAGTGAGTATATATTTGAGTTGTAGATAAACTAGAATGTCCCAAAAGTTCTTGGACAGTTCTCAAGTCTGCGCCTCCTTCTAACATGTCAGTGGCAAACGAATGTCTTATATCGTGTGGAGTAAAGCTTGTATCTAGTCCAGCGAGTTCAAGCGTGTCTTTAAACATCTTTCTAATTGCAACTGAAGTCATAGGATTGCCCCTAGTTGATAAAAAAAGTCCCTCACTTGGTTGTTTAGATTTTGCTTCTAATTGAGGTCTAGCAGTTCTAATATAAATTTTTAAAGACCCAATTGCAAAATCATGTATAGGAACAATACGTTCCTTTGACCCTTTGCCAAATACTTTTATTTGTCGTTGCGAAAAGTCTACGTCCAAAACTTTCATTCCAGATATTTCTGAAATTCTTGCACCAGAAGCATACATAAGTTCAAGTATTGTTTGATTACGAAGTGCTTTTGCACTGTTGTCTTGCCATACAGACAAAAGTGCAGCAATATCGCTAGACATCAAACGTCTAGGCAATGCCTTAGTTTTTTTGGGAGCAGACACAACAGAAAGAGGACTGGCTTTGATATCCTCATCTGCAACCAGCCATTTATAAAACGACTTAGCTGCAGACAACTTGCGGTTAATGCTACTTCTTGAGTATCCTTGCGTGTTCAAAAAACCCATATAAGCTCGCATTTGTTTATGCGTTACATCAAGCAAGTTAATATCATTATCAAATAGCCATTCAATAAATCCGTCTAAATCTGTTCTATATGCATCTACTGTATTTTGAGAATAACGCCTAGCCATCTTAAGAGATAAAAGAAATCTATCTTCTAGTTCATTGGCTAAATTTTGTTTATCTTCAGAAATATTTATAGTCCTCTCTACCAAATCACAAATTATTTATATACAAAACGTTCTTTTGTTTAAAACTTCAATAATTCAATCTTCAACAATAAATCTACTCAACAAAATATTCGCTCAGCATCGGATGAATTCTGTTTTCCCTATCTGGATCACAAGTTATAATTTGAAGGTTTTCTAGCTGTTCAATATAATCTTTTAAACTCTGCTTAGCACGTTTGGCATAAGCACGATATCGCTCTTGCTTGTTTTTAATTTTAGGTTGAATTGGTTCTAAAATTCCAAAATTAACATGCATGGGTTGATAGTTTTTTACATTGGCATCACTTGCATATTGACACAGTGCCCCAAACATTGTGTGACGTGGAAGTTCTGGGATTGTTTTGCTTTCCATGTGAGCATATGCAAAAAGTGCAGCCATAAGACCTGAGGCAATTGCCTCGCAATATCCTTCTGTTCCAGTAATTTGTCCAGCAAATCTAAGATTTGGATTATCTTTAGAAACAAATCCAGCATTTAGAGCATGAGGCGAGTCTATAAATGTATTCCTATGCATAACTCCATATCTTAAAAATTCTGCATTTTTAAGCGCTGGAATCATTCTAAACACGCGTTCTTGCTCCGAAAATTTTAGATTAGTCTGAAAGCCAACAAGATTATATGCAGTACAATGCTCATTTTCACTTCTGAGCTGAGCTACCGCCCAAGGTCGATGTCCCGTATTTGGGTCAACAAGTCCTACCGGTTTTAGTGGACCAAAACGCAGTGCATCAAGCCCAGTTCTTGCAATTTCTTCAACAGGCTGGCATGCAGAAAATAATTCTTTTCTCTCAAAATCTTTTGGAATTGCACGCCCTGCATTAACAAGCTCTGCAATAAATGCTTCGTATTCTTCTTTGCCAAGCGGAGCGTTAAAATAATCAGCTCCCCCTTTTCCATATCTAGATTGAGCAAAGACTTTATTTTGATCTATTGAATCAAACGAAACTATAGGAGCAGCTGCATCATAAAACGACATAAAATCTGTTCCCAAAACTCTCTGGATTGATGCAGCCATAGAATCAGACGTGAGGGGACCTGTTGCAATTATAGTTGGCACGTCTATATTATCTATATCTTCAAGTTCCTCATGAACTACATGGATATGAGGATTTGTTTTAATTGCATCGCTAATACGCCCAGAAAATATATCTCTGTCAACAGCTAGAGCTTTGCCTGCGCGAACAGATGATAAAAAAGCAATCTCTATTAGCTTAGAATCTAGCATAGACAGCTCGTATTTTAAAATACCTGCAGCAGTTGCCCCATCTAGACTTTTAAGAGAATTAGAACAAACAAGCTCTCCAAACTCACCCGTATGGTGAGCAGGTGTGCTTTTTTGGGGTCTCATCTCATATAAAGTTACATCAACACCTCTGCTTGCAAGTTGTAATGCAGCCTCAGAACCTGCTAATCCACCACCAACTACAACAACCTCACTCATAAGCTCATTCCTTCTTAAAAGACATTTGCTCTTCTTATTTGTGCTTTCTAAATAATACTCGAAACAGCAAGCTTTGGGTCTATTCCAAATCTTCCATCTGGATACCTTACCACCATGCCCCTTGTTTCTAATGCCGAAATTTTGCGCATTGCCACAAGTGTATCTGAGCCTATTGACTCTATTACCTGATCAACAGTCATAGGTGCAGCTGCCAACATATTCAAAACTCTCATTTGCATATTATCAATCATTCCTAGGTCTTTTGCATTGTCATCAGTATCCATTGCATTCTTGTTCGATATAGGAAATATACTATTAAGTGCTTCAGAAAAACTTGTATCGTCAATTATTGGCATTGCCCCTTGTGCAATTAATGTGTTAGAACCCTTAGATTCTCGTGAAAAAATTGAACCAGGAACCACAAGCACATCTCTATTAGAAGAAAGTGCAAAATCAGCTGTAGAAAATGTCCCACTAGGCAGTCCAGCTTCTACTATAAGAATGGCACGAGACAAACCAGCTATGATTCTATTTCTTTTTACAAAAGCCCATTTTTGAGGAGAGGCGCCCCATTCTAATTCAGAAATAACAGCACCGCCACTGCTAATTATCTGTTCAAATAATCCCTTAGCACGTTTGGGATAAGCCACGTCTGCCCCCGAACCCAAAACTGCAATAGTTGTTCCACCGGCTTCTAGCGCTCCTTTATGAGCTGCTTGATCACATCCTATAGCCCCGCCCGAAATCACAGGTATACCGCGTTTTGCTGCAATAGATGCAAAACGATGTGCGCAAGCTAGTCCATATGGTGTAGCTTTTCTAGCACCAACAATTGCAAGACTTGGTTTTATTGCATCTTTATTGCCATAAACATAGAGTCTAAGTGGAGGTTTTTCTATGTCTTCCAAAATGGAAGGATATCCCTTTCTCTCTAAACATAAAACCTCTTTATCACCGTCGCTATCTATAAGTAATTCAGACATTTTGTCTACCCCTTATCTTGCATACGAAACATTGTTGCTTCACTAACATGATCTGCGCTAACATGTTCAGACTGCTCAATATCTGCAATAGTTCTTGCAACCTTTAAAACTTTCATAATGCCCCTCCCGCTCATAGTATGAGCTCTTGCAATATCTTCCATATAAGAAATAACTTTGCCGTCCATTTTGCATTGAGCTATAAGAGATCTGTCTTTGCCAGTTTTTAGTTTTGAAATTCCAGTTTCCCTATCTTTTCTTTCTATGCTGCACACAAAATTATCTTCCAAATCCTCTGTGCTAGAACTTTGGATATCTGAGCTAGAATATCTGTGCTTTGCAAACTCTCTAGCAGATAAAACTCCTTTATACAGTTCTTCAGAAGAAACCCCTGTGCCCGTTAACATAACTGATTTAGGGTCACTCCTGCTAACGTTAACCATCATGTCAAACCTGTCTATAAGAGGACCTCCAATTTTAGATTGATACTGTCTAACTGCGCCAGGGGCACATGTGCATTGCTTTTCTAAGTCTCCCAAATATCCACAAGGGCAAGGGTTAGCAGCACCTAGCAATAAAAATTTAGCTGGAAATTTATACACTCCATCTGCTCTAGCCAATACAACAACACCTTCCTCTATAGGCTGTCTTAGCATCTGAAGAACACGGCTGCTAAACTCCGGCATCTCATCTAAAAACAAAACTCCATTATGACTAAGTGATACCTCACCAGGTGTTAAAGGAACACCTCCTCCCATAATTCCAGCAGGAGTTGCACTATGATGTGGAGATCTAAATGGACGCCTCCCCTCAAGAATCGACTTAAACGAAAGTCCCGACACAGAATGAATCATAGCAGCCTGAAGACGCTCTTCTTCATCTAGCAAAGGCATTATTGTTGGAAGTCTTCTTGCTAACATAGTTTTGCCAGACCCAGGTGGTCCTATCATTAAAATACTGTGATTTCCGGCAGCTGCAATTTGCATAGCTCTCTTTGGAAAGTCTTGCCCTGCTATATCCGAATAATCTAGCTGTTCATTATTTGAATTATCACAGCTTCCTAAAACAGTATCTCCATCACTGCAAGCAATTTGAGTTGAGTTATCAAGAAGACACATATCATCACTAAGCTGGTGTGAACTTGCATATTGAGACTTATCATCAGGTTCTATCTGTTGATCTTCTGCTGCATGTGATACATCACACTCATCATCACCTTTATCTAGTGAATCATCAAATATCTCAACTAGCTCGCCTAGATTTTTTGCGATCAGGTGTCTGCCGGGCAAAACCATAGATAAATCATCAGCAGTTTGCCCAGTAACCAAAGAACCCCCGCTGCCACGCACCATCATAGCAAAAGCCAAAAGCCCATGAACGCTCCTAATCATTCCTCCAAGAGATAACTCTCCAACAAATGTGCGTCCAGCAACAACTTGAGTTTTAATTTGTCCAGTGCTAGCAAGTATTCCTAGGGCAATAGGCAAATCAAATCCCGAGCCTACTTTCTTAAGTGAACTAGGTGCCAAATTTACTACAATGTTTGCATTTGGAACATCAAAACCTGTTGCGCGAATTGCTGATCTAACTCGCAACTTAGATTCTTGAACTGCCGAATCGGGCAATCCCACGATAGATATACCTGGGAGCCCTGCTCCAACGCTAACCTCAACATTTACAGGAATTGCTTCAACACCTCGCAAGGTTGCTCCCAAAACCGTGCATCTTCCTCGCAAGACTAATCACCAACCCCAAAAGCATTTTTATGATGACGCAAAAATGCTCTGTCCTCAGCCATTAACGTTATAGAAATAGCATCAAATCTAATTGGAAGGTCATTGTATTCGCTTTGTTCAAGATATGCCATAGCAATTTTTTCATACTTTTTTCTTTTAGTTTGCGTTATTGCTTCTTCAGGCAAACCATGTTCTATGCCACTTCTGGTTTTAACCTCCACAAACACGAGCGTTTCTTCATCAATTGCAACAATATCTACCTCTCCAAAACCACATGTCCAATTGGTGTCTATAATCTCAAACCCTCGCCTTTCTAAATATTGGCGAGCTGCTCTTTCTCCCTTTTCACCCAAAATCTTATTGTGTGATTTTTCGTTCTTTTTTTCTTTGCTTTTAATTACTGTTGCTTCCGTCATGGGAGCCTCCTATCTAAAATGTTTTTTACAGTGAAGATAGGATGCCAAATAATTCTTACCAAAATCTTTCAGAATTCTAAACCAAATCTAAACCAGATTTAACCAAATTCTTAACCAAATCTAAACCAAGAAACCTACCAAGCCTAAGACTTTCAGGTTTACTCCGAAAACCCATCAATCAAGCTATTCATAAATTGCTCAACAGCAACCGAATGTTTAACCGCCACTTTTGTTACCAGTCCAAACTTTTTTATTGCAGGATTTTGCAAAGGTCGAATCTCCAAATTATATGGACATCGTTTTAAAATCAAAGAAGGCAAAACACTTACGCCCAGTCCAGCTTCAACCATAGCCATAACTATATAATCGTGCCAGGTCTTAAAAAATGGATTTGAAACACCTCCATATTTTGCAAATATATCAGGCACTTCTTGGTTGTCATCTTTTTGGAGTAAAATAAATCGCTCGTTCAATAAATCTTGAGGACGGACACTCTTACCCTTTGCAAGCTCATGTCCCACCGGAAGAACCGCCATAAATTCATCACAACCCAATTGTTGAACCTTAAATTGTTTAGAACAAGGCAGTCGTGTAATGGCACAATCTGCCCGACCCTCGTCAACCCATTTGTCAATTTCAGAATAATCCCCTATCAATATCTCATAAGTTATCTGTGGACGCGTGCGCAAAAATTCCCCAATAAAACCTGGTAAATAATGCGTAGCAAAACTTGCCATTGTTGCTATTCTAATATGTCCAACTATTGCACCATCTAAACCATGTACTGTAGATGCAAACTTATCTTGAGCTTCTATAATTTGCCTTGCACTACTAAGCAAAGTTTCGCCTTGGCTGGTTAGGTATACCCCTGCACGAGATCTCTCAAGAAGCGTTATATTCCATTCCTGCTCTAGCGCAGATATCATCCTGCTTATTGCAGATTGCGAAAACCCTAAATCATCAGCTGCAGCACTTAGGCTGCCTAGTTCTACTGTTCTAACAAATGCACGATATCTAGTTATTGATCCATCCATTTTTTGTCCTATTCATTCGGACTAACAAATTAACGGAGATTATTTTTTCTCCAACAATATTATATATGCGAATATTGCAAGTTATTATTTTATTACTTGCAAGTATCGAATATAAGTTTTTAACGTATCATATGAACGCAGGGTGCAATATTTGCACTTAACTACATGGTTTAAAAGACCGACTGTAATTAGCAATTAGAAGGAGAAACTGTGTTAAGTTCTAGCAAAAACCGTAGCACCAAACAATGCTATGCTAGATATATGTCTGCTCTATTTTTGTTTGGAACCAACGGCGTAATTGCAAGCGGAATTGCACTAAACAGCATCCAAATTATATTTTTTAGAACACTACTTGGCAGCATTACACTCGGAGCTATTCTGGGTATAAGATATATTATTTTGCATATGCACTCAAAAAATGCAGGCAAATCAAATTTGCATGCAACAGCACAACCACAGAGTTCAAACTTCCAAGCACTCAAAAACAACAAGAACACCGAGAGCACTAATTCTTATAAAGGTCTACTACTAATTATTGCATCTGGTGCTCTTATGGGATTAGACTGGATATTTCGATTTGAAGCTTATTCTCTTATTGGAGTTGCTCCTACAGCACTAATTTTTTGTTTAGGACCTGTGTTTGTGGTTGCCGTGTCTCCATTCATATTTGGAGAGAGGTTTGAAACACGCAAAACAATAGGCTTTGCAATAGCTCTTGCAGGTGTATTGCTTGTTAGTGCTTGCAACACTGGCGGAGACAGAGAATTTAACCTCGCTGGAATTTTGCTTGCTCTAGCTTGCACATTATCTTATGCAGGAATGGTTGTATTAAACAAACTTGCACTTAATGTAAATAGAACAATCGTGCCTTTAGTGCAACTAGCTTCTGCTTTTATTACAACCGCTGTAGGTTGTGCAGCTATGGGAGAAATACCCACTTATATTCCACAAGGCAACCTTCTTCCAATATTAGTTTTAGGAGTTATAAACACAGGTTTGGGATGTTATCTATATTTTTCAAATATGGGTGGAATTCCCGCACAATCTATAGCTATTACAGGTTATATCGAGCCTATGTTATTGGCAATTATGGCAGGACTTTTCTTGGGGGAGAGCCTCTCTATACAGCAGCTATGTGGAGCGGCTCTAATAACATGCGGGGTATTAGGGTGTGAATTAAAGCCTCGTGCACGCGCCCTAAATTAGCGAACCTAAAAAATTAGTCAGTCCTCCCTAAAACCTAATTTCTTTTCAGGTTCGCTAGACCGCTTTAATATGGGTGTTAACGCAAAAAAGACGTTAGTTCATTTTATGCGAAAAGGTTTATTTTTTGCGAGCCATTGAAATAAATCTTTTGCAGCTATTTTGTGCAAAAAACACGACCTAGCTGTGGAGATTATCTTTATTTCATGTTTATTTTATGTGTGGTATTTTCTCGTGAATTTATTTATTATCTTGCGAAACATCGCTAACTTCTAAAAGTGGAACCTCCACCACATCACTTTGACTAGATGTAGAATTTGCATACGTACCATATGTCTCGTTAGAAGAACTCGAACTTGCACCACTAGATTGTTTATTAGTATTTGTATAGGTGCGCTTAGCTGTAGGACCATTATATCGATTAGAATATTTATCCTTTTTAGAATTTTGGGACGTATAATAACTCTGTGAAGACCTGCTTGTAGAATATCCTTGCGTATTTTGGTTACCATTTCGCATATTTCTTCTAAAGCTTGATACGCCCGTTAATACAATGAATAAAATTGCAACAATCCCTATTAGTACCAAAAAACCTAAAATCCTAATTATAAAGAGCATCTTATATCCAAACTATTGCCTGTATTTCAACTAATTTATATACAAATGTTCCCCTCACATGTGCTTATTATCGCACTCAAATAGACCAAACATATCCAAATTTGTATATGTTCACGAAATAAACAAATTACCGAGCCACTCAGCTTTCATTCATATTCCACCCGAGTTCCACTAAAGTTTCGCTTAAGTTTTACTAAACGCATTGTTTCAAACCCAAACCTAAAAGCCCAACAACATGCACAAACCTACATTTTAAGCACTCGCAACACATAAAAATTTTAAGCCTAGATAATCTGAAAAATTACTGAAGACATTCAAAGAATATTGCGCCCAAACACACATAATTTTATTTACCAAAGCCCTATAAGAACTAAAATTATGAGCATGTGATTTTTATTGTGCATTTATTACAAAGGAAAGTTATGCCTCACTTTAAACGAAACAAAAATAAAACAGACGAGACATCATTTGACAATGATCAAGCCAAACATATACGAACAAATTCAAACGATGAAACAAATCTTGATTTGCAAGTTCCGCAGATTCAAGATAACACAGCCGATTTTACACAGGTTTATCCATCTCAGACAATGTCATACCAAGAAAATACTTTGGGTGGAATGACTCCAATAAACAATCAATATGCACAGAGCTCTTCATATGGAGGAGCTAGCACTGGCAAAAACGCCCACCCTCACCTTGTGCGAAATATTTTTATAACTCTTGGAGTCATAATTGCAGCTCTAGCGATTGCATATGTTGGTATATCTATATTTTTTATGTCGCATTTTGGATTTAATACACAAATCAGTGGAATTGATTGTTCATTCAAAACTGCATCTGAAGTTGAAACTCTTCTAGGAGACAAAGCAAAAACTTATAAGTTAACTATCTATGAGAGAACTAAAGACGAGGCAACAAAACTTGCTTCAGAAGAATCATCTAGCAAAACTGGAATCGCATCGACTCAAGATACATCCTCATCGAGTAATTCATCAGACTCATCTAGCTCCACTACATCAAGCAACGCTAATGCAACAACAGGCGTCACAGGGAGCCATACTGAAAAATTTGAAGGATCAGATATAAGCCTTCAATACAGTGGCGGATCCAATGAAGTTGAAACAATGTTAAACGAACAAAACTCATTTGCTTGGATTATGAGATTTTTTAACAAGGAAGACACCTCATCAAAAGTTACATTTTCTTATGATAAAGACAAACTAAAAGAAATTTGCGCGAAACTTGCGTGCATGGATAACTCGAATGCAGTAGAGCCAAAAGATGCATATCCAGAATTTAATGGAAGCAACTATGTGGTTCATAACGAGGTTCCAGGCAACAAAGTAGACACTGAAAAAACACAGGCTGCCATTACCGAAGCTGTAACTCACGCTGAGCCTGAGCTTGATTTAAGTAGCGAGGGTTGCTATTTTGCACCTGCAGTTGTATCTACAACAAAGGAGCTGCAAGATCGCGTAAAACTACTAGACAAGTATGTACCATTTGCACTTACTTACACTTTCACAGATGGAAGCAACGAAATTTTAGACGGCGCAACAATTTTTGATTGGCTAACAATTAAAGACGATGGAAGCTACGAAGTTGATGATGATCAAATCTCTACTTGGGTAGAAGAATTTGCTGGTCGCCATACTACTGTTGGTCATGAGCGTTCGTTTACATCAGTCGATGGAAATACATACACTGTATCCGGCGGAACCTATGGCTGGAAAGTTGACCAAAGCGAAGAAATTTCGTCCATTAAAAATATGTTAGAAACCAAACAGAGCGAAACGCGCGAGCCGCATTGGGCAAGCAAAGCTGCTGTTAGTAATGCAACTGGATCACAGCCAGATTGGGGAAATACCTATATCGAGCTAAATCTAACTGCGCAACATGTTTATTTTATTAAAGATGGACAAAAGACTTTTGAAGCAGATGTTGTAACAGGTCTTCCTACTGCAGAAAGAGAAACTCCGGCTGGAGTATACAGTGTGTTAGAAAAGCAACGCAATAAAACTCTAACTGGCAATATGACCGCAGCTGGAGTTCCTGAATATGAGACCCCTGTGTCTTATTGGATACGCATGACATGGACCGGAGTTGGGTTCCACGACGCAACTTGGCAATCTTCTTTTGGAGGAACTGCATATAAGACACGTGGATCGCATGGGTGCATTAATATGTCTCTTTCCGATGTGTCGCAACTCTACGATTTAGTTGAGACAGGAACGCCTATCGTAAGCCACTACTAATACACAAATCGAATAAGCGTGACACAGTTATTGTGCTTAAACAGTAAATAAGGCAGCTCAAAATTTAGCTATTGGCTAAGAGCTGCCTTACTTTATATTCATCTTAACTACAGTTCTATACCCTTGCGTGCTCTAATTCCATTATCAAATGGATGCTTGTGTTTTTTCATTTCTGTAATATAGTCAGCATGATCAAACACCCATTGTGTTGGTTGATGACCTGTAATCACAAGTTCAAGACATTTGGGTTTATTGCACACAATCTCGTGGAAAAGATCATCATCTAAAACACCTAGCTGATAAGCATCTAGTGCCTCATCTAAAATTAGCAAGTCGCACTCCCCTGATGCTACGAGTTCCATCGCTTCTTTTAAGTGATTATCATGAATTTGTTTAGTCTCTACAACTTGCTCTGGAGTCATATCTTTAACAAAGCAGGGAGCTGCTGTTCCTCTTATAACTTTGACATTGTCAAGCTTGCTAAACTGCGCAAGCTCGCCTGTTTGCATGTCTTTTAAAAACTGCAAAATAACCACTTTAAAGCCTCTGCCGCTAGCTCTTACGGCAAGCCCTAGGGCTGCAGTTGTTTTGCCTTTTCCGTATCCATAATAAACATGGATTAGTCCTTTGTCTTTCATATATTTTTCCTTTCTGTGATGTTATTCTTTTAGTATATGCGTATAGGATATATTTATCAAACCAAAATTTTATGGAGAGGCAAATTATGCAAATAACACTAATTAGACACGGACAAATTCCTGGCAATATTGACAAAAGATATATTGGAACAACTGATCAGGATTTAACAGAACTGGGAGTTCAGCAAGCAAGTGCGCTTAATTGCCCTGAGGTTGCAGGCATAAACAAAGTATTTGCAAGCCCATATAAACGTTGCATACAAACTGCTAAGCTTGCTTTTCCTTTTTTGGAATCTATAATTGTTGATGACTTGCGGGAGATGGACTTTGGAATCTTTGAAAATAAAACCGCGGATGAGATGGTAGATTTTAAGCCATATCGTGATTGGGTTGATAGCATGTGTGTTAACAAAATTCCTGAAGGTGAGTCTTTAGCGGAGTTTCAAAAGCGAGTTTGCGATGGATTTGTAGGGATTGTTAGGAAATGTAGCAACAGTGACAACATAGCTTTAGTTGTGCATGGTGGCACAATTATGTCTATCATGGGTGAATTTAATGATGAAGGAAACCAATACTTTGCTTATCATGTGGGTAATTGCGAAAAGATTGTATGCGAGCTCATATACCAAGGAGAAAATTGCAACACCTCTCAAAGTTCAAATTTTGTTTTGCATCGCATAAGCTAGGGTTGCTAATACAAAAACTCCAAAATCTACCACAAATCTCAGCACTCTTTAAGACTAAACACTCCAATCATCAAAACCCCGTCAACAATCCAGACGCTTTTGCTTACATAAATAAAAACTCCCAAAATGTCTATACACATCTTGGGAGTAATTACTTGATATTTAAAAATATGCTTATGCTACTTGCGAGATATGCTGCAAGAGTTTGTTCCACTCAAGATTGCTGCGAGCCACAAATCCAGCTTCATCATTTTCATCATATTGTGACACTTCTTGTTCAAGGTCGTTTATGGTTTTGTTAACCTCACTAATATCAACCTCGTTCATAAGTGCAGCCCTATCGGCGAGAACTGTTACATGCTCCCCATCAACCTCAACATAACCGCCAATAACAGCTAGTTTTGTTTGAGACTGCTCACCAGCTGGAGTTACCCTAATACAACCCTTGTCAATCATACAGATTATAGGGGCGTGCAAAGGATAAAATCCCATTTCGCCAGTAGACGCAGGAACAATAACACTATCCGCCATCTGAGAGAACATCAAACGTTCTGGTGTGACTATCTCGCATTGCAGTGGCTGCTCGCTCATTTACTCGCTCGCTTCCTGGCTGTTTCTATAGGCTTCATAAACCTCATCAATTGAGCCTTTGTAGCGGAACATTTGCTCTGGGATGTCATCGCATTTGCCATCAATAATATCAGCAAAAGAACGAATTGTGTCCTCGAGCTTAACATACTTGCCTGGGTTTCCAGTAAACTGCTCAGCAACATGGAATGGTTGACCCAAGAACTGTTGTACCTTACGAGCACGGCTAACAACTAGTCTTTGCTCTTCAGAAAGTTCGTCCATACCCAAAATAGCAATGATGTCTTGAAGATCGTTATATTGTTGCAAAATCTCTTGAACAGTTGTTGCTACTCTGTAGTGTTCATCACCCAAAATTTCTGCCGAAAGAGCGTGTGACGAAGACTCTAGCGGATCAACTGCTGGATAAATGCCAAGCTCTGCAATTGAACGCGACAAAACTGTTGTTGCGTCTAAGTGCGAAAACTCGGTAGCAGGTGCTGGGTCAGTTAGGTCGTCAGCAGGAACATAAATTGCTTGTACTGACGTAATAGAACCTTGCTTTGTTGAGGTAATTCTCTCTTGCAAGTCGCCCATCTCGGTTGCCAATGTTGGTTGATAACCTACAGCAGATGGCATACGACCTAGAAGTGCGGATACCTCAGAACCAGCCTGTGTAAATCTAAAGATGTTGTCGATAAACAACAATACGTCTTGTCCTTGGTCACGGAAGTACTCAGCTACTGTAAGACCAGATAGACCTACACGCATACGAGCTCCAGGAGGCTCATTCATCTGACCATAAACTAAGCAAGTCTTTCCAATAACTCCAGACTCATTCATCTCTAAGTAAAGATCTGTTCCCTCACGTGTGCGCTCACCTACACCGCAGAACACTGATTTACCACCGTGCTCTTGTGCAAGATTGTTAATGAGCTCCATAATAAGAACAGTTTTACCAACGCCTGCGCCGCCAAATAGACCAGTCTTGCCGCCTTTAATATAAGGCTCCAAAAGATCGATAACTTTAATGCCAGTTTCAAAAATCTCTACATCAGTTACCAAGTCTTCAAAAGCTGGTGCAGGTCTGTGGATTGGATAATATTCATCAATTTGAGGCTTCTCGCCTCCGTCAACCACTCCGCCGGTAACATTCCAGATGCGCCCGAGAACGTTCTCGCCGACAGGCATCATAATCGGCGCACCAGTATCAACAACTTCAAGACCTCTCATTAGTCCGTCTGTTGAAGACATTGCTACTGTACGCGCGATGCTTCCCGGAAGATGCATCTGAACCTCGAGCACGATTTCGACATGGCCGGTTGGAAGGTCGGCATCGATTTTGAGCGCATTGTAGATAGCAGGTAGTGTTTCTGCTGTAAACTCAACATCAACTACAGGTCCTACAACGCGAACAATGTGTCCAACGTTCATTTTTGTTTCCTTTTCTTCCATTGCTTACTCCTCCGAGGCGGCAGCACCGCTGACGATCTCGGTTAGCTCCGTGGTAATGGCTCCTTGACGCAGCCTGTTGTAAACCCTTGATAGAGTTTCGATCATATCGGTTGCATTATCGGTAGCAGCTTTCATGGCCTTACGCCTTGCTCCTTGCTCAGCAGCTGCTGAGTCAACTAATGCCGAATAAACAGCATTTACAAAATAGCTAGGCAAAAGGTCTGCAAGCACAACTGCAGAAGACGGGTCAAACTCATAAGTCTTTTCGTATTGAGTCTGAGATTCATCTTTGCTCTCAGCATCTTCTTCAGATGTTTCGATAGGCAAGATTTTGTCTTCTATAAGGTCTTGATCGGCAGAATTGCGTGCATGATTGTATACGATATACACCTCATCTACCGTGCCATCTAGGTATCGCTTAGCGCAAATGTTAGCTATATCACGAGCCTCATTTAGTGTTGGATCTGCAGAGAGATCGGTATAGGGCTTTACAATGTTGTACTTGCGATAGTTGAAATATCCAACTGCTTTTTTTCCGCAAGCGATAAAACCTACATCAGTTCCCTCAGACTCTAGTCTAGCCTTCATGTGGTCGCAGTTGCGAAGCACACTAGTGTTAAATCCACCAGCTAGACCTCTATCCGACACCACAGCGATAATAATCGCATTCTTCACCTCATCATGCTTTTGTAAAAGCGGACTTACCGATGAAGTATCGTCGCCGTCAGACAAGCGCTTGAGCATTTTGCTGATAGCAATCGCATATGGTCTACCAGCCTCCATCCTCTTAGTTGCCTTGCCTATTTTGGCGGAGGAGACCATCTCCATGGTGCGAGTAATCTGCTTCGTGGATTGCACGGAGTTGATTCTCTTCTGTATGTCACGTAGATTGGCCATTAGTATTACTAACCTTAATTCTCGGAAGTTGCTCTAAATTGAGACTTAAACGAAGTTAGAGCCTCATCGAGCTGCTTCTTAATGTCGTCGGTCAGAGTCTTCTGCTCAACAATTGCTTGTCCAATTTCTGGATGCACGTTGCGCATATACTCCCTCATCTCCTCGCGGAACCTTACAACGTCGCTAACAGGAATATCGTCCATATATCCGCCGTTGCCAGCATAAATAGACATAACCTGTTCTTCAACTGGCATTGGAACGTAGCGCTTTTGTTTCAAAAGCTCAGTCATTCTCTCGCCTCGATTTAGCTGATCTTGTGTAGCTTTATCAAGGTCGCTGCCAAATTGTGCAAACGCTTGCATCTCACGATAAGCCGCAAGGTCTAGACGGAGGTTACCGGCAACCTGCTTCATAGCTTTAATCTGAGCGCTTCCTCCAACTCTCGACACCGAAATACCAGCGTTAATAGCTGGACGTTGTCCTTGGAAGAAGAGGTCTGTCTGCAAGAATATTTGTCCATCTGTGATCGAAATCACGTTTGTTGGAATGTATGCAGAAACGTCGCCTGCCTGCGTTTCGATGATAGGAAGTGCGGTTAGAGAACCTGCTCCGTTTTCATCTGAAAGCTTAACAGCACGCTCCAAAAGCCTGCTGTGCAGGTAGAAGATGTCTCCAGGATAAGCCTCGCGTCCAGGTGGGCGACGAAGTGTTAGTGACATCTGCCTGTATGCTGTAGCCTGCTTTGACAAATCGTCATAGATGCACAAAACGTGGCGTCCATGATTATTTGCATTTGCTGGCTTGCCATCAGCACCTGTATACATAAAGTGTTCGCCCATTGCAGCACCAGCCATAGGTGCAATATATTGCAAAGGAGCTGGGTCTGAAGCTGTTGCTGTAACAACAATTGTGTAGTCCATAGCTCCAAACTTATCTAATGTCTCAACAATCGAAGCAACTGTTGAAGCCTTTTGACCAATGGCAACATAAACGCAAATCATATCTTTGCCTTTTTGGTTAATGATTGCGTCTACTGCAATGGCAGTTTTGCCAGTTGCACGGTCGCCAATGATTAGCTCACGTTGTCCACGTCCAATAGGGATCATGGAGTCGATTGCCAAAAGACCAGTTTGAACAGGTTCATTAACTGGCTGACGCTCTACAACGCCAGGAGCCCTAAACTCAACTGGGCGATACTCATCAGCTTCAATTGGACCTTTATCATCTAGCGGTATACCAAGCGGATTAACGATACGTCCAACCAAAGCTTCTCCAGTTGGTACCTCAATAATCTTGCCGGTGGTTCTCACCTCATCGTTCTCTTTAATTAGGGTAACGTTACCCAAAAGAACCGCTCCGACTTCGTGCTCCTCAAGATTTTGAACAAGACCAGCCACTTTTTGACCATCCTCATTCACAAACTCCAAAAGCTCGCCTGCCATTGCGTTTTGCAAACCATCGATGCGAGCAATACCGTCTCCAATTTGAATTACGGTACCAACTTCTCTTGACTCCACACTGGAGCTGAGTTCGTCGAGCTGCTTGCGCAGTGCCTCGTCGATAGCACTTGCGGTGATTTCTACCATTTACCTCTCACCTCCAGTAGATGTACTCGTTAGAGCCTCTCTTGCAACTTCGAGCTGTGAAGCAATGCTTGCATCAACTCTCCATCCATGAGCGCTCATTGTTATTCCTCCAATAATCTTTGGGTCGATATGCTCTCTAATAATTGCATCCGTACCAAAGTCACTCTTGAGCTTCTTTCTAATAACATCT
This sequence comes from Senegalimassilia sp., assembly GCA_963661535.1. Taxonomy (GTDB): domain Bacteria; phylum Actinomycetota; class Coriobacteriia; order Coriobacteriales; family CADBOM01; genus CAVLCC01. The sequence continues at coordinate 17,515 of CAVLCC010000002.1, forward strand.
CTCAAGTGGTCGTCAAGTTCAACGACTGTAACCACATCAACAATTACAGCATTGAGCTCTTTTTCGGCCAACTCAGTATATGCTTCAGAAATACGGCTAACGAGGGGAATGTCACCACGCACGGCCATAGTGACCACGATGGGTCGGATGTCGCCGTCGATGGTCTCAAACACTTTTGTGGCAAGTTTGATTCTAACCGACTCTTCATCAGTATCCTCAGCAAATGCAATAGCCATTTTTTTATTTACATAATAGGCGTGCACTAACTCACGGAGCTGAGTGTCGAACATTATAATCTTATCTCTATCACCCTTGGCACATTCTAAAATGCTCTGGGAATAAAGCTTAACTTTGCCACTTTCGATGTTGCGATCAGCCGACATTGAGACTACCTGCCTCCTCAACATAGCGTTCCACAATCTTGCGGTGTTCCTCGTCGCTCAAATCTTTGCCAATAAGCTTTGAAGCTACGGCAATAGAAATGTCTGCAACAGACTTTTGAAGCTCAGCAGCTGCTACCTGGCGATTGTTTTCAATTACCACATTAGCTTTGTCGAGAATAGCTTGTGCTTGCTCATGCGCATCTGTTTGTATTTTGCTACTCTGTGCTTGAGCAGACTTTTTAGCATCCTCAACAATTTGTGCTGCCTCGGTTTTTGCACCCTCTAGCTCTTGTTCGCTTTGTGCTTTGAGTTTAGATGCTTCAACCTTGCTTTCTTCGGCGCTCTGTAGGTTGTCTTTAATCATGTTTGCGCGTTTGTCTATCATTCCCATAACGGTTGGGTAGGCAAACTTAGCAAACACCACCCACAGCAGCAAAAACGCAATTAACATGGGGATAAATTCCACCATATTTGGGATGAGCAAGTCGAGTCCGCTATGCTCCTCCTCAGCCAAAGCCAAGGCAGGGACACCCAGCGTCATCATCGTGCCCAAGACACCGACCTTAAGGGCTTTTCCTGCGAATCTCTCGTATCTCACCTTATTACCTCCAGATTGCCACTTTAAATAAAATCTTGTTAGGCAACCAAACTAAGAAATGAGCGCGAGCACGAAACCTAGAAGTGCCAACGCCTCGCAGAAAGCTGCGCCAAGAATAAACACGGTAAATAGACGTCCTTGAACCTCAGGCTGACGTGCAATACCGCCTGCAACTCCGTAGGCTCCTAAGCCAATACCTAGAGCTGCACCCACAACTGCAATAGCATATCCAATAACTGACACGATTCCTCCTAATGACTCCGGTCGCCTTTCCTTTTTAGGCGAGCCTTGCCTTATACTTCCAAAGCCACAAATCAACTTTTGATTATGCAGCAATGTAACCTTACTTTGTTAGTGCGCTTTAGTGTCCTGCCGCCAAATTAATATACACGGCTGAAAGCAGTGTAAATACATATGCCTGAACACAAGCTACCAACATCTCCATGCAATACATTGCAAGCAGAAGAATAATCCAAGCAACACTTGGAAGAGCTCCTGCAAATGTAGCTGCAGTCATATTTTGTAAGAAAGGCACAGTAAATACTGTTGCCAAAATTGCGAATGCACCCATTGCAAGGTGACCAGCAAACATGTTGCCAAAAAGTCGAACTGCGAGAGTAACAATTCTTAAAAATGTTGAAAATACCTCAATTACCCAAAGCAAAATTGCCAACGGGAAAACTAAACCTTGAGGTGCAAATGATTTTATGTATCCCCAAAACCCTTGACGTTTAAAGCCGTATGCCATGAAGTATACAAACGAGATAACAGCTAGTGCACCTGTAACACCCATACAACCTGTTGCTACGGATACACCAGGAATTAGACCAATTAGGTTAGCTGTAAGAATGAAGAACAACACAGTCATAATAAATGGCATGTGCTTATCTGCATCAGGGCCAATTACGTTATAGCCAATGTCTTGACGCAACCACTCCATTAAGTGATCAATGCCTCCAGCAAAAAACCCTTTTGGAATTAGCTGAACCTTTTTAGCAGCATATACAACTACTACTAAACACACGATAGCGGAGATAATTAGCCATACCGTATACTGGCTCATAAATGGAGTAACGTAGGCAGTATATTTACCATCTACCATCTCGCTCATGTGGTGCGAGAACTCTTGCATCGTTTCTTCCATGAATACATATCCTTCCGCAAACAAATATTGTTCTTTGTTGCATTGTTTTTTGCTAGCTAAACTAACTAAGCAACTCTTTGGCTGCATATATAACAATACAACCAACAAAAGTAGCAATTTGTGCTATCGAAAAGGGGATGATATTGTCTGGATTTGCAACCTTGCAAATAACAATTGCCCCAGACATGACCAGAAACGAAATCATGACCATTGCTAATAGAAGACCTAAAGAGGGATCTTTGCCTTTTTGTCTAATGCGTCTTGCAATTCTTCTATTAAAAAGTAATGGCAAGCCACAACAAAGCCCTACTGCAATTGCCACAATAACGAACAAGTCACCACCCCATAAGACAGCTGAAGTATTCAATTTAAGATAACTCTTTTAATACTTATGCTTGAAGCCTCTTTGTTTAAGCTCACTCAAACGCTCTAAGCAAATTAAAACTGCCTACTTTTGTTCTTGTTCAACGAACACTCATGCTTTGCATTTGTTTTGTGTGTCTTAGACTGTCTCCACAACCATCTAATTTTGCTGACTCACAAAGTTTGTTTTAATCATTTTAAAACGCCAAAATGCAAACCACAAATTTTCGTTTCATGAAACTATAGAACTAAATTTTAAAAAATGTAGACATAAAATTCTTAAATTTAAGTTAATGTGCAAAACTAATTGCTAGACGGCCATAATAGGGCAAATTTTAAACATGCTCAAGAGTTAATATTTGGCCGCTCAGACCGCATATAATCCCCTGCTAAACAGTGGGATTTAGTGGTGAAACATTCACCTTTTCTTTGTATAGATTAGAAGTTGATTTTGTTGTTCACTTGTGCGTATTTAAGACATATTTGCAGGCATGTGAACGAGCTCTATTCCAGCCTCTTTAATCATTTGTTCCGAGAGTTCGTCTGGATAAGAATTCTCATAAATTATTTTCTCTACACCTGCGTTAATCAAAATCTTTGCGCATACAATACAAGGTTGATTTGTGCAATATACAGTTGCCCCGTCTATTGGAACGCCATATCTTGCAGCTTGAATTACTGCATTTTGCTCCGCGTGCGCTCCCCTGCATAGCTCATGCTTTTGTCCAGATGGAATGCCTAACTCCTCACGCAAGCACCCTGTTGTTAAACAATGATTGAGCCCAGATGGAGCTCCATTATATCCCGTTGCAAGTATTCTTTTGTCTTTAACAATAATTGCGCCTACGTGTCGACGTATACAAGTAGAACGATCTGCCACGTCGCGTGTTATTGTTTGGAAATACTCGTCCCAGCTTGGACGGCTAAACGTTTTTAAATCTGACATATTTAGACCTTTCTCAAATGTTTTGGTTTTGTGATGCTCATAGTTTTTTTAAAGGCTTTGTTTGTGCTTGCAAACATTTGCGCAGACGCGCAATTATACGCTTGCAAATTTCTCATTTTTTGATTGCAGCGATTTTTTATTTCTCTTCCTCGATTGCCTCTATTTTTGCTAGACGCTCTAAATGGCGTCCTCCCTCAAAATTTGCACCCAAAAACTCACTGATAATTTGCTTATTGGTTTGTTCATCTACAAATCTCGCTGATAACGTGAGCACATTTGCATTGTTGTGCTGCCTAGCAAGTGGTGCAACTCGTGGAAGAGTAACGTTAGCAGCTCTTATGCCTGCAAATTTGTTAGCGGCAATGCACATTCCTATTCCGGTGCCACACACTAAAATGCCTAGGTCTGACTCGCCATTTTTTATAGACTCGCAAACTTTGCGTGCAAAGTCGGGGTAATCGACTCTGTCTGCGCTGTGCGTCCCTAGATTTAAGACCTCGTGCCCCATGCTTTCCACAAATTTGGCTAGGTTGTCTTTCATCTGAACATCTGCATGGTCGCCTGCCACTGCTATTCGCATATGTGCATCCTTTCTGTTTTAAGTTTGGGGTTTATATGAATAAGCCCGTTGAAATGTATGTTGAAATTTATCAAAAAAATTATCAATGCTTACCGAGGTTTGTCAAATTAACGCTTGCCTAGGTCTTAAACCTCGATCTTCAAATCAAAAATCTCAAGCCTCAACAAAACTCATAATCTGAGCTTTGGTGATAGCTCCCTCACGCACAACTTTGGGTTTACCTCCCGTGCATATAACCACAGTTGATGGCACACCATCTTTTATTGCCCCACCGTCCAAAACAACCGAAACCATCTTACAAATTTCTGGATCTAAATTTGCCGAGTTATTAACAGCATCTCTACCACTAATATTGGCACTAGTTGTTGCTATTGGCGATGACAACTCGTGCATTAGCGACAAAGCAACCGGACTATTGGGGGCTCGAAGCGCAATTGTTGAACCGTCCCCCATAAATGCATTTGGAACCGTGGGTGCAGCATCAACAACCAAAGTGAGAGGCCCTGGCCAAAGTTTTGTTGCCATCTCCAAACAATATGGCTGCAAGTTTTTTGCGTAATATTTGAGGTCGCTAACTCCTAAGACAAGCCAAGGAATTGCCTTGGAGAGGTCTCGTTGTTTGATTTGAAAGAGCTTGCTTGGATTAGACTTATCTTGAGCTGCAACACCAACTCCGTATACTGTGTCGGTTGGAAAGATGATGGCTTGTCCGTCATTTAGATACTTTGCAGCATGCACGATGGTTTTTTTATCTGGATCCGCAAGGTCTATTTGCAACACCTTTGCCTGCTGGTCAATCATGAGCATCTCCTAGCTTCGATAATTCTATTGCGACCTGCTAGGTCTCGCACAATTTTAATGTTGCTAAAAACAACATCTTTGCAATTTGCGCAGATATCGCAAGCTTGCTCAAGCGTATCCTCGTCAAGCTCACAAATTAAAAATCCGCCTGCCTTGAGGTGCACTGAACACCCTTCTACAATTTGTCTAAATATGTCTAGTCCGTCTGGACCACCATCTAGAGCCTCCATTGGTTCAAAATCCACAACTTCTCGCGGCATATTTGCAATTTTTGCAGTTGGAATATAGGGAGGATTGGAGAGAACCATATTAAACTTTTGATCACCCAGTGGATCAAACAAGCTGCCCTGTTTAACGCTTACCCTGTCGCTAACGCCAAGTAAGTGCGCGTTTTTTTGAGTAAGTTCTACTGCTTCTTGAGAGATATCGGTTGCAAAGACTTGCGCATACTCACATTCAGATGCAACAGAAACAGCGATGGTTCCACTTCCACAGCAAAGGTCTGCGATTTGCAAGAAATTTTGTGTAGATGCTGGCGGGGATGCGCTTAAGGAGGCTTGCATTGACTCATTGCGATTTTGTTGATCACTTGCATTGCCGCACTTGCTTTGCTCCTGCTCTCCTGGACTCGAGCTTTCACCATCGCGCTCACTCAATAAAACCTTTGCTGCGCACAGTGCCCTGTCTACCAAAACTTCTGTCTCAGGACGCGGAATAAAAACACCCTGTCTACATTCCAGATCTGCATATCTAAAGGGTGCTTTTTTGCAAATATACTGAAGCGGCTCACCTTTTGCGCGTCTTTTTAGCGCATCTGTGAGCCCTAAAAGTTCGCTTTCTTCAAGCTCCCTATTTGAAAAAGCCACAATATCTGTAGGAGATATATCTAACAGATACCACATAATAAGCTTCACATTTTGCTGTGCGTCCTCTATGTTTTCACTCTCAAGATAAAGCGAAGCATTTTTATAAACATCAGATACAGAGCGCAAGTTTTTTATGAAGCTCAAATATGACGGTTCCGATTGTGTGTTCGCATCAGCGCTCATTTTATTGCAACTAGACTGCATCTTCTAGACGCTTTGCGCGGTCTGCTGCAACCAAAGCAGTAATCAACTCTTCCAATCCACTGCTGCCCTGACCTAGCAAAACTCCATTATAAGAACCATTGTATCCAATGCGATGGTCTGTTACGCGATCTTGCGGAGCGTTGTATGTGCGGATTTTTTCTGCTCTGTCTCCCGAGCCAATTTGGCTTCGTCTCTCTGCGCCGATAGCAGCTTGTTGTTCTGCAAGCATTTTGTCATAAATTCTTGCACGCAACATTTGCATGGCAACTGCCCTGTTTTGCAGCTGCGACTTTTGGTCTTGAGACTGCGCAACAATGCCGGTTGGGAGGTGAGTAATTCTTACAGCTGAGTCTGTGGTATTAACGCACTGTCCGCCTGGGCCACTTGCGCGATAAACGTCAACGCGAATATCGTTTTGCTCAATCTCGACCTCAACATCGTCCACCTCAGGAAGCACTGCAACAGTTGCTGTAGAAGTATGAATTCTGCCCTGCGACTCAGTTTTTGGAACACGCTGAACGCGATGCACGCCGCTTTCAAATTTCATAATCGAATAAACTTTGTCGCCCGAGATTTTAAACGAAATCTCCTTGTATCCACCCGCATCTGATGGAGATGTGTCTAGCACCTCTGTTTTCCAACCTTGATGGTCGGCAAAACTGCTATACATCTTGAAGAGGTCTCCAGCAAAAATAGCTGCCTCATCGCCGCCAGCACCTGCCCTAATTTCAACAATGATATCTTTGTCATCGTTCGGATCTGCCGGAAGCAACATGATCTTAATATCGTCTTCAAGCTCAGCTAGACTCTTTTCGTTCTCAGCAATTTCTTCTTGAGCCATTGCTTTCATATCTGGGTCATTTTCTGTTTTGAGCAACTCTTTGGCATATTCAATCTCGTCTAATGCATGTATATACTCTTGCGCTTTTTTTGCCAAAGGTGCCTGATTTGAATGCTCTTTAGCCACACGTGCATACTCTTTTTGATTAGAGACAACACTCGGATCGCCAAGTCTGCCCTCAAGTTCCTCATATGCTTTTATGATTTTTTTGAGTTTATCTCGCATATTTAACTGCTCCTACTGATTTAAAACAAACATTTTGATAATATCACACACGCAAGTTTGAGTTGGTTGCAATTGCATAAACGCAAGGTGTGCGCAAGTATGCAAGTGTAATGCGCAATAGTTAGCTAGGTTATAATGCTTTTTATTGTTGGTCGAGGCCTCTTGGCTTAATGAGCCAAAAAACACTCCTTATCATGAGAATAGATCACCCCAACTGCTTGCAAATAAGAATAGATAATCGTAGTTCCCACGAACTTCATGCCACGCTTCTTTAAATCCTTGGATAAGCTATCGGACAGCTCGGAACTTGTTAGACCAGTTTCATAAATCACTTGACCATCCGTTAGGCTCCATAAATAATTTGCAAACTTGCCATACTCTTTTTGGATATCTAAAAACACGCGTGCGTTGCTGAGCGATGCCTGTATTTTCAGACGATTGCGAATAATGTTGGGGTTATGCTGGAGCGATTGGAGTTTAGTTTCATCGTAGGTGCAAACTTTGTTTAGGTCGAAGTTATCGAAAGCCTCTCGAAACGCCTCGCGCTTATTGAGAACACACTCCCACGACAGCCCTGCCTGAAAGCACTCCAATATAAGCATTTCAAAGAGCTTGTGGTCATCGTGCACCGGAACACCCCATTCTTCATCATGATAATGAATGTAGAGGTCGTTTTTGGGATTTGCCCATTTGCAGCGTGTTTTTCCGTCTTGCCATTCCATTTTCATTTAGAACCTCTGTTTTAAAGTTCCTTGCAAATATTCACCTTTAGCTTGCCTGCTAGAGGTTGCTTTTAAGCTCACGCTCAATCCAAGCCATAAGCAAATTTACAATGCGCTCCTGCTCATTTTGTGTTAACTCCCGACCACGCGGAACATGATACCACTTATTCAAACAATCACGGCAGCAACATGCACAAGCATGCTGAGCAATAAACACTGGGTGTCCACGCATTGGGGTTTGCTTGCCGTCGTTGGGTATGTCTGCTGGGGCAAGACGAGTGCGAACAAAGTCTGCGGCATGACGTCTAATTGTATCTAGTCCCTTATCTGATATGTAGTGTCTGTCTTTTTCGCTTAGATGAAACCTCGAGCGAAAAGTTGATTTTTGCAGACGTGCGAAGGTTCGTTCGATGGTTGCCATATTTGTTGTGTTTCCTCCAAGACGCGCAGACTTTAACATCTAATGATCAACGATTTTATTATTTTTTACAAATCGTCATGAGTTCTGTGTTCTTAAAAACACTTACAAATCCATCGTTAACGCACCAAACTAGCAGCCAGTCTCCAATATTTGCAACATAACACTCAAGACAGCCCTTACACCCGCCCTTTAGCGCATGCATATTATGCTTATGTGCAAGTTCGTGCTTAGACTCTTTTGTGTCGTCAAGAATCAACAACATTACTTCTTTAGGTTTTTTTGGTATCTACATGCTTTTTCTAGAGTCGTTTAACATCTCGTTTAAAAAATTGAATGCAGCTAGGTATCTATTATAATACAACTTATTTGAAGATATATAAATCTAATTACTTTGCGTTTTTATGGTGATTTTGGCTTTTATTACTTTGCGTTTTTTATATAAAATCTGCTATTATTACTTTGCGCTTTTTTAAAATGAAAGGTAAAACCATGGATTTAACTCGTGAAATATATAGTCAGATGCTTCAATGGAAATCTTTTTCAAAAGGCAGATCAGCACTTTTGATTGAAGGTGCAAGGAGAGTTGGTAAATCAACCATTGCAAAAAAGTTTGGAGATGAAAATTATAAAAGTGTTGCATTTATTGATTTTGCAAAAGCAACGCCTGAACTAAAGGCAAATTTTGAAAATAATTTAAACGACCTCGATACTTTCTATCAAAGAATTTCTCTTGAGTGTAATGTGCGTCTATATAACAGAGATTCTCTAATTATCTTCGACGAAATTCAAAAGTTTCCTAGGGCGCGTGAGGCAGTTAAGTATCTCGTTGAAGATGGACGTTTCGATATACTCGAAACAGGTTCTCTAATATCTATAAAAGAAAATGTCTCTAACATTGTAATTCCTTCGGAAGAAGAAAAAATTAAAATGCATCCTTTAAGCTTTGTTGAGTTTTTAAACGCGTGCGACCAAACTGTGCTAATTGATTACATTAAAGAATGTTGGGAGAATAAAAAACCATTAGACAATTCAATGCACAGAAAAGCCAACAATTTGCTTTTTGAATATATGCTTGTTGGAGGGATGCCGCAAAGTGTTGTTGCATATTTAAGCTATAACAAAGACTTTGCCAAGGCAGATTATCAAAAGCGCAGAATACTCGATTTATATTCCGATGATATAAAAAAATCTGCCACTCGATTTAACTCAAAAGTTTCTGCTTTATTTGAGGGTATTCCAGGGTTTTTGTCTCAACACGAAAAGAGAATTAAATTAAATCAAATAGGTTTAAATGGTGTATACGATATGTATGATGAGCCATTATTTTGGCTCGAAGATTCGATGATTTGCAATTTATGTTATCGTTGCAATGACCCAAATGTAGGTTTTGCACTACACAGAGATGCATCTTTTGTTAAATGCTATATGGCAGATACTGGTCTTTTATTTAGTCACGCTTTCTCAGAAAATGAAATTGCGAATCAAAATCTATACAAGCATATAATGGATGGGAAACTTTCTATCAATAAAGGTATGCTTTATGAAAACCTTGTAGCGCAAATGATTGTTTATCAGAACAGAAAACTATTTTTTTACACTCATTATTCTGGGGAAAAGCATCGAAATGATATTGAAATTGACTTCTTATTGTCAAACGAAAGCAAAACAAATTTTAAAGTTTACCCACTAGAGGTAAAGTCTTCAAAAAACTACACAACAACGTCATATGCAAAATTTAAGTCGCGTTTTGCAAAACGCATTGGAAGCAACTTGGTTGTGCATCCTAAAAATCTCGCTGAGACTGATGAAGGGCTTCAAATTCCAGCTTATATGCTGCCTTTTGCACTTCAAGATAAAACATTCTTCTACTAATTGCTAAGAATGAAAGTGAACTATTTTATTACTTTTTATATGCACGAAAAAAGTTAGCAACTACTCATCCTTTTGTGAGCACAAAAGCAAAATTCCTGCAACTGGATTGACGAAGATTAACGTACAAACGCCAAAAGCAACCGTATTGCGTCTAGTTCCCTTATAAATCCCCCAAGTTACAATAGTCATAGGAATCATCCAAGCCAGAAGAAGGATTAACATAACGCATAAAAATGGTATGGGTAAAAGCACTACACAACAACCTACCATAGTTAAAAGATCTAGTATGAATGCAATCAAGCGCAATGCTTTATCTGACTCAGATAGTTGAGTTGGAGTGCGCACAGGTACCTCGAAAGCAACAGAATAATTACGGGTTTGAGGCTGACCTTGATTGTATGTCTGCTGAGGCTGAGCATACCCAATCGGTGTTGAAGTAGTAAAGGCATATCCACATCCTGCACAAAATCTTGCTTCATCTTTACAAGCAGTTCCACAGTTATTGCATACTTTCATAAAAGTCTCCTTGAATTTTAAATTTTAGACTCGTAGCTATCTTACCCATCAAAACACTCTCGTTAATACAAAATATGAGATTTAGAGATTTACACTTAATACCCCTGTTAGAAACTACTCCTCCTTCTGTGAGCACAAAAGCAATATACCTGCAACTCGACTAACAAAAATCAATGTGCAAACACCAAAAGCAATCGTGTTTCGTCTAGTTCCCTTATAGATTCCCCAAGTCACAACAGTCATAGGAATCATCCAAGCTAGAGGAATACCAAAAAGAAAAAATGCAGCTGGAAGCGAAATACATTCGAGTATAAATGCAATTAAACGCAATGTTTTATCTGTTTCAGATAGTTGAGTTGGGATGCGCACGGGGGTTTCGATAACAACACGATACTCATTAGTCTGGGCAGGACCTTGATTATTTGCATATTGTGTCTGAGAATACTCAAACGTTGTTGAAGTAGTAAACGTGCGTCCACATCCTATGCAAAATTGCGCATCATCTTTGCAAGCAGTTCCACAGCTATTGCATACTTTCATAAAAAACTCTCCTTAAATCAAAATTTAATATATCTACATATTATCATCATAAAAAAGAGCTTAAAAACAGCTCTAGGCTACTGTGTAAAATTTTTGTTCTTTTGTGCGTTGGTGATGTTTGGTGACGTTGAAGTTGTTGACGGTGTTGATGATGAGTATGATGTTGGCGCTTAAAGAGTCTTATGCATTTAATGAAACATTGTCTCTACTCCAAATCTAACCAAACCCATATTAAATAAATATCGCACACACTCATCAAAAATATAAAACTCAAAAAATGTTGACAAACTTTGATCTTTAGCAAGAATATATTTTGCAGGTGCAAAAAATAAACCGCAACAATCTCTAGGGTATGAGATGGAACAAAATATTAAGATGGAAATTCCTAAAAATGCGCGCAAGCTTATAGATGCGCTTCAGGCTAATGGCGAAGAAGCATATCTTGTTGGAGGATGCGTTAGAGATACAATTATGGGCAATAGCGCATCGGATATTGACATTGCCACGAGTTGCCCTGCGCCACATACGATTGATATTTTGCGCACAGCAGAAATCACGGTTGTTCCAACCGGACTTAAACATGGCACAGTAACCGCGATTTTAGACTCTACCCCATACGAAATTACAACTTATAGAATTGACGGAACTTATTCAGATTCTAGGCACCCAGACCAGGTTCGTTTTTGCACATCAATTATAGATGACCTCTCAAGACGCGACTTTACAATCAATGCCATAGCTTTTAGCGAGCAGACAGGCATAGTTGATCCATATAATGGAATTGCAGATATTAAAAATAAGATTGTGCGCTGTGTGGGAGATCCCAACAAGCGTTTTTCAGAAGATGCACTGCGAATTATGCGTGCCCTGCGATTTAGTGCACAACTGGGTTTTGAGATTGAGATCAAAACTAGCGCGAGTTTAATTGAACACAAAGATCTGCTTTTGCAAATTGCCAATGAACGCATCGGGCGCGAATTTGAAAAGCTGGTTGTGTCTAAAGATGCGCCATATGTGTTGGAAAAATATCCACAAGTAATAGAAACTATATTGCAGATTTATACCCGTAGTAATCAATGGAAGCTGGCAGTTAGCGCTCTTTTAGCCCTAGATACAACAAATCTTTTTGCACGACTTGCAACACTGGCACTTGGATTTGGGGTAGATGAGTCCGGCGACGCTAACGTTCAATTAAACAAGCACAGCAATGCTATTCGCAGCGACACTATTAGAACCGAGCAGTTAAGCTTGTGCGTCTTTCGGCTTAAACACCTCAGATTTTCTAGAAAAGTAATCTCAAAAGTCTTCCAAATTTTGCAAGCCTACTATCTGAACATCAACAATCTTTGCGAACCTGAGATTAGACTGCTTATGGGACAGTATGGAGCAGATGAATTTTTGTTTGCCCTTGAAATAAAGAAAGCTTATGCAAGCGTTTTGTATGACGAGAAAAATCCCGAGTATATTGAGCAACTTGCCGCAATAGACAAGGTACAACAAATTGCTAGCGACTGTTTAAAACAAAACAAGCCTTATCAAATTAGTGACTTGGCAATATCAGGCAAAGATCTTATAGACGAAGGAATCAAGCAAGGACCAGAGGTTGGCAAGACTCTCCAAAAAATGCTTGAACTTGTTGTTTGCGGCAAATGCAAAAATACTAAAGACGAACTCTTGAGGGCATACGCCCACACGCAAGGCTAGTTCAAGATCAGAAGGCCTCCCTACAAAGCTCGATAATCTTTAAACTAACAGGTCGCGCAAATCCAGCCAGTACATAGATTTGGTTAACGCAAGCTATGTAGCCAAAAACCTTTTAATTAACAGGACGCACAGTTCCCGCCGGTACTCCAGCAGAAGGCATGCGCGTTAAAATATAACAATGGTGAATTTTTTTGTTGCGTTCAAAGTCTTTGGGGATTGTGCGCAAAGTAATGTCTTCTAAAGATACGCCTGCGCGAGCAAGGGCTTGAATATCTGGCTTAAAGTTGCGCAAATTACAGCAAAAAACTGCTTTTCCGTCCGTCGACAAAATTCTCGAAACATCTATTAAAAGCTCAACATGGTCGCGCTGAACATCCCATGTTTTGCCTCCCATTTTTTTTGAGTTAGAAAACGTTGGAGGGTCAACATAAACCAAGTCAAATCTGCGCGAAGAATGGCGTATGTTGTTCACCCAACTCAAAACATCTGCACGCTCATATGTATGCTGGTCTCCATCAAATCCGTTTGCATTCATATTTTGCTGAGCCCAGCTTAGGTATGTTTGTGACATGTCTACTGTATGCGTTGAGGTCGCACCCCCCGAAGCCGAATACACCGTCGCAGTGCCCGTATAAGCAAACAGGTTCAAAAAGCGTTTTCCTTGCGACATCTGTCTAAGCATCGCTCTTATATCGCGGCTATCTAAAAATATTCCGGTGTCTATCTTTTGCTCAAACGAAACAAAAAACCTAAGTCCATTTTCCTCAATCATGTGGAAGTGAGGAGAATTTTTGAGTTGGAGATCTGTAGAAGTATTCAAGCTAGTGCGCGTTTTAGTGCTTGCGTTTTTATGCGAGCCGTTGGTTAATCCAGCGTCTGTACCTGCACTTGCACTTATAGACCTACTACTATATTGAGAGCCCCCCTTAGACCTAACGCGTCGCTTTAAAAACACGTTGCTAGCTCCGAGCTCAAATTGCTCTCGCACCACATTGACTGCATTTATCACACGCCTTACTGCCACATCAGGTTCAATCTCTTTTGGAGGAGCGTACTCACAAATATAAGCCCATCTGTTTTTTGCATCATGCTCAACACCCTCATACAAATCAACTGAAAGCGAAAAATCAGGCAAATCCGCATCGTAGACTCTATAACATGTAACCCCTGTGCGCTTTGCCCATTTGCCTTTGTGCTTTGTCATCTTGCGCAATCTGTTTGCAAACTCTTGTGTTTGTGCATCTAGTTTGTTGTCAAACGCAGCAGACGCACAATGTGAACTTGTATGATTGTTGTCTTGTGAAGATTTTGCATCATTATAAGCTGCATGTTGAGATTTATCTGGAGAAGAGAAGAAGCCTGAATTAGTCGTCCTTGCAGGTTCCTCTCCCCCCGCAGGTTCCACAGCATCAACAGGCTCCATGCCACGCGCAGGCTCCACACCGCGCGCAGGTTCCATACCAACCGCAGGCTCCACACCGCGCACAGACCCCAAAGCGCCCGCAGCACTCTGCACAGTCTCCAAACCCCCCGAACTTGCTGCCTGCTCACGCAACGAGGGATAAACCCTTATACAAACCTCAATAGGTCCGTTGTATGTTTCAATCGTATTATGCGGACTACAACCAATAACATAATCAACCTGAGAATCAGGCACCACAACAGCAATTTTCCAGCCATCTCCGCAGCCATAGGCAAAGCTTTTCATTGCACCCAAAAGTGACGGAAGCTGACTTGAACTCATTAACCTCTCGCCATAAGGAGGGTTTGTGGCAATCAGCCCAAAATCCGGAATGCCATCAATAGTCAAATCGGACACATCGCTGCAGCGCACATCAATTTTGCCCGCAAGACCTGCAAGTTTTGCATTCGCAAGCGCAGTTTGAACGGCACTAGGCAAAATATCATTTGCAAATATTTGAGGCATGTGCAAAATACCCTCTTCTGCCAGCTCATCTGCCTCTTCGATCAGCGGATCAAAACAAGTTGCATCAAATTGCTTCCAACCTTCTATTCCCCATCTTGAACGCGCAATTCCAGGAGCAATGTTGCCAGCAATCATTGCTGCTTCTATGGCTAATGTGCCCCCTCCACAAAATGGATCAACAAATGCGCCTCCAGCCCTTGCAATACCTCTCCAACCAGATGCAAGCAAAATTGCTGAAGCAAGAGTTTCTTTTATGGGAGCTTCCACCTGTTTGTGCTGATGTCTAAAGCCACGAATATGCATGGGCTTTCCCGAAAAATCAAGCGATATGGTTGCCTTTTTCTTATGCAGATTAACAGCAATTCCCAAATCAGGATTTTTGGTATCAACCGAAGGTCTCCACCCAGCGCACTCAACTAGCTTGTCGCATATAGCATCTTTTATGCGCAAAGACAAAAAGTGGGAGTTTTTAAAAGCGTTGTTGGAGCCTTTAGAAAATACAGCAATTGTTGAGCCTTTGGAAATGTGCTCTTGCCAAGGTATTGCCTTGCACTCTTCGTAGAGCTCATCTGAGCTTGTTGCACCCACGCGAGCCAAAACCAGCTCAAGCCTGCTTGCCGTGCGCAGCCACAAAAGTGCGCGGCATGCCTGCTCAATTGTTGCATTAAACCAAACTCCAGACACAAGCGGACGAACTCCAGAAATTCCCAAGTCAGAAAGCTCGGATGCAAGCAACTGGGACAGTCCCTTTGCACACGTTGCAAAAAATTCATACTTGCCATATTTTTGGAGTTCCATGAATATTCTTTCGCCTTATAAATTTAAAAATACGGAGTAAATTTAACGTCTATATTGGTCGTGGATTGCTGTTATTAGAAACAAGCTTTTTTGCACCTCACCATCGCACAACCACACTGCACGCGCAAACGCGCCTCTAGCAAAAAACCTCACTCCAAAACGCACTCTGCACACAACAAACACCCCACGCGCAAAGCAAACCAAAGCAGCACTCTCCACGCACTACTCGTCGCTTTTCCCTTTAACAGTTCTTGCAATTTTATCGCCAATGCTCATTTGCTTGCGCCTATCTGGTCCCCAAAATGCTGCTGCCACCATTCCAGGTCCCACATGTGAGCCAATAACAGGACCAATTTTGCAATCAACAACAACCACGTCGTCGCCACAATCCAACATTCCCTTTAAGGTAGACATATCACGCTCAGACATAGAATTTCCGTATACAACCAAGTGATTATCAGAGCTTAAAATATTTTCGTTCATATATTTAGCAATTGCTTTAATAGATTTTTTGCGACCACGAACTAGGCTGTTAACTGTTAGATGCCCACTCAAATCAAAGGTAAGAATTGGCTTTATGTCGAGCTTTGCGCCAAGAGAAGCTGCAGCTGGAGGAATTCTTCCGCCACGTCGCAGGCTATCTAGGCTGTCAACTGTAAACATCCCATGAACAAACCATCTTGCTTCTTCAGCCCACTCCGCAAGCTCGCTAGCGCTAAGCCCGTTATTGCGCTGCTTTATGGCCTCTAGCACCAAAAAGCCTTCTGCTATAGAAGCTAACAAAGTATCGACCGCATATATTTCTGCGTCAGGATAGCTAGCCTTTACCTCGTCTAAAACATTTAACACGGTATCAAATGTGCCCGACAAACCCGACGTAAAGCCAAGATATACAGTTGGTTCACCCGACTTAGCCGCTCTTTCAAATGTATTATGCAACTCAGTAATTGGAATTTGAGCAGTTTTTGGCTGCTCACCTCTTTCCATATACTTATAAAATTCTTCATTGGTCATGCTCTGACCAAAATCGTCGATGTGAGTTCCATCAGTCATCTCAAATGGAAACTTCAAAACCTCCACACCCATCGACTCAACTGTTTCATATGGCAAATCACAACAAGAATCAATGATTATATTGCACTTATGTTTTGGCATCATAGCTATATTAAGCCTCTCATTTTTTAGCTCTGCGCTCAAGCTTTTAGCAATAAGAACTTTCTATCATACATCTATTTGCTGGTGTTGAGCAACTAGTCTATCGCGCATGCCTAACAAATTTGAGTCAAGACCTACCGGATAAACACCTGGGTTCAAAAAGCGCAAACACGATTTGTCTATCTTTTTCATCTCAGAGATAACTCTAGCTCTTGCGTCATGGCAATTGTGGTCGAGCTTCACAGACTTGCCTCCCCTAACAAGTGGAACAAGCACTTGATGTGGCTTGTAACCAGAAACTTCTTTTGTTAGAGCATTATCAAAAGGATGGCAAATCTTTTTGCTAGGCTCGCCTGCGCTTAAGTCATAAATCATATCTGCGCGATACATTCCATCACTATCGCAAAAGCGCAGGATATCTAACACGCCAGGCAAAGTGCGCTTGCCCTGTTGACCCGAAAGCTTAATCTTATATTCCCAAGGGTCATTGTGGCTTTTTCGCAAAGCCGACATCTTATACACACCGCCTAGTGCAGGCTGATCATAAGCACATGCAAGCTTTGTTCCAACTCCATAAGAATCAATGGAGGCATTTTGCGACTTCAAAGATGCAATTGTATACTCATCCAAGTCGTTAGTTGCAACAACACTCACATAGTTGAGTCCCGCCTCGTCGAGCATTTTTCTGGCTAGGCGAGTTCCCCATGCCAAATCTCCAGAATCAATGCGTATTCCTAGCAGTTTTTCTCCACGCTGTTCCATCTCTTTGCCAACTATAATTGCATTTTTTAGACCTGTAGGAATGTCATAGGTGTCCACTAGCAAAATACAATTGTGAGGCATTGCTTGAGCAAATGCCCTAAATGCTTCTAGCTCAGTATCAAAAGACATTACCCACGAGTGAGCGTGCGTTCCAGATACTGGGATATCAAAAATTTGCCCACACAAAACATTTGAAGTGGAGGCACACCCCCCAATATAAGCTGCACGCGAAGCACGAAGCGCGCCATTTGGACCTTGTGCTCTGCGAAGACCAAACTCAGCAACCGGAGCCTGTGCAGCATAACACACTCGTGCCGCCTTTGTTGCAATTAGAGTTTCAAAGTTTATTGCATTTAGCAAAATTGGTTCGATTAACTGGCAGTCAATCAAAGGGCCGGTTACTCTAACCATAGGCTCGTATGCAAACATAACTGTGCCCTCTAGCGGCGCATCTATGTCAAGCGTTAGCTTATATCCACGCAAAAAATTCAAAAATTCTTTATTAAAAAGAGGTCTGCCATCGCTTGCATTTATAGAACCCAAATATTCTATATCGCTATCAGTGAACTCAAATTCATCGATGATATGGCTCAAGTGCTCCATACCACAAGCTATTGAATATCCCCCTCCAAATGGATTTTGCCTATAGTGAGCATAGAAGCAAGCTTCAGCATCTTGAAGACCCTGCTTCCAGTATCCCTCCGACATGGTTAGCTCATAAAGATCAGTTAGTAATGCAGAGTTTTCTATCATCTTATAAAATCACCTTAAATCTGTTTGCTAAAAATGAGCATTTGTGTATGAGCTACCTTGGAATTTTTATGGCTACTTTTGGTCACCTTTATTTGAGCCTGTTTTAGATGAGCCTGCTTTAGATGAGCCAGCGCTATTGGATCTAGCTCCGCCCGAACCACCAGATACTCTCCTAGGCTTGCGTCGTCTTGCATTTTGAGGATGAGAGCTAGAGTGTTTTGGCTTGCTCGAATCTTGAGACGTTGGCTTGTGATTGGAATTGTCAGCTACTGCGCCGCCACTTGCATGCGCTCGCTTATTCTTGCGCTTGCGACTATCTTGCTTTTTGCTCTCAGCTGCGCCGCCTGCGCTACCCGCGCCACCGACACCGCCTTTATGCGCACCATGAAAACCGCGTGCATCGCGCTCATTGTGTGCATCTCGTTTGCCCCCACGTTCTTCGTGCGCACCGCGCTCACTGTGACCACTTGCAGGATTTTGAATAGCTGACGAATTTTGACCTGGACGCTGTTTGCGTCCATTAGCCTTGCCGCCTCGTTTAGATGCACCACGGGAAGCACCGTCATCTGCACCCTTATTCTTGCGACCACCAAACTTGTTTGCGCGCTTTCGTCCCGATCCTTTATCTTTGCCCTTAGAGTCCTCGCCCGAACCAGCATCTTTACCTTCCATATCAGATGCATCTTCTGCCACTTGTTTAGCAGGCTTTTCGGTTGGAATTTCAAAACCATTATCTCTAATCAAAGACTGTGGAGCATGGTGCAAAAATGCGTCTTCAGTCAAAACCGTTGGTCTAGGCAAATCCTTCTTGGGATCTTTTTCAAACCCAGCAAGGGGAACAAAAAACGTATCCTCAGTCTCTGCCATCTTTATGCAAACTAGCTCTTTTGGAGTGTTTAACTCAACCACTGTTGCGTCCCCTACAGGAGTTGTTATTGTGGCGCCAACCTTAGGAGCTCTCGACTTAAAGTCTTTATAAGCCTCGTTCTCATAACGCAGGCAGCACATCAAGCGTCCGCAAGCACCCGAAACCTTGGTTGGATTTAGGGGCAAATCCTGATCTTTAGCCATCTTAATCGACACAGGCCTAAACGCACTACTCATGCGCACGCAGCACAATATCTCGCCGCAGTGCCCAAGACCTCCAATTAGTTTAGCTTCGTCGCGCACACCTATCTGTCGCATATCCACATGCACGTGCAAAGCAGACGCCAAATCCCTAACTAGCTCTCTAAAATCAACTCTATCTTCTGAAGAAAAATGGAAGATTGCCTTATCGCAATCTAGCAAATACTCAACCTCTATTGGCTTAATATCTGGATTGCGCTTTTGAGCCAATCTCCTAAAAGTAACTTTTGCTTCTTGCCCTTTTTCCCACAGTTCTTCTAACTTTTCTAAATCTTGCTCTGTGGCTATTCTTACAATCGACTTAAGCGGGTTTTTTAGCTTCTTCTCGTGCTCTTCGCTTATTTCAAATGTCTCGCCATCTACCCAACCAAATATTTTGCCTGGATCTCTTGGAACTAGCACCCAATCTCCAGGGGCTGGATCTTGACCTTCATAAGTAAACCAATAAGTCTTTGGATTATATTTAAATCTAATGGGAACTACCCTAGTCATTTAAGACCTTCCTTATATCAAAAAGCATCGTTTCTAAAACGAGCTGAGGTGTTACATTATGCGCAATTCGCGCCGATGCCTTGTCCACTGCACGCTGCGAATCTACAAATTTTTGCGGACGCATATTTTTTGCGGTTAACTCTATAGTGTAATGGCAATCTGTATTAATCATCAGGTTACTATCGCCAATAGTTACAACCGCACAGTCTCTTAGCCACGACTTAATAACGCAGAATACCTCTGCAAGACTCTTCTTTTTTAGAGAGCTAATCGCGCGTTTTTGCTGCTCATCTATATGTTTTAGAGCACCTTTTGTCATGAACTCTTCGTTCT
The DNA here is from genome assembly GCA_963661535.1 of Senegalimassilia sp. Taxonomy (GTDB): domain Bacteria; phylum Actinomycetota; class Coriobacteriia; order Coriobacteriales; family CADBOM01; genus CAVLCC01. Next base: position 37,589 of record CAVLCC010000002.1, read on the forward strand.
TTTCGCGCTCTTGAGCATACTTCGACTTAACCTCTCCTGTTGGCAAGTCTATTGCTTCAACTATTCTTTTAGCTGCCTCTATAACATCTCCTGCATCCATTTGTGACAGTGTTTCTAAAATCTCTATGGCCACTGACCTTATTTGTTTTTGCGCACTCGACAACACAAACTCACACGCCGCCTTAGTAGACCCACCCGACACAGAAAGGGCAATTTTGGCAGTTTGATCATCTGTTCCGGTTTGTCGCTTTATGAGCTCTATCGCCTCGTCGTCTGGAATCTTTCTAAAAACCAATGTTTGACAACGCGAAACCAAAGTAGGCAAAACCCCATCACGTGAACGCGCCATTAAAACAAAGCTGGTGTCTGCAAGCGGCTCCTCTAAAGTTTTGAGAAAAGCATTTGCCGATGCCGCATTTAAAAGTTCTGATCTTGAGATTATGTAGAGCTTGTGGTTGGCGCGTATGGGAGCCTTTGTAGCATCAGCATTGAGCTCACGAATTTGCTCCACCATGTATCCCTTGGCACCTTGCGGCTCTATCCAATGCACATCTGGATGGGTTGAGCGTTGTATTCGTATGCATGTATCGCATTTATTGCAACCCCCGCTTGGACACAACTTTGCTTTTGCAAGTGCGGTTGCCATTTCTGTTTTGCTAGATCCAACAGGACCCACGAACAAATATGCGTGAGACAGTCGCCCTTCCGCATGTGCTCCAGCCAAAAATCTTGAGACTTGCGACTGACCAATGATGCCTTCAAAGGGGTTGGGCTTATCTATTATATTTTGTGAATCCTGCGTCATATTTTTCGCTTATCTTATCTGCTTATCTTATCCACTAAAACAAATCTTTTAGCTGCTCATATACGTCGGCATAGGTTTTATCAACATCTTGCTTCATAACAACAGTGCGCACGCGGCTAGGGTCGCTCTCTGCTATTGCTCTAAATGCCTCATTTACGCAAATATGAAACTCCATAGGCTCACTTTCTAGCCTATCTGGCTTGTCGTGCAATAATCTAGCTGCATTAAGTGCGTCGCCAGTATCTCTAACCATTAGTATAGTTCTATCTATTACAAGCTGGTTGGTTGCAATTTGATCTGCCGCACTAACTATGTCTTTGCCGAGCCCACGTGCATACCCTTGATATGCCATAGTCGAATCATTAAATCTATCACATATAACAATTTTGCCTGCTTCAACGGAAGGTTTTACAACTTCATGAACCATCTGAGACCTTGCAGCCTCATACAACAAAAGCTCAGTGCGTGCATTAATATCCATATTGCAATCGAGCAAAATCTCGCGTATCTTTTCGCCAACTTGTGTAGAACCAGGCTCGCGAAGCAATAAAACATCTTTTCCTTGCTCTCGCAAACGTTCGCACAAGAGCTTGGCTATAGTTGATTTTCCACAGCCATCTCCACCCTCAAAGGTTATAAATCTGCCTTTTTTTAAGGGGTCAGAATTTGATGCCTGTGCCGCATTTGGATTACAGTTTGTTTGAGATAGTAAAGAAGAGTTGGAAGTCTGCATCATGCTTTGCCTCCTACGGCGGCAAAGATGTCATTTCCTTTTGAGTCTATAGCAACAAAAGCGGGAAAGTTTTCTATGCTTAGTTTCATCAAGGCTTCTGCTCCAAGGTCCTCCCAAGCCACAACTTCTGCCGACTTAACACATTTTGCTAAAAGTGCAGCCACACCACCAACTGCCATAAAATGAACTGCACCCGTTTTGGCACACGCGTTTGCAACCTCTGCTCCACGTTTGCCTTTGCCAATTGTTGCTACAATTCCAGCCTCATATAAAGTTGGAGCGGCAAAGTCCATTCTAGATGCTGTTGTTGGTCCCACAGAACCAAGAGGTCGTCCTGCCGATGCAGGCGTAGGTCCTGCATAAAATAACACTGCCCCCTCCAAATTATATGGAAGCTCGCCATGTTCTTTCAAATACTTAACAGCCCTCATATGACCTGCATCACGCATCGTATAAATTATGCCGCTTAATAACACACTATTGCCTGCGCAAAGATCTGCTAAAGCGCTCTTATCTGCTGGAACATCTATGCAAATTGGCAAAGCTTGCGACTCACTCATTATTTGTCACCTCGCACAAGTTCTAGAGAAATTGAACGCGTTGCACAACACCCCATATTAATTGCAAGGGGAAGTGCCGCTATATGACATGGTGCGGTATTAACATTTATACAAAGAGCTGTGGTATCTCCTCCAAGACCAGCTGGACCTACCCCCAAAGCATTCACTTCTGCAAGCAAATCTTGCTCGAGTTTTGCAATCTTAGGGTCGCTAGAAACCATATCTGCTGAGCGGAGCAAAGCCTTCTTGGCAAGTCCTGCAACCTTATCAAACGTAGATCCTATTCCTATGCCAATAATAAGTGGAGGACATGCAGAAGATCCCTTCTCCAAAACGCACTTTAAAATCTCACTTTTTATTCCATTATATCCGGCACCTGGTGGAAGCATAACAACACGCGAGGCATTATCTGAACCTCCGCCCTTTAGCATAATATGCAAGGTCGCACCTCTGCCAAGTCTAAATCCAAGCTCCACAAATGCAGGCGTATTATCTTGGGTATTTGTACGATCAAAAAATGCATCTTTTAGCAAACTCTTACGAAGACGTGCCTTATCATATGCACGCGCCACAGCCGAGTTGACCTCTGAAAAAATATTTGCAGGCACGTTTTCTTCTTGTCCAACTTCGAGATAAATCCACACATACCCAGTGTCTTGGCAAATTGGAACATGATCTTCACAAACAATATTGTTATTATCAATCATCATCTGCAAGATAGACCGTCCACGTTGCGAGCTTTCGGTCTTTAGTGCCTGTTTGATTTTGTTGTGCACATCGGGTCGCAATTGAGTAGCAATTATGGGTATGTATTTTTCTACAGCAGCTGCTACACCGTGTGCAGAAAGCGACTCAAATGTTAGAGTTATATCTGATGCGCCTTGTACGTCTAACGCACCCATTACAATCGTTGTGTCCGATGTTACCGATGAACCTAACATACCCAATGCCTGCATTTCTTATAGCTTAGCAATCGAAACTGCAATGCTTTGAGCAGAGTCTTTAACAGCTTGAGCATCTTCATCATCGAGTTCTAGCTCAACAATCTTTTCAATTCCATCTTTACCGAGCACAACCGGAACGCACATATACACGCCATCTATTCCATACTCACCCTCGAGCAAAGCACAAACGCTCATTGTTTCGTGAGAGTCGGTTAATATTGCACGCACCATCTCAGCAATAGAAGCACCTGGAGCATAAAATGCAGAGCCGGTCTTTAGATGCTCAACTACCTCGGCTCCGCCGTTGATAGTTCTTTTGCAAACCCTCTCAATTTGCTCAGCACTCATAATTTCTGGCAACGTTTTTCCACCAATTGTTGAATGTTTTGCCAAAGGAACCATACCCTGACCATGAGCACCTACAACAAGTGCCTTAATGTCGTTTATGTCTGCGCCTGTTTCTTGCTCAATAGCAAATGCAAATCTAGATGAGTCCAAAACTCCACCCATACCAAAGATTTTCTCTTTTTTGATGCCTGATTTTTTATGAGCAAGATAAACCATCACATCTAGTGGATTTGTTACGCAAATATAAATTGCATCTGGAGAAACAGTCTGTGCCTGCTCAATAACAGATGACATAATTTTGGAGTTTGTATCTAGAAGATCTTCACGAGTCATGCCAGGCTTTCTTGCGATGCCAGCTGTGATCACAACGATGTCGCTATTTGCTGTGTCTGCATAATCGTTTGTTCCAATAACTCTAGGACCAAACTTCTCAACAGACCTCATGTGCATCATATCAAGTGCTTTGCCTTGTGGAACTCCCTCAACAACGTCAATCAAAACAACATCTGCAAGTCCTTTAAGTGCAATTAGCTCACCAGCTGTAGCGCCAACATTGCCAGCTCCCACTATCGTAACTTTTGGATATCCCATCTTTTCACTCATCTCCTTGTATATAAATTTTTTGTAAATTAAAACCTTGTATTTTGTGAGCTCTTTGAGCTCATAGAGTCAAGAAGCTTCAAAGCTCGTAAGCCCCTCTAGCCCCAGTTAGCCTTAAGCGTCTACAGCCTTAGATTTAGCAGTCCCAGCCTTAGCACCAGCCTTGCTCTTTGCACCTGCACGCTTTGTGCTCGTGCTCTTGGTCTTAGTCTTAGCTCCAGTCTTGCCTTTGCCCTTGGCACGCGCACCCTTGGCACTCGTATCCTTCTGATTTTTCTCGCAATTCATATTAGGACACAACTTCCAAGGACCCCTAGCACGCTGCAAAACAACTAGAGGAGCCCCGCACGACTCGCAACGCTCTCCAGTTGCCTCAATAGCTCCCTCACGCGGAAGCGGATAACTCGTATTGCACTCCTCATAATTAGTACAACGTATAAACCTGTTTAGCGTCTTGGGGTTCTTTTGAGCAATCAAGTGCGAAACCTTGCCCATCTCCTCGCATGTTTTGCATAGGCCAACATCAACTTTTGGCTCCTGGTTAGAAACACAATTGGGATCAATGCACATCTCATAAGGCTTGCTTCTAAATGCCTGCACTCTAACCATAGATCCCCCGCAAGACGGGCACTTATTCTCGGTTGGCAGCAAATTACCTTTTGGAGGAAGAGGGTATGTTACATCGCAATCCGGCCAACCAGCGCAGCCAATAAAACGCGACTTGGTTTTAAGTGAGTTCTTAACCAGCAAATCATGTCCGCATTTTGGACACGACCCCACCTTAGCATCAGCCTGCACAGCATCTGCCAAAGTTTCGCCTACCTCTTCAGCCTTTGGCATCAACACTTCTATAACATCGTCTAGCAAATCGCGCGAGTGATCGACCACGGTGTCTAGAGTTTGTTCACCAACAGAAATTTGGCTCATCTCATCTTCTAGCTCAGATGTCATAGTTGGAGAAACAATCCTAGGTGCAAATTCCCCCAAAGCGTCAATCACAGCAATACCAAGTTGTGTTGGCTCAAGCGGATTATTCTGGATATACTTGACCTGTTGCAGCCTCTCTATTGTGCTATGCCTTGTAGACTTTGTTCCAAGACCTAGGCGCTCCATCTCTTGAATAAGGCGTCCTTGAGAATATCTTGATGGAGGCTCGGTTTGCTTTTTGATTAGCTCTGGATCCAAAAAAGCTAAAACTTCGCCGTCTTTGACGACAGGGAGCTCGTCTTCTTTCTTGGCTCCGTAAGGATAGATTTCTCTAAATCCAGGGTCTAATACAGCATCTCCCTTACCCACAAATTCTTCGCCATTAACATCGAGCGTTATCTTAGTTGCCTCTATTTGAGCTGGGTCTGAAAGCGTTGCCAAAAAGCGCCTTGTAATTAGGTTATAGAGCTTCCATTCTTCTGCAGATAACACATCGGACGAAGCGCACCTAACAGGGTGTATTGGTGGGTGATCTGTGGTCTCAGTTTTTCCGCGTGTTGCCTTTATGGGAGATGCCAAGAGTTTGCGAGCATAAGGCTCATATATTGGATTTTGCGCAAGCATCTTAACATTTTCAGCCAAATTTATTGACTTAGGATAAACCGTATTGTCTACACGTGGATAAGAAATATATCCGTCCATATATAAAGACTCAGCAATGCGCATAACTCTTGCTGGTGTAAGTCCTATCGATGAAGCTGTTGTTTGCAACGCAGTTGTAGAAAATGGAGTTGGAGGCGGGACTTTGCGCACCCTTTTGTCTATCTGCACTACCTTGGCGCTCGTTGCATCTTTTACGTTGTTATATGCAGCTTCGGCATCTTGTTGATTGTCAAATCTATCTTTTTTATGATTGACTGCAAAACTCTCGCCTGCATCGTTTTTACACTTTGCCTTAATCACCCAATAGTCTTTGGGAACAAATGCCTGGCGCTCTTTTTCGCGCTCAACCAAAATTGCAAGCGTAGGTGTTTGCACACGTCCAGCCGAACGTGTATTAGAAAACCCGCCGCGCTTTACGGTCGTTAAATACCTCGTTAGAGCAGCGCCCCACACAAGGTCAATTATCCTTCGTGAGTCTCCTGCATTTGCCAAATTTATGTCTAGCTCCACAAGGTTGTCAAATGCATGGGTTATCTCGCCTTTCGTTAGCGCAGAATAACGAGCACGCGATATTGGAGCTTCACTCACCTGTCTAATCATAGACACAGCATCAGCTCCAATGAGCTCACCTTCTCTATCAAAGTCTGTTGCAATGATAATCGAATCTGCCTTTTTTGCTAAGCTCTTTAGTGAGCGAATTATGCCCTTTTCCTGTGGATACTTGAGCACAGGAGCATAAACAAGATACGGGAGTGCGGGTATTTTCCAAGTGTTTAGTGCAAGACCCGTATCATCAAACGGACTCTTCTTTTTAAATGGAGGCTTATCGAGATGATCTGGAACCTTTGGAGCTGGAACCTCGTTTCCATCTCCATCCACGCCATACCAACCCTTAGACTTTTTATATTCGAGGCGGTTAGCAAAATCCAGACTTAAGATATGACCTCTGAGTCCTATTGTTACCCACTCTTCGCCTTTGTGATTAAATCTATATATTTGAGTGTCATATACTTTATCAGCCTTTGGTTTTGTATCTGCCAAAAGCTGAGCAATCTTTGTTGCTGCATTGTTTTTCTCAGTAACGACCAGTATCAATTAACGACCTCCATACTCGGTAACTTTAGCATCAAGCCAAGCACACCAAGCCTCTATGCCCGATCCCCTAGTTGCCGATATTGGAAATATTGGTGCATTTGGATTTAAATTATCTAGCGAAGCTCTAAATTCGCGCTCGTTAAAATCAAAAAATTCCATAACGTCAACTTTGCTTAGCACTATGGCATCAGCCTCTTCAAAAATAGTTGGATACTTAACAGGCTTATCGTGACCCTCTGGAACAGAGAGCAAAACTACCTTGCAATTTTCTCCCAAGTAAAAATCTGTTGTGCAAACTAGGTTACCAACATTTTCTATAAAAATAACATCTATATTTTGCAAGTCCAAAACATCTAGTGCTTTTAAGATCATATCAGACTCAAGGTGGCATATTCCGCCCGTATTAATTTGCACACAGGGGATTTCTGCGTCTTTTATTTTTTGAGAGTCAACCTTGCTTGCAATGTCTCCCTCAATAACCGCAAAAGAATACTTGCTCTTAAGCTCATCAATTGTAGCCAAGATAGACGTTGTTTTTCCAGAACCTGGGCTAGCCAAAATGTTAACCATAAACACGTTGTTGTTATCTAGGCGCTTTCTAATTGCAGCCGCCCCTGCATCGTTTTTTTCTAAAATTGGTTTTCCAATATCGAGTTTCATAGCAATTCCTTTGCTTTTTTTGAAATTTGCTTGCCTGCGAGCTTACATATAATCTTGCCTGCGAGCTTACATATAAACTCACTTACAAGCTCGTTTACAATTCATTATTACAAACCTTATCACAATCGTTTGAGTCTGTGCTGTTTATGCCGTTGGCGTCTTCATCATCGTCAATATCTACTTCAATCTTATCAATGAGCAGCTCTTTACCAGCTATTAGCACGGTAGAGGGACTATCACACTTTGGACATCGTCTATGAAAAACATCATGCTCGAACTCACATCCACACTCATCACATCTAGATTTTGGTCGAACCACTTTTAGGTTTAAGGTGGCTTTGTCACATATAGTGTCTTCCGATAGAGCTTCAAAAGCAAATGTCATTGCCTCATCCATTACCTGTGCAAGTTCTCCAACAAGCAGGTCTATTTGCGTTACACGACTAGCCCCTGCCTCTTTGGCAGCACTCTCAACAGTAGTTAGTATAGAGTCCATAAGACTAAACTCATGCATGTGCTAAACCTCCTCGTCTAAGTTTTGGATATCTTGATCGTTTGCTGTTTGCTTGTTAATACGTTTTCTCAAAACAACTCTAGCTGCTGCTAAGGATATCTCATATAAAGATATCATTGCACCAAACAATAACATCATACCAACAGGTGAGCCGTCCGGAGTTATTGCAGCGCACAAAACCATCATTACTATATATATGACTCGCCAGCTGCTGCGTAGCTTTTTGTAAGGAATAATTCTAAATACCAGCAAATAAAACACTACTAAAGGTAGCTCAAACGCAATGCCAAACGACAGCTCAAACATCAATATGAGATTAATAAAAGACTGAGCATTTGGAAAAACTGTGCCAAAAGCCGATGCTTGTTCTAGCAACCAACCAAATGCAGGATCTAATATTACGAAATAACAAAAAACTTCGCCACCCAAAAAAAGCACGAGTCCAATAAAAAATGTAGGGATTATCCATTTTCGCTCGTTGGGCTTTAGTGCTGGCAAAAAGAATGCAAACATATGCCATATCCATACTGGACAAGTTGCAATAATCGCTGCTTCAAATCCAATTTTAACCCTAAGTGTAAATCCAGATAGGGGGTCTAAAACATTTAACTCAGCCCCTTGTGCACCTGGCAAATATTGTGATATTGGAGCAATAAGAAATTGTATGAGGTTAGGAGTAAAAAAATAGAGAACAATTGTTGCGACGAGCAGCACAACTAAGATTATTACAAGCCTACGCCTTAACTCACCAAAGTGTTCTCCTATAGACATTCGTGTAGAAGTATCTGACATATTTGAAGGGGACGTCTTTTATAAAGCGTCACTTCCTCCCTCCAAATTTGAACTTTGTTTTTGCTTTTGATCTGTTGAATTTAAGGCGTCTGTCGTAGCGTCTAAATCGATCTTCTCATCACTTGTGTTTTTTTGATCGCTTGCCTGATTTAGAGCCAAAAAGGGATTGTTGGATCCTCCATTAGACACACCTAAGGACTCGCCCTCATTTTTTAGGTCGAGTCCTTCTTTTTCTAGTGTTTGTGTAACTTTATTTTGTGCGTCTTTGAACTGATAAATTGCTTTGCCTAGGGAAGCACCAAACTTTGGCAAACGCTCAGGACCTGTTATCAAAAGAGCAAAAACCAAAATAACAAATATTTCTGCAGGACCTATATTCATCTAAAGCTCCTACACGCTCACACAATACAAATACAAATTCAATTAGTTTGAACTAGATGAACTACTTGAACTTGATGATTTGCTTGGATCAATTGTGATTGTGCCATCACTAGAAGACTTTAAGTCTTCATCTGTAAGCGTTATAGTTCCAGACATGCTTTGCAAAATGCTTTGCGCTTGAGACTTAGCACCTGTTGCATCATTTGGATCAAGCTCAACTGCTTTATTGAGGTTTTCTTCTGCAAGTGATTTTGTATCATCGCTTTGAGCATAGATATAGCCTAGGCTTGCATAAGCCATAGCATTATCTGGCTCTTTTTCGGTTAGCTTTTTTAAAACGTTTATAGCGCTGTCTTTATCGTCTGTATAATAATATGCATTTGCAAGATTTATAGTTGCATTTGTGCTGCTGTTCGTATCTAGATAGCTGTTGTAGTTAGCAATTGCACTTTGGAACAAATCTTTGTAGTCACGAGAAGATGACTTTGTGCCTTGCATAACTGCTTTGCCCCACTCATAATAAACATCTGCAATGTTCAAATATGCATTAGTATCGCTTGAATCCGCATCTAGCTGCTTTTGATATTCATCAATAGATGCCTGATATGTGGAATCAGATGCATTTTTGCTGTTAGAAAGCATAAGAGCAGAACTAGGAATAGCAAAAGCTAAAATCAAAATTACTGCAAAAACAACAGCAGCTATTTTTTTGCCGCGTTTCGCAACCTCTTTTTTCTTCTCATATTTCTCACGCATCTCACGCTCTTGTGCCTGACGCTCCTCTTTTTCTGCAGTGTTTTTTGGTGCAGACTGCGCAAGTCTCTTCGCGTGATTGCTCTTATTTTTAGTAGGTGTTTTTTTCTCTGCCATTTTAGCTCCTAAGTTTTACGCGCATTTCTTCTGCGCGCTCAAATACTCTCTCCACGTCAACGCCATGCAAATGACCGCCATCATAGAGAATTTTTCCGTTTATCATTGTCATCAAAATATTTTCTTGATTTGCCGTGTGCACAATTGCCGATGCAGGATCATGAGTTGGAACCTGGTGCGAGTTAGAAAGATCAATTGCAATTATGTCTGCTAGCTTTCCAACTTCTAGTGAGCCAACTTTGTGATCAATCTTTAGCGCTTTGGCTGCACTTAACGTAGATAGCTCCAGTGTTGTTGCCGTGTTTAGAAAACTCCTTGAATCCCTTGCGGTAGCACGTTGCAACATCATAGCAAGTCTCATCTCAACAATTGGGTCTTGCACGTCAGATGCCGCCGGTGAGTCTGTTCCAATGCCCACCCTAATGCCTGCCTTCAAAAACTTTTGAATGGGAGCTAGTCCCATACCAAGCTTGGCCGCACAGCGCGGGCAAACTGCAACAGAAATATCGTGTGCTGCAAGTGTGTCAATATCTCGCGCATCAACCTGATTGCAGTGGATTGCCAAAACATTGGGCGCATCTAACAGCTTCCAATTCAAGATGTATTGCACTGGGCTCACGCCTGTTGCTAACCACGATGGCTGCTGGGCATCTACTGTAAGTTCAGTTGTATCCTCATATAAAGAGATAACAGGGGTTCCGTTTTTAACAAATGCATACTCCTCTGAGCTAATTGCAAGGTGCAAAGCCACAGGAGTTCCATCCGAAGCATATTCTGCAATTTCTGGAAACACGCCCGGATGACATGTATATAGCGAATATGGAGCAATTCCAATATCTATCATCTCTTGATCAGAATTTTTGCGCCATCTCTCTATATCTCTATATGCAGATTGCAAGACATAAGGAATTTCTGCCTTCTCGTTTGTGCCTACCTCGCGATAGATAATTCCGCGTAAACCAATATCGCTTGCTGCTCTTAAGCTTGCACCTGTTGGAGTAACATCTGAAATTGTTGTAATTCCAGATCTTACTGCCTCCAGTGCTCCTAAGAGGGCTGAATCTATCCAGTCTCTATAAGCAAAACGCTGAGCCTTTTTGGTTAATTGCATTTTCCATGCAGCATAAGGCACATCATATAAAAGACCACGTAGAGCAGAATATTCAAGGTGAGTGTGCACATCAACAAAACCCGGCATTAGAGCAGAGATTCCAAAATCTCTATACTTCTCGTTTGGATATTTTGTCATGAGGGTATTGGCGTCTCCAATATCAACAATTTTGTTGTCCCTCACCAGCACGGCGCCGTTCTCTATATGAGGAGACGAAACCGGAATAACGTATCTAGCCAAAAGTAACACGGAGTGTCTCCTTTCTTAGTTCGTCATATATGCGTACAAAGAATAACTATAACTGTTTTAGGGGCGCTTTGTGGATATAAAAGTTGCAAATAGCAGTCAGGTAAAATTATTTTCCTACCGTCATTTCGTAATGAATAACTTAGATACTTCACAAATATTTCATAAGCACTTTGCGAATACTTAGCAAACGATTTGCTAAATCGCAAGACCCAGCATGCGTTAACTACGCAGACAAATGCCTATCTATCTTTTTCTCTAACCAGCTTAGTGTATCTACATCATTATTCTTTAACATAATACATATCGCTCTTCTGTTTGCGCTATCTAGAGCACAAAAATCACCTTTAGCTTGTGTAGCAGCTAAATATCCAAGCGAGTAGCCCTCCTGTGGTATTTCATCATTTATATCTTCTGGAGAAGCTAACAATATGTAGACGCCTTTGTTATATCCGCCCTTTTGAAACTGCCCTATAGAGTGAAGATATCTAGGTCCTATCTCTAGGCAAGATGCGCTGCCTGTTTTTTGCGCAACGCTGTGCCTTATTCGCTCTAGCACCTGCATTTTTGCATTATCAAAATATGGGATAAAAGCGTTGATGCAAAAGAAGTCATTGTCATTTATAGAGGAAAAGAGTGCGTTTAGCGCATCATCAATATTTTGTTCGCAAGATTTATCTAGCAGCTCTCTAGATATCTCAAAACCTATAACATGCTCATCTTGTCGATTTTGAGTTTGCATAAACCTGCAGGTTGTTGGATCTGTTTTGATGCCATTTTGAAAGTCTCCAAGCATTTGTTTAACTGCTTTTTTTGTGCTTTCTACATCAGGTTGATCAAAAGGATTGATTTTGGCTAGCGCACTATACATAGAAATTGCATATTCCCAAACAACCATATGACAAGCAAGATCTTGCGATGACTCAACTTCAAGACAAATACAAGGTGTTCTACCCGCTTTGATTTCATCTTGCTTTTGTTTAGGAGCAAGACTGCAACCATATAGATCGGGTATATTTTTTTGAGTATCAGCACTCATGGAATACACAACGCTAATCTTATCTGCATTTGGCTGAGCCAAGAGCTTGTAGTCATTTTCAGTGTTGGGTAAAATTCCTTTGCCTTGTTTGCCACTAGACTCAGCAATTAGTTGCTCTAACCAAAGTCCAAACGATTCACAAGATAAACTAAACGAAAAACATATCTTATCTCGACTCGCCTTAGAACCCTCATACATAAAAGAAGCAAGGTTTAGGGCCGGATTTTGGTCATTGTCTGCTTTGCAAGCGTTCTCAGCTTCTTTGCACTTATTTATAAGCTCGCAAATATCTATTCCCATCAGGGCAAAAGGAACTAGTCCAAAAACAGACAGAGCCGAAAACCTACCTCCAACTGTAGGCTCTCCAGCAAACGTATACGCAAAACCAAGTTCATTAGCCATTTTCTCAAGAGAGCTATTGGGATCTGTAATGGCAACAAAGTGGCTAGGAGCTTTGTTTCCCAGCACGTTGTTCATACGCTCCCAAACGCACTTAAATACCGACATAGGCTCTAGTGTTGATCCAGATTTTGATGACACAATTATGATTGTATGTTGCGGATCAATCTTATCCCAGACCCAGTTTACATATTCGCCAGACATTGAGTCCATCGTATAAAATCCAATGTCTAGCTTGCCCTCGCTTTTTAAGACTTCTGCCATCGTCATCGAAGCCTGCGTAGAGCCTCCTTGACCTATAAGCAAAACATCGGTTAGACCACCTTGGCGAGCTTTATCTGCAAACTCTTGAATTTTATTTAGCGAAAACGGGGGATTTGAGCAAAGAGTTGTCCATCCCATAAATTTTGAAGTAAACTCTTGAGTTTCATTTGAAAAACTAAAAAGTGATGAATCACTTGCTCCAAGCTTAGAAGCGGCTTGCAAATCAATTAGTGCATCCATACTTGGATTATGACCGACCGAAATTAAATCATATGACATAAGGTCACCAAAATCTCTTTAATATAACCCATTAAACAAAAAGCCGGACAGGTTCACCCTATCCGGCTTATACATTGCATAGTTTCTAGACTATTCTTTAGCCTCTTTGGCAGGGGCTTCTTCAGCTTCTTTGGCTTCAGCAACTGTTTCAGCCTCAGTTTCCTCTGCAGCATCTTCAGCAGCTTCTTCTGTTACTGTCTCTGCTGGCTCTTCAGTAGCTTCAGCTTCTTTGGCTTCAGCGGCTTTATCTGCTGCAACATCTGCCTCGTCATCTTCGAATTGGAACTTGGCATTTAGGTCATCAGCAGCCTTTTTCTCAGCAGCCTTGCCCTTAGGAGCACTCTCAGCCTTTTTATCCTTAGATGCACCAGCACCTGTTGGATTTGTTAAAGACTCGGTAACCATCTCCATAATTACCATAGGAGCATTGTCGCCTTTGCGATTTCCAAGCTTGTAGATTCTTGTATATCCGCCTTGACGATCGGCAAACATACCCTGCTCTACCTTCTCAAAAACCTCGCGAACAATCTCTTTGTCTCCCACTTTTGCTATAGCCAAACGGCGAGCATGCAAATCTCCACGCTTTGCCCAAGTGATAACTCTGTCCACATCGCCTCGAATTTCTTTAGCGCGAGGAAGAGTGGTTTTAATACGATCGTTAGCTAGAAGTGCAACCACCAAGTTTTTCTTAAGTGCTTTGGTGTGGCTAGCATCAGTGCCTAGCTTGCGACCTTTCACGCGATGTCTCATAACACATTTCTCCTACTATTTAAGGTTTGAGTCCAAGTCCCATCGTCTGAAGTTTATCTTTAACTTCTTCGATAGACTTAGCTCCAAAATTGCGAATGTTGAGCAAGTCATTCTCGGAATACTCCACAAGCTGACGCACAGCATGAATTCCTGCACGTTTGAGGCAATTATAGGAGCGAACCGAAAGGTCAAGATCCTCAACTTGCTTTTCTAGCTCAAAGTTCTTCGATGGTCCTTCAGGTGCAAAGATAGACTCTTGTTGAGTCTCCTCTGGCTCACCCTGAAGTGCCAAGAAGGCATCCATATGCTGAGTAATAATTACTGCAGCGTTGCATACCGCTTGTGTTGGAGTAATAGAACCGTTAGTCTCAACCTCAAGCACTAGCTTATCGTAGTCGGTACGCTGTCCACGACGAGTATCTTCTACTTCCATAGCACAACGCTTAACAGGAGAGAACAACGAATCTGTATGAATTATTCCAATTGGATCTTCTGGACGTTTGTTACGCTCTGAAGATACATAACCTCTGCCAGTTCCAATGCGCATCGACATATCTAGAGAACCACCATCAGCGATGGTAGCAATTTTTTGCTCAGGATTAACAAGTTCTAGCTCTGCTGGAACTTGAATGTCTGCGCCAGTAACTACACAAGGCCCTTTAACAGATATAGTAGCAACTGCCTCATCAATAGTTGCCATTGTTTTAAACACAAGTGATTTGATGTTCAAAACAATGTCGGTAACATCCTCTACGATGCCATCTGCAGCGGTGAACTCATGCTGCACACCCTCGATTTGGATAGCTGTTACCGCAGCGCCATTTAATGACGACAGCAACACACGACGAATGCTGTTCCCAAGTGTAGAACCATAACCTCTTTCGAGTGGCTCTACAATAAAACGAGCAAGCGTGTCGTTTACAGGTTCGACAGTTACTTGTGGTCGAATAAATTCTGACATTTAGCGGTGCCTCCTCTATCCGTTTATTATTTGGAGTAGAGCTCGACGATGAGCTGCTCGCGGATGTCAAGATCAATTTGGTCGCGATTAGGCAAGCCTAGAACCTGACCAGTAAGTTTTTCGATGTCAACCTCAAGCCAACCAGGAACCTCTGTGCGTTCACTGCTCACTAGAGACGACTTAATTACAAGCATATCCTTTGCTTTAGAAGCAACCTCAATTGAGTCTCCTTCACGAACACGATAAGAAGGAATTGTGACTCTCTTGCCGTTAACTAGGATATGTCCATGACGAACCTGTTGACGAGCCTCATCACGTGATTTTGAGAAACCCAAACGATAAACAACGTTGTCTAGACGGCTCTCCAAAATACGTAGAAGATTTTCACCAGTAACGCCAGGTTGACGATTAGCTAACAAATAATATCCATGGAACTGCTTCTCCAAAAGACCATAAATTCTCTTGGTCTTTTGTTTTTCACGCAGCTGGATGCGATATTCAGATTCTTTTGAACGCTTTCTTCCAGCCTCACCTGGGGCATATGGACGACGCTCAAAAGCACATTTGGCAGAATAGCAGCGGTCGCCTTTTAGGAACAACTTGTTTCCCTCACGGCGGCAAAGCTTGCAATCCGCACCGGTATAACGTGCCATAGTTGTTTCACCTTTCTAAAACTAAACACGACGGCGCTTGCGCGGGCGGCAGCCGTTGTGAGGAATGGGCGTGCAATCTTGAATCGATGCCACTTCAAGACCAGTTGCTTGAAGAGAACGAATAGCAGTTTCTCTGCCAGGACCAGGTCCTTTTACGAACACAGATACTTTGCGTAGTCCGTGCTCTTGGGCAGTTTTTGCAGCAGCTTCAGCAGCCATCTGTGCAGCAAATGGGGTTGATTTGCGAGAACCCTTAAAGCCAACAGTTCCAGCTGATTGCCACGAGATCACATTGCCCTGAGTGTCTGTGATAGACACGATGGTATTGTTAAAAGTGGACTTGATATGTGCTTGTCCAACAGCAATATTTTTGCGCTCAGATCTTCTAATGCGAGCGTGAGTATTTTTCTTTTGAGCCATCGTTATTTCTTCTTTCCGCCGATTTGCTTACGAGGACCTTTGCGTGTGCGTGCATTTGTGTGAGTGCGCTGTCCGCGAACAGGCAATCCTCTACGATGACGAAGTCCGCGATAGCAGCCAATCTCCATCAAACGTCTGATGTTTTGCTGTGTCTCACGGCGAAGGTCGCCCTCAACGGTTAGATTATTGTCGATGTACTCTCTGATTTTGAGCAAATCGTCTTCGGTTAAATCTTTAACACGAACATCGGGATCGATACCTGCTGTCTCCAAAATTTTCTTGGAGGTTGTAAGTCCGATTCCGTAAATGTAGGTTAAACCAACTTCAACTCGCTTATCGCGAGGTAGGTCAACTCCAACTAAACGGGCCAATTGAAACTCCTCCCCTAGCCCTGGCGCTGTTTATGGCGCGGGTTTTCGCAAATGACAAGTACTCGTCCATGACGACGAATAATTTTGCACTTGTCGCACATCTTCTTAACAGAAGGACGTACTTTCATCTTACTAAGTCCTTTCGGTTACTAAAACCTATATATCTTCGCCGCAGCCGCAGGCGTTTGTTGTCTTACTAATATTTGCGCTACATATTGATTTAGACGCGCTATAAGCAAAATGAATGCTTATTTAAAACGATATGTAATTCGTCCTCGCGATAAATCGTAAGGTGAAAGTTCCACCGTTACCTTATCACCTGGCAAGATACGAATGTAGTGCATTCTCATCTTTCCAGATATATGTGCAAGAACCACATGACCGTTCTCGAGCTCTACACGAAACATCGCATTAGGAAGCGGCTCCACAACCGTTCCTTCAAGCTCTATTGCATCTCCCTTACTCAAAGTATAAATCCTCTACTCGGGTTACATTACGCAGACCGCTATCATACCGCGCATTTAGCTTTATTTGCAATATGTAATCTATGGGCGGCTGTGTTTTCTAGCCTTAAGCGGCTTTACGCAACATCACGTAACTTCATTGGCGACGCATAAGACACCTAAAAACTCAATGAAGCAAACATTTTTAAAGCATGTTGAAATGTCTGCTCTACACAAACCTACTCTTTATTGTTGTCTCTAAAGTTTGCAAGAGCGCAAGCGCACAGAGGTAGATAAGTTTGAGGTGCATCTTTTGAGAAATCACGGATTACTTCTGCGCACCTATTTTCTTCCATATTTGCAAGCGCCTCTATTGCATAGCGCACACACCACTCATTTTTGCAATATAGTACTTTGCTTAATATATCAAAAACCTCGTCTATAACTTTGTTTGAAATTCCCACCTTGTCAGCAATATCTGGCTTGCAAATTTGCCCCAAACACCATATGGACGTTGATTGAATATCATCTCCACTTACATGTTCCCCACATGTGTCATCTGTAGCATCAACTCTATCTTGACGCAAATCAACTGCTGTATCATCGTTTAATGCATAATCCAACGAGCTTTTTGCTATACTTTCGATTTTGCAAAATGCACTAGCTGCAATATCCGAGCAAATTTTGCAAACCCCTGCAAATGATTGTGTAAATGCAAGCATAGCTGCAATGCGCACTTTTTGATCTTCAGCCTCGTCACTCATTACATCTAAGACATATTCAAGGGCAGATACTTTCTTTTCTTCAATCTCATTAGCTTTAGCAATATCTGCCTCTTTGGTGTCTTGACAATTTGGATTATCTAGAGCAATTAGACCAACAGCACTTACAGCATTTGCACGCACAAGCACTGTATCGTTAGAATCTGCTAGCTCAATTAAATCTCCAACAACCTCAAAACATCCAATTTTTCCTAAGGATAGTGCACTGTTAGCTCTCACCCATTCTATAGGATCTTGCAAGCACAACTTAAGAGGTTCTAGAGCCCTAGGATCTCGAAGTGCACCGATAGCTCCTGCTGCATTTTGACGTATTTCATCATTTGCATCAAAGAGTCTGCTAACTATTGGAGCAAACGAACGTTCGTCCCCCAAACGTGCTAGTGCTGCTATTGCTGTGCATGTCATTTGAGTGGAGCCTTCGTCTAAAAGCGGCAAAAGCGCTCGTGCAGCATGCGGATTTTTTTGCTGTCCTATAGCCATAGCAGCAGTTGCTCTAACTCGCATATCTGTGTCTGAAAGCATTCCAACCAAAAGCGAAAAAGCACGATCTCCATCTATACAGCCAAGCGTTGCAGCGAGTCTGCCCCTTACTTCTGGGTCAGGATCTGCTGCCATCTGTTCCAGACTATCTAGATTGGGCTCTCCTGAGTTTTCGCTTGAATCAGATTTTTCACTCAAATTGTTATCCATCTTAAAATCCATATATGTAGTGCTTTAGTCTTTTAACCATTAGTGTTTAAAACTTATTGTAGACCAAACCTTGCAGTCTTAGTCTCCTAACCCCTAAACTTTAGGTCTTAGTCTTCCCAGCTCTTTAGACCGCGTAATCTAAACGAAATCATTAGATGTTCTCTAGTTTCTGGGTCATCCAAGTTTACATCGCTCACGAGCTCGGTTATGCGTTTAATTCTATATACAAGGGAGTTTCTATGAATATTTAGAGCTTCTGCTGTTCTAACCAAATTGCGTTCGTGGCGCAAGAAAAACCAAAGCGTAAGAAGATACTCACTATTATGCTTCTCGTCATAGGAAGCCAAAAACTCAATTGCGGGGTGCGCGATATCTATATTTCTTGTTGTAGTTAGAAGCATCTCAAAAATGTAGAAGAGCACACAGTGTGAGTTGAGAACTGCAACCCTGTCGGTTGTAGCAGACAAGGCTACCTCTGTTTGTTTGAGGGCATCGGCTATCATATTCCAGTCAGAAAAACCCCAGCTTAGACCAAACTTCATGTCGTTTGACTGTGCAAGTTCTTCTAGCAAATCGGGCAAATCTCTGCGAGCTGCGCAAAGTGCAAACAACTCTCCATTAAACTCAAAACATGTGCAGGCTGGAACTTGCTCTTGAACTGCAATTGCCGACCAAGCGAGGCTTCTTTCGCGTGGAAATTTTACCTTAGCGATAATATATGAAGCAGATCTGAGGTCGAGAAGAATTTTGTTTTCGTTTATCTCTTCTTGAGTTGCCTTTTCGCCAGACGCAAGGCGAGTTAAGAAATCATTTTTACTAAATAGCTTATCTTCGCCTAGGTGAGACTCAATCCATTCTCTAACCTTAGCTGTTGCAAGCTCCATAAGCTGTAGTTTGCCTTTTGTAATCTCATTGCCTGTGCTTAGCATGAATAGATATGCAACGCCACCATTTTCTGGAGTTCTGATTCTGCATACTGCCGTTTTTATTCTGCTGCTTCCGAGTGTTGCAGCAAATGGTCTATCTAGCGGAGATGCAAGCTTTTGTGCATATGTGAGGTCTCGCTGCGTAAACTCCAAAAAATTCCAAGGAAGTCTGCCTGATCTTTGACCCTGCGCCCATTGCGGAATAACACGTGTAAAATCATGATTGCTAGTTGTGCACATAAGTGTGTGGCTATCAACAAGCATTGCAGGACATCCACTTATCTCAGCCAAAAGATCTATCAGAGGCTCTACAGATTCTTCTTCCATTAGCTCTCTGCTTGATACCTCAAATTTAGCAACATTGTCTGAAGCCTCGAGAAGCGCATCCAAAACATCCTCAACAGATGAATTTTGAACTTCAATAAAGTCTCCACCACTCGAACAAACTATCTTGTTGCCATATTTAACGACTTTTAGACAATCAGAAGGACATGTGTCACCTACCCTGACGCCTCTAAGCCATGTGTCACCATTTGCAACAGTATGTTTTGTTCTGTGATTTTCTAACGCATCGATAGCAATTTGCATAGTAAGCATACTTATCTCCTACTCCACAAGGCGTGTATTGAGACATATCTTTAGATTTTGTTAAATAAATGTGCAATTATGCGTGTGTGATATACCGAGATTTAAATAGCACACAACATTGTTTAATGTATTTTGTATACGTATTTGCATATTTATTTATAAATTGTATTAACTGCACATAAGATTAACACTAAATTTGTGCATTTGATTGACTTTTTTGATATTTTTCACAAATTTTTGGTATAGAACAGATTTTTAATATATATAAAAGTACAAAGCATCTCATGATATATGATTAAAATTTGTTTATAATGCATATTACTTATAAAGACTATGAATTTTATAAAAATATAAATA
>CAVLCC010000002.1:57769-70828 GCA_963661535.1 Senegalimassilia sp.
ATAAATATGACAAGATATCGTATTAAAAACAAGTTTTATATAAATAAAACATATCAAACAGAAAATGAATAAATAATTTCCAAACGTCGAATCAAAAAACCTAAGCAAAGTAAAAAAATGGGTCACTCCCAAAACTAGGAATGACCCATAATATTCTTACTCTTTTGACAACCTATAAAACTAGGCCATCTCAAAAACCCAAACCAAACAAGAAGTTTAGTGCAAGATTTTTACATCATTGGCTCCATCTCAAGAACAGGATGTCCCTTCTCAGTGATGAAGTTTAGTAGCTCCTCAGGATCCTCTGTGATTGTCTCATCTGCTACCATGCTAGCAAAATCATCTACACCATAGAGTTCCTTAGCAGTTTGATTTAGTCTATCTGCAACTTGATCTTTAAGAGCCTTTGGCATCCAGACGATACGTCCTACGCCGCCCTCAGCAGACATGAACTTCTTAGAACCAATGAAGTGTTTGCCATGACCCATGAAGCCTGGGGTTTGTACGCCGCCGCCAGTCATAGCAGCCATCTCGGAGAAGCTCATTCCAAGTGGAGTCATGCCAGCATGCTCACGGTGAACAATTACAACACCGTTAGTAAATGGCTCAATACCGCAAATGCACTCGAAGCAGCCGCAGCTTGTCATTGGATCTTCCATGATGGAGTAAAGGCTTACGACCTCAAGAGCACCCATTGAGTACTTCTTAACTGCCTCATTAACAGAATCCCATTTACCAATCTTCTCGTCAATAACGCCCTCTTTTAGAACAACTTGGCTAGGACCTGTGCTGTCGAGTTGGTATGTTGCTTTAGCATCAAGCCAAGAAACAGCACCGCAAAGACCAAGACGCTCTGGGGTAACGATGCAAACGTGAGAAGGTGAGAACGATTGGCACAAAATGCATGTGTAGAACTCTTCTACGCTCTCATCAGTTAGAGACATTAGTCTCTCATCACGCTTGTCATAAATCTCGTTGCCAAGATGACGCATCTCAGTTGCCTTGGCAGGATCTGTGTAGATTGTTACCTGGCATTTATCGATAACTGCGTCGAACTCACTCTTTAGTGAAGCATACAAAATCTCACCAAAGTGTTTTGCACTAAAGCCTTTTGCCATAGCGTCATCGCTTACACGAACACGAATCATATCACGTTGTCCGGTGTGCATAATGCCCTCAGCGCAGTTGATATATGCGTGGAATTTACGCTCAAATACAGGCTCAAAGTCGGAGTTCATCTTGCGTCCTGCAAGATCAACAACGATTGCCAATTGGAAGTTAGAGCCCTTCTCCATCTCATCAAAGTCTGGACCAACAAGCTCAATCTTGTGATCTTCAACCTCATGAGCCTCAAGCGTACGAACAAGCTCCAAGCAGTCGTAACGAGAACCATCAGCCTCGCAGTGCATATCCTTGCGGCGAATAATCTCGCCCTCAAATGCGTTGGAGTATGCAACTGGGATGTCGATGTTAGTAATCTTGATTTTAATTCCACGAGCCTCAATTGAGGTGTCGATCCATTTAGAGATATCCTCTTGGATGATAAGACTCATTGGAACTTTCCAAAGCTCATCAACATGGTTTGTGATAACTGGGTATCCAAGTGAAATAGCACCAGCACCGCATGCAACCTCAAGATCTGGAACTGGGTCAAATGCGTTAACTACAGCGTTGATGCGCTTGAATGTGTAATCGCGAATGCCCTCGTAGTCGCCAGGTTGAATAGCGCCAAAGATCATAGCTGCACGAATTGAAACAGAAACAACATGTGAAACTGACCATAGGTCTTGACCTAGAGGTACGATACGTACCTTCCAGCCTGTAGCTACACCAGCCTCAACAACTTGGTCGATAATGCCGCCAACCAAGAATGTATACATGCCTTTTTCTTGATAACCCTTAACAAGATCTACAGCCTCTTGTGTGGTAGGTGCAGGACCGATGATAACGGAAAATCCAGGAATGTCGCCTGTAACTAGCGGTAGACCTAGCTCACGTACCTCAGCGTCGTTGCAGTGTCCCCAATAAGGATCGTGTCCATAAGGATCGGTATTTTGAATGTACTTGCAAGCCTCAATAATCTCAGCTGCACAAGCAGTTGCTACGCCAGAGTGGAAAATGTCATAGGTCTTGTTCTCGCGAGTCATCTCGGATTTGACCCATTTCATTTGCTCTTTTAGCTCACCTAGGTTGGTGATTTTTTTGCCTGACATAGCGTAGTTATTTGCGAGGAAGTAAGCTGTGTCTGGGAAAGCAACTGGCTCGTCATCGGAATATTTCTCCGAAGCCTCAGCGATGGCCTTCTCGGCAACAGCGTACATCTCGTCGGATCCGCTAAAGACCCTTTCGAATAGCGTTGTCATCAATTAACTCCTCTTCTATCCCTGCTCATCGTCAAGGATCGTTTTGATCTGCCTTATCTCAGCAACAGCGCCCTTATCATAGTCGAATGGGGAACTGCCTTTTCGGTCTGCGTCTATCACGCCTTCGCTATAATGCACAATTCCTAAAAGATCCTCTGCAGGAATGTGCTCGCGAATATAATTTTCGTCATACTCGTCGCGAACCTTATTGGCCACAACGCGCACTTGCTTTACGCCTAAGTCGGTTGCTAGCTGCTTGATGTGCTTGTATGTCTGCATGCTGCGTGCACCAGGTTCAATCACAACAATGAACTGATCCATGTTCTCTGTTGTGCCGCGTCCTAAGTGCTCAAGTCCTGCCTCCATGTCCATAATCACAACATCGTCGCGCTGGAGTGTGAGGTGTGAGAGCAATCTCTTAAGCACAATGTGCTCAGGACAAACGCATCCAGCACCAGCTACATCTACAGAGCCTAAAACCAGAAGCTTTACTCCATTGCATGTCTTTGCAAACATGTCTGGAATGTCATCGACCTTTGGGGTGAGTTTAAAAAACTTCACTATTCCGCTAGGGTCAACTCCTGCTCTCTCGTTGATGAGATCTTTCATCTTAGAGATAGGCGTAATTTTTTCAAGTTCCTCTTCGTCAAATCCAAGTGCTAAACCTAAGTTAGCATCAGGATCAACGTCTGCTGCCAAGACAGGTCGTCCTTCTTCGGCATAAAGTCGCGAGAGTATTGCAGCGAAAGTTGTTTTTCCAACTCCGCCTTTGCCTGTTACGGCAATCTTCATCTCTTCGCCTTCTCCCTACATGCCGAGGCTTGCGCGCTTCTCCTCAAGTGTAGCGAGGATCTTGTCGCCAAGCGAATCGATGTCAAGGTCAACAACGTACTTAGCTCCAACCCAGTCTTCAACGCCACCTTGTAGTAGTCCGTCGATAACCTCAGAACCTTTAACCATTGGGTGAACGCCCAAGAATGTAGTTAGACCGGTAGAAACAACGTAGTTGCCAATCGAAACAGCTTTCTCAGACATCCACTCAGGTGCGCAGCCAACTACTGGCATTTGGTCAATATCCCAGCCAGAATCTTTAGCAATGTTAGAAACCAAAACCATCATACGGCTGATGTCTACGCATGAACCCATGTGTAGTACAGGTGGGATGTCAGCAAGCTTGCATACACGTCTTAGACCCTCGCCGCAGCATACATCAGCTGCACGTTTGTCCATAAGACCTGCTTTTGCAGCAGCTTGTGCGGAGCATCCAGATAGTACCAAAACAACGTCGTTAGCTAGAAGTTTCTTCATTAGCTCTATATGTGCCTCATCAGCACGAACCTTAGGATTGTTGCAGCCTACCATAGCTACTGCACCGCGCAATACACCAGAACGTACGCACTCAACTAGAGGCTTAACTGTTCCAATCTCGTCAACAAAGCTGTTTGTAACAGTGTCTAGAGTCTTAACGATTGCCTCGTAAGAATAACCAACTGTTGCTTTTTGCTTTAGTTGAGGAATGTGTACAAGATCTTTGTTGCGGTTAGGGAAGTTCTTGATTGCCATTGTTACGATTTCTTTAGCATTCTCGCCTGCAGTTTCAGGCTCAAACTGAATGAAATCAGAATCAGGAATTCTGCCCTTTGGTGAAGTTGTAATAAACTTGGTGTGGAAGCACTTGCTTAGAGGTCCAAGTGCTGGGAAGATGCACTGAACATCTACAACGATAGCTTCGCATGCTCCAGTCAAAACAACGTTTTCTTGCTGTAGGAAGTTGCCTGCCATAGGAATACCATGACGCATTGTAACCTCGTTAGAAGTACAACATACACCTGCAACATTGATGCCCTTAGCGCCAACCTCTTTGGCAAGAGCATTCATCTCAGGATCCTCAGCATATTTTACAATCATCTCTGAAAGTGATGGATCGTGACCATGGACAATAATGTTGACCATGTCCTCTTCCATAACACCTAGGTTTGCCTCAGTCTCAATTGGCATTGGGGTGCCAAACATAACATCAGAAAACTCGGTGCCGCACATTGATCCGCCCCAGCCGTCGGATAGACCTAGACGGAATGCTTGCTTGATTAGAGCCTCAGGATCTGCAGTGTTGCCCATGTGAGTCATGTGCATAGCTGTAGATACCTCACGGTCGATTGCGCGAGGCTCAATGTCAAGATCGTGCCAAATCTTTTGGGTCTTTTCAGGAGCCCTCTTTAGGAACCTTTGAACACCAAATGGTTTGCCATACTCTAGAAGTGCAACTTCTGCAACCTCGTGTGCAAGATCATAAATGTCTTTGCCCTCAGTCTCAATGTCCCACTCTTTGGCGATACTAATTAGTTTCTCTGGATCCTTGACCTGGTAGTTGCCGCCTTCCTCAGTGCAGTGTAGTGTGTGGCAGATGTCACGTCCGTGGTCGGAGTGAGCTGCTGCACCACCTGCGGTGAAGCGAAGGAAGTTCCTGCCTGAGATCGTGTGAACGTCGGCACCGCAAATGCCTTTTGGTGCCTTTTTGCTGATTCGGCATGGGCCCATCGAGCATATCCTGCAGCACATGCCCTCTTCGCCGAATTTACAGTGCGGAGTTTGAAGCTCAACTCTTGCCTGCCAAGAATCTGCGCCAACTTTAGCGCCTGTTTCTAGCAGTTTTGCTGTTGCTGCCTCGTTCTCCTCGATGGTGGTAAGTTTGAACTGATCCATCCATCCTCCTACTCTTCGTGTTCCTATCCCTAGGAACTCTACCCCTACAACTTCCCAGCTTTAGATTGCCTAGAGAAAGCTAGGAAATAAAAAGAAAGACCCTAGCGAACTTGGTCGCTTATGGATCTTTCTAATTACCAAAATTAAACCCTCCTTGTCGAGTAACATTTAAATTTGTATGAAGTGTAAAACTCCTTTTATTGCTCGACCTATCGGTTGCATATTGTTTTTTGTGCAAGCAAATTTTTTAAAACCTCTTAAATCTGCTTTGCTGTTTGTTCATAATATCATCAAAAATGCAATTGTGTAATTATTTTTTTGATAAAAGCCCCACCGGATTTATCTTGTTGAATAATTATATTATCTAAACAAAATTGGAGGCATTTAGCTTTTAAATTTTATTTGTTTGGAGTTAATTTGCAAAAAGATGAAAAACTATTGAAATATTTGCAGTTTTATGTTTTAAAAACATGATGGGTGTGCCTGCAACTTTTCTTGAGTTTTGTGGCAAATATAGGTGCAAAACTTGCTTTGTTACGATATGAATTTTGATGCTCAAATATTCGGCGTGTGGCATTTTTGTTCACATCTAAATCATAACTTTTTTGAACTTTTGTAAATAAAATTTTTGAGTCGCAGAAATAAACACAAACCATATTTTTGAGTATGATTTTGTTTGTATTTTGGTTAGAATCTGTTTGGAATTTGGCAAGAATCCGTTAAGAATTTGTTAAGATTTGTAGCTTACTATGTTTCCATAAAAAACATAAAGTTCAAAATTTAAAACCTAGACAAGCATCTACAACATAAAAAGGGTGAAAAAAGATGGTTAATATTTCTTCTGAATACTTTAATTTGCATAAGATTGCTGATAGCGGACAGTGTTTTAGAATTTTACCGTGTTCAAAAGGTGGGTACATTACAATTAGTGAAGACAAATTTGTTAGAGCAACCATACATGAAGACGGGTCGTGGGATTTTGACTGTAGCCAAGATGAATTTGATGGGTATTGGCAGCGTTATTTTGATTTGAATCAAGATTATTCTAAGTGGTTTGAAAGCATAGATAAAAATGATAGCTATCTAACAAATGCAGCTTATGCCGGAGCAGGTCTTAGAGTGGTAAACCAAGATCCATGGGAGACTTTGGTTAGTTTTATTGTGTCGCAGAGAAGGTCTGTTGCATCTATCACCTCTTGTGTGTCGAGAATATGCAAAAAATTTGGAGAGCCAATAAACACAAATCTAGATGAAATATACACATTTCCAGGTCCTGAGAAACTTGCTGGTGCATCTTTTGAAGAGCTAGCAAACTGCGGGTTGGGATATCGCACAGAGTATGTTTTAAATGCCGCGCAAAAAGTTGCTAGCAATGAGGTTAATCTTGAAAAGCTTGCTGCTAAAGATGACCAAACATTAATTGATAGTCTTATGCAACTCAAAGGCGTGGGAATTAAAGTTGCAAATTGCACTGCACTCTACGGCTTTCATAGACTTGGACTTTTTCCAATTGATGTATGGATTAAAAGGGTTTTAGATGCTCACTATCCGCAAGGGTTTCCTCTAGATAAATATGAAGGATACAGTGGATTTTTGCAACTTCTCATGTTTTATGAAGCAAGACATTAGTGTAAATGCAATATACTATTGAGATTATAAAATTAGCACGCAAATAGAAGGTGCGAATATGAGTCAAGAAAATAGCACAATAACAAACGTGATAGACAATGCGGCTATCACAAGATATAAGCACAAGTTAGATGCAAAGTTTCCCATTAAAGAGAGAGATCTTCAAAATCCTTCTTATGCGTCTCTTTTGGGTTGTGTATGCACAAAATTTTTGCTCATGCTAGTTGTTGCGCTTTACTTGCTTTTGCACACAATGGGATTTGATGGCAGCACAGCTATGCCAGACGCACTATCTGCAAAAATGATACTTATGGATCTAGGAGTTGGTTGGGGAGCATTTGGGCTAGCTTCGGGATTTACTTACTTTTATGTTCGCGTTAAAAACCCAACCATAGGTTTTATTTTGTTTGCAATTTTGATAGCAATGTGTATAGCTGAGTTTTTTATATGGGACATTGCTATCAAATTAAATCTATCTATGGCTCTTCCTATTATTGTTATTGCAATATGCATTATTCCATTTGTGATGGATATATGGGGAATAATCACCTACGACAGAAGACAACAAAACTTGCAGGCAAAATAAATAGCCGTCAGTTTTAAACCACTTTTTTGACCACCATATTTGACCAAGTAAAAATCTAACAAGTTCGCCCTGTAGTGTGTCTTAAACTTATATCTCTTAAATATCTAAAGTTAAAACTGTTAGGCCAGCAAGATATTTAAACTACTTATTGCCAAACATATTTTGTAGCTTTTGAATATCTTCAGGAGATAAGCTCTTGCCTGCACCTGCGCCTGAGTTTACGCCTCCAACGCCGCCCATTCCGTCCACCAAGTTTCCAAGGTTTGAAGCCATATTTCCAATACCGCCTGCGCCCATGCCGCGCATTGCACGCTTCTCAGCACGACGCCTTGCTTTACGACTCCCCTTGCTTTGTTTGGTTGGTCTGCGCTTGCTAGATGGCTTCATGCCACCTTGTACGTTCATTACCTTTTTCAGAGTCTTTTTCATCTCGTTGAACTTAGCAATAAGGTGATTAACATCGCTAACCTCAACACCTGCACCTTTGGCAATACGGGCACGTCTCGAACCATTTATAACGGCTGGTTTTCTGCGTTCTTCTTTAGTCATAGAACTAACAATTACTTGAGCTTTGTCAAAAAAGTCGAGATCGGCTTGTCCTGTGGAGATTGCCTTATCGCCTCCAGGTAAAGCAGATAGGAGCTTAGAAATTCCACCCATTTTATGGATTTGCTTGTTAACCATAATAAAGTCGTCTAAGGTTAGCTCGGCTCGCGCCATGCGTTCGGCTTCTGCTTGCTCAATCTCTTCTTCAGCAGCAGCTTGTGCCTGCTCAATAAGAGATAGCATGTCGCCCATGCCCAAGATGCGCTTGGCCATTCTGTCTGGGTGAAACTCGGTTAGAGAGTTTGGTTTTTCTCCCTCAGAAATAAACTTGATAGGCTTGCCAGTAATTTCGCGAACTGAAAGAGCGGCACCGCCTCGAGCGTCACCGTCCATCTTAGACATAATCACGCCATCAAAGTCAACTCTTTCGGCAAATGCAGACACTACATTTGTTGCATCTTGACCAGTCATGGCGTCTACTACCATCAAGACTTGTGCGGGATTAGTGGCATTTTTGATGTTGACAGCCTCAGTCATCATCTCTTCGTCAACATGCAAACGACCTGCAGTATCCACAATCACGATATCGCGCATTGTTGCTTTTGCCTCAGTTATAGCGTCTGTAGCTATTTTGACTGGATCTTTGCCATCGCCTCTAAATACACTTACGCCAATCTCACCACCAAGAGTTTCGAGTTGGTCGGCAGCAGCAGGACGATAAACATCGCACGCAGCCAAAAGTGGCATATGACCTTGCTGCTTTAGCAAATATGCAAGCTTAGCCGCTGCTGTTGTTTTGCCGCTACCCTGAAGACCCACAAGCATAATTACATTTGGAGTGGTATCTGGAAGCTCCATCTTAGAGTCGGTGGATCCCAAAAGATCAGTTAGCTCATCGAGCACAACTTTTATTACATTTTGACCAGGCGTTAGCGAATCTAAAATATCTGAAGATAAACACCTTGTTCTGGTTTTTGCTACAAAAGACTTAACTACCTTAAAGTTAACGTCGGCCTCAAGCAATGCCAAACGAATATCGCCCATTGCCATATCTATATCTTTTTCGGTTAAGCGACCCTTTGCACGCACCTTATCTAGCGCGTCTTGTAGCTTCTCAGACAAATTAGTTGCCATATCTTATGCCTTTCAAAAACCAGCGAATAAAAATCTTCTATCCAAAAATTTCTAGTTAAAATCTATCACATATAAATCGTTCGTTGCAAAAATCAACACATGACATGTAGCAAATGCAACGTGTAACGCTCAATCTAATGTCTAATATGTGTTGTGCTCTACAAATATGCAACACAACGGGTGCTCGTCACAAAACACAAAGCACATGGTCAAACGCTCACCAAAAACACTCGCTAAAAACTATAGCCAGCAATTTCTTGTGCAAATTCCATTGCGTCAAACGGGCGAAGGTCCTCAATTTGCTCGCCCACTCCAATGCGCAAAATAGGAAGATTTAGCTCGTGAGAAATTGCTACGGCAATTCCGCCTTTTGCTGTGCCGTCAAGTTTGGTGATAATTACAGCATCAATGTCGAGTGCCTTGTCAAATTCTTTGGCTTGTTCTAGACCATTTTGACCTGTAGTAGCATCAATTACAAGCACAGTATAAACAGGCATCTGTGAACGTTTGCGCGTAACATTTGCAACCTTTGAAAGCTCTCGCATAAGGTCATCTGATGTATGCAAACGACCAGCCGTATCAATTAAAACAAGGTCGGCATTTGTTGCCTCTGCACGCTCTATTGAAGCAAAACACACACTGGCTGGGTCACTTCCACGATCACGCTGAACAACCTCAACATCTGCTCGGTGTGCCCACTGTTCAAGCTGCTCAATTGCAGCAGCTCTAAATGTATCTGCGCTTCCTAGCAGCACATTATGTCCTGCGTCCACGCCATACTTCGCAATTTTTCCAACTGTAGTTGTTTTGCCAGCTCCGTTAATTCCAACAAACAAAACACACGATGGTGTGTCTTCAAAAATGTCTTTCTCGGGGCGAACAAACATGTCCGCAATCTCTTGCACCAAGTATTTTTTAATTGCATCAGCACTCGGCAGTGCCTTTTTTCTCGTTACCTCTTGCAAGTTTTCTACAATTTGCATAGAAGCCGAAGGCCCCATATCGCTGCAGATAAGTGCTTCTTCTAGACCATCCCAAAAATCTTCTGTAAGCCATGCACCACGTTCTAGCAATACATTTACAGACTCTGCAAGTTTCTCACGCGATTTAGAAAGTCCGCGCGAGAGTCTCTCTCTTAATCCCATCGGCTATTCCTCCTTATTATTTAAGATTGCTCCTCTTTTTCGAGAGCAGCGAGGGCTTGGTCAAGTTTTTGACTCACAACTTTGCTCACGCCAGAAGCCTGCTTGCTAACGCCATACAAAATGTCTGCAATTTCCATACTCTGACGCTGATGTGTAACCATTATAAGCTGAGTTTGTGTGCGCATAGAGTCGAGCAAGTCGCACACTCTTTGCAAGTTTGTGCCGTCTAGAGAGGGCTCAATCTCATCAAGAATATAAAATGGAGCGTTGCGAGTCATATAAACAGCAAACAAAAATGCAATTGCAACAAGGGCACTTTGTCCGCCCGAAAGTTGAGTTAGATTAGTAAGTTTCATATTATGGGGACGAATTACAATCTCAACACCCTCTTGTCCTTCAGCATTTTTATCGAGAATAACTAACTCGCCCGTGTCGCCTGGCGCCAAATGCTCATAAAGCTTGCGGAAGCTATCGTTTACTCCGTTAAATGTCTCGCGGAACTGTCGCTTCATCTTTGTATCTAGGGCACGCGAGATTGTGTTGAGTTTTTTTCTGGCCTCTTCTAGATCTGAAACTTGCTCTTTAATGTAGTCGCGTCGTGCTTTGAGCTGCTCATACTCCTCCATGGCTACATGGTTTACAGCACCCATGTTGTCAATTTTGCGTCTGAGCTTATTTGCACGCTCCTCGGCCTGCGCACGATCCTGCGGAGAGGCGACCTCTAGAGCTGCCTCAATAGAAGTCCCGCTATCTTGCTCTATGTGTGAGATAGCATTTTTAACCTCGGTCTCAAGTTTTGCCTTCTCCACGCGAACCTCATTTAACTTTAGAGCCACAGCTTGTTGCTGCTGGCGGGCATCATCGCGAGCCTTTTTTGCCTCGTCAATAATCCCTTTTAGAGATTGAGAGTCGCTTTGGGTAAGTTTTGTTTGCTCTTGCAGTTTGCGAGCCCACTCTCCAATTCCTGAGTGCAGCTCCTCAAACACATTATAGAGAGGCTCAACACGAAGCCTAATAATTTGCAAGGACTGCTCAGTTTGACGCGAAACCTCTAGGGTTTTCTCGAGCTCAGCAATTTCTTCTGCGAGCTTTTCGATCCTGCGGCGACGAAACTCTATCGACTGCCTACAAGTCTCCATCTCAGCCTTAGCAGAAGACACCTGCTCCTGGATACTTGCCTTTTCTTGTGTAATTTGTAACAAGCGAGAAGAAGCCGCCTCAGCCTCCTCGCGCATCTTAGAAATACTTTGAGTTAGAGTTTGGATGCGCTCCTTGTATTCTTGAGCCAAAGGTGAAGATTGACCGCGGCGAACATTTACGCTTTTTATCTTTAGCTCAATTTGATCTTTATTTTGCGTAAGCTGCATAATCTGTTTTTCTATGCGATGCATATCTTGAGTTGCAGCGTCATAAGAGCCTTGCAGCTTAGCCAAAGATTCCGAAAGCTCAAAACCATCTTGTTGTGCTAGTTCTAGGGCTTTTTCTGCTTCAGAAACAGCCATCTCACTGTCGCCCAAATTTGCAGAACAAGTCTCTTCTTCTTGAACGAGCTCATTTAGCTTGCGCTGCCTCGACAAAACGCCTTCCATATCAGAAATTTGTTTGCCCAAAGAGATTTTTCCGCTAGGCCACACAATTGCACCATCATGTGATACAAAGCGAACCTTGGGGTTGCGCTCATGAAATAACACCGCTTGAGAGACAGTCTCGGCAACATACACATCGCCTAATAAAGACTCAACTATGCCAGAATACGCATCGTCATACTCAAGCATATCTAACAAACGCTCGCCATCTTGACTCTGGGAATTTTGAGCCTCGCTGCCCTCCTGTAAAGGCAAAAAGCTAACTTCGCCTTGGTCTTGCAAACTCTTAATCAAACGCTCAGCAACAATGCTTGCCGACTTAATATCTACCATCAAAAGACCACTTACATCAGGTCCCAAAAGTCGCTCTACAATTTTGTCTATTCCATCTGGAGCCTTTATAGAGTGCGAGAGCTTACCAACAATTCCCGACAGCTCATTTTTATGCTCTGAGAGCCAATTCATGGCTGGAGTAGCGCTCTCAAATGCCTTTTCGACCTCGCGCAAACCCTTAATTTCTGCTTGAATATCTGCGAGTTTTGCACGATTATCGTTCATATCTTTGCGAACCTGATCCAAAAGCCTCACACGCTTATCAATATCTGAACGTGCAAGTTTTAGCTCGCCTTCGACCTTTAAAATATCTGCAGAAAAGTCATCACTCTTATCACGCGCTGCTTTAAGTTCATTTTGTGCATTAGAAATCTCTTGCTGAGTTTGCCCTAGCTGTTCATTTAACAAGTTCTCCTCAACTTGCAAAGACTCAAGCGAACTTTGCGCCTTTGCCAAATTGTCTTTTGTGGTAGCCAGTGCATTTTCATTGTTACGAAGTTTAGCAGATAGCGCGTCGTAGTTTTCTTGTGCTTCTCTTCTATCTTTGTTAACCTGCTCAGATTTGCGAGATAACTCGTTATAAGAAGCATAAAGCCCTTTGAGCTTGGCATCTGTATCGCAGGATTCTGTCTCGGTTTGCAAACGCTCCTCTTGTGCAGACTTAAGCCGTGTTTGCGAAGAGTGAATTGTTGCCCTTAGCTCCGAGAGGCGAGAAACCATATTCTTGCCTTTTTCTTCTAAAAGACGCATACTGGAGTCGAGCTTGGTCATAATTGACTGGCATCTGTTGCGCTGCTCGTTGAGGTCTCCAACAAAGAGTCCTTTTTCTTCTAGAATTGCTTGACGCTTAGCAACTTCTTCTTCTTTTTCTTCGAGTCTATAACGCGCAAGTTCAGCCTCAGCATCTATCTCGTTTTCGTGCTTGCAAATTTGCTCCCAAGATAGTTGCAGTGCCCTCAAGTCGTCCACTGCAAGTGACAGAGTAATTTGTTTGAGCTCCTGTGAATAAGCTTCGTGCTGCTTTGCCTTTGAAG
>CAVLCC010000003.1:0-65912 GCA_963661535.1 Senegalimassilia sp.
GCCGTCCTATCTCAAAAATCAACTATTTAATTGTTTAAGTGGTATTTTGTTGAAATTTCATCCACACAAACTAACGAAGAGCCCAAAATTTGCTACTTTTGCATTGAATGCTATTTATATGTAGCAACAATTTAACTATTGCTATTTATATTCTGTAGAAAAAATGAGGGTGTTTGGGTTTTCATCAAAATAGACCTAACGAAGGGATATTGATGAACATTCAAAAGATACTAGCAAGCAACGTTTATAAATTAAGAAAAAATGCTGGACTATCGCAGGAGCATCTGGCTGAAAAATGTGGTCTGCACCGCACATATATTGGTGGAATAGAACAATGTAGACTAAATGTTGGAATTAATAATATACAACGAATAGCTGAAGCTCTAGGAGTTGGTGCAGACAAACTATTTGAGGATCCTAATGAAATTAAGCATACTCCGACCAAGAAAATTACGTGGAACGAAGCTCAAGAACTTGTGGAGCATGCACTTTTGGATACAAACAGCCAAGATCTAAGTACTACAGATGATGATTGCGACTCCAAATTAGCAGCTCAAAATTCTTATGATAAATCCCAGGCGCAGCAAGGTGAAGCACATACACATTCTCAAGGTAAGTCAACTAATACTCCACTCAATACTGATCCTAATACTAGATATGCTTTTTGCGTTATATCTCAAGACAGCGTGAAAATTGAGGACCTAGATGTTGTTGATCCAAATATTGCGATGCAAATTTTGAGCAACCTTATATATAACCAATGTAAGCAAGAAGATTTGCCTTATGAGTTTCATCGTATTCAAAATGAATTGTTAGATTATATTAGCGAACACGCAAAGCCAAGAAACTAACTTACAAGATGTGTAAAATTTTTTAGTATTTTTGGTTTAGCGTACTAAACATGCTGCCTGTGGTATATCATTAGTTTAATCGTCGCTTGAGTTTTATATAGTTCGAGCACATGCTACTTCTTAAAAAAACTATGAATGATTTGGAGGCAGGCTATGTCAGATTTTAGCACCGACAAAGTTCGTAACGTGGTTTTGGTTGGTCAAGATGGAGCAGGAAAGACGTCTCTAGTTGAGGCTATGCTGCATTTTTGTGGACGAACCAATCGACTAGGCACCACATCTGATGGAAAATCAAGCATGGATTATGACCAGGAAGAAATCAAACGAAAGTTCACCATCTCAACAAGCTTGGGAAGCATGATTTATCGCAATACTAAAATTAATGTTTTGGATACATCAGGCTCGCCAGACTTTATTGGAGACACAATTGCTTCTCTTTATGCTTGTGAAGCTGCAGTTTTTGTGATAGATGCAGTAGCTGGAGTGCAAGTTATGATGGCTAAGCTGTGGGAAAATGCAATCTTGGCATCTTTGGCTCGCTCTATATATATCAATCATATAGACCGCGAAAATTCTGACTTTGATTCGATTATCTCGGCGCTAAAAGATAAGTTTGGCAAGCGCGTGGGACCTGTTGCAATTCCTATGGGAGTTGCTGAAGATTTTTGCGGGGTTATTGACCTTGTGCGCATGGAGGCTCGCCTGATGGAGGGCGACAAAGAGACGATTTGTGAAATTCCGCAAGAGTATGCAGATGATGCACAAATGTATCGCGAGCAGCTTTTGGAGTCGATTGCCGAAGCCGATGACGAACTTATGATGAAATATTTAGAGGAAGGTACTCTCGAGCAGTCAGATATAGAGGTTCTACTAACAAATGCCATCGAGATGGGTTTGTTTATGCCGATATATGTGGGTTCTACTCTCACTAAATATGGAGTTGGCGAGCTGCTTGATGATATTGTGGAATTCTTCCCTGCACCTAGCAAGCATGGTTCTATCCCCACTGAGCAAGGCGACTCAATTAAAATCGGACTAGGTGAGCAGCCCTCGGGATATATATTTAAGACTTTGTTGGATCCGTATGTGGGTCGGTTATCGTTTCTTAAGATGGCGACTGGGAGCATTAGACCTGGCGAGGAACTTATTAACTTTAGGACAGGCAAAAAAGAAAAAATTTCTCATATATATACTATGGTTGGAAATAAGACCGAAGATATGCAGAGCGCATGCCCTGGAGACGTTGTTGTTGTCCCCAAACTTGCAGATGTAAAGACCAATGACACACTGTCTAGCCAAGGCAATATGAAATATTACGATATTCCTTTTCCCAATCCACAGTATCCTGTTGCAATTGCTACGACCAACAAAAATGATGAAGATAAGATGGGGACGTTTTTCTCACAGATGGCTGAGGTTGACCCATGCGTTAAGTTAGTTCGCAATGAGGAAACACATCAAACGCTTTTGTATACGCTTGGCGAGGGTGCCGTTGATGTTTTGGTTTCTAGACTAAAAGACAGAAGCAAGATTGAGATCGAAATGCTGCCTGTGCGCATTCCTTATCGTGAGTCGATTCGCAAGGTTGCAAAGGCTCAAGGGCGTCATAAAAAACAAACGGGCGGTGCTGGGCAATTTGGAGATTGTTGGCTTAGACTTGAGCCAAATCCAAATGGTGGATATGAGTTTATTGACGAGATTGTGGGAGGCAAGATTCCAAAAGGATTTATTCCTGCAGTTGATAAGGGTGTTCAAGCCGCTATGAGCGAGGGATTTTTGGCGGGGTACCCCATGGTTGATCTTAAATGCGCCGTGTATGATGGCTCGTATCACTCGGTTGACTCCAACGAAATGGCATTTAGACAAGCTGCGCGTATTGGTTTTAGAGAAGCGTGCAAGCAAGCTAATCCTTATATTTTAGAGCCGATGGCAAATGTAGAAGTTACTGCTGATGGCGCTTATGATGGTGCAATTATGAGTGATTTTTCGATGAGGCGCGGAAGAATTTTGGGTATGGACCATGACAACTTGGGCAATACTATTATTCATGCGCGTGTTCCTTATGCTGAGGTAATTGAGTATGTGAAAGACTTGCGCTCTCTAACTAGGGGCAATGGCTCATTTGTTATTGAGCTGGAAGGATATGAAGAAGCTCCGCATGACGTGGCTAAAAAGCTAGTTGAGGAGTATGAGGCGAGTCGCTCTTAGGTTGTCTGTATGGATAAACGTAGGCTTGCAGGAGCTTGCAATATGAACTTCTGTATATCCCAACGAAAACACAAGCAAAAAGCGCAGATGGTTGTTATCATTTGCGCTTCTGTTTTTTATGCTTTAGGATTTAGCGTCTGCATTCACTGTATCCGTCGTACCCGCAGGCTTACTATTTTGGGAACCATGCACCTGCTTGCCTGAAGAATTCGTATTCTCATTTATTTCGTAAGACATCGCCAGATACAATCTTTCTTGATAGTTGTCTAGATTAATGCCTGTTATTTCTTCAATTCTGTCCATTCTCTTTAAGAAAGAACTTCTGGCTATAAACAACTCTTTTGCAGTGGCCGCAGCATTATATTGCATCTCAATAAATGTTTTTAGAGTGTGGTTTAGCTGTGTTCCGTTTGCATCGTCGTATTCCAAAAGCTGGAGAATAGCTGTATGACAAATTTGTTTTGGAGAAAATCCATCGCGACCATGCTCCAACAAATGCTGATATGCATAGTTATCAAACAAGTAGTACCAATACATCGTGTCTATGCGAGAGCCAATTTTTAGAGCAATTTCGGTTTGACGATACGCACTTTGCAGCATAAAGAGGTCGCTAAACTCTCGGCTTATTCCTGCTCTCAACATTCCATCGCGAATAAAATATGCAAAGCCATATCTAAGCTTTCCATGTGTTGCCCTTTCAAATACAGTAAGGTTTATAAGACACAAAAAGCTGTTGCCATACCTAATACAACACGAGCCTGGCCAAAGACTTTCAATGCGTGCGGCAAGAGCTTCTGAAGCATCGAGTCCCATGTCAGCATAGGCAGATACAAATTGGATGAGGCTATATTTGTCGTCTGTGCTAAATTGATTGCTATTTAACAAGTTAGTAAGCATCTCGCGATCTACGCTTCTACCCTCTAAAACCATAGAAATTGCTGCTTTAAGACTAGTGTGCGAGTTCTCAGATCTCCAAAATGTTCCAAATCTCTCATAAAGTTTTTCAACATAACCCGATAGCAATTCCAAAAGCTGCGTTCTGTATCTGTTTGTGGCTTCGTCTCTTGACCATGGGAGACCCATTGTGCCAACAAGCTCACCATCATCATAAATATTTTTGTACATCATATTTTCGATGCATACATAGTGATAAACATCGCGAACTCCGTGCACACTTGCATCTTCTGTCATGGTTGCAAGCTGACCTATTGCTTCAAGCGACATATAATTGTCGTCGCGCACGTATTTGTCTTCAAAACCGTTTTCGTATGCCAAACGCCTCGAATAACTCACATAGCGATAGTTGGTATCTCTAATCATGAACGGAACATCAACCAAACTATCACAGCTATGCAAAATGGCTTCGTAGCTAAAGAAACGGTTTACAGCATCGTCTAAATCGTCATAGAGCTTTTGGAACATCTCAAAAATTTCAAACACATTATTAAACACATCACCAATTTCTTTGTTCTCAGGAATAACGATATATTCAAAAGCAA
Source organism: Senegalimassilia sp. (assembly GCA_963661535.1). Classification (GTDB taxonomy): domain Bacteria; phylum Actinomycetota; class Coriobacteriia; order Coriobacteriales; family CADBOM01; genus CAVLCC01. Next base: position 4,559 of record CAVLCC010000003.1, read on the forward strand.
TATTACTTAATTCATCATGGCTATAGCCAACCATCAATCCAATTGAATCTAGTGGCAAGGATACACTTCGTAGTCCTTTGGAGTGTTCTATTACTACAAGATGTTTTTGCATCTTAGATTTTTTGTCTGGAAAGATTGGTCTATCAACTTCGATATTGATGTTTGCACTGCAAAATGCCGATGGATATGTCTTTCTTATCCAATAAAATAGCAAATCACCATTAACTTTCATTGCTGGATCTCCAATTCTTTGCGGGCTACAAATTATATCCTTTGATGCTTATAAGTTTATAACAATCGTAGTATTTACGCCATACTTATGCTCATTTTATAACTGTAATGTCCTTAATTTTTAATGCGCTAAAAGATTGGACAATGTGTTTGCAGTCTAAGCCGGCTAGAAGATTACAAGCACATAGAAGTAAAAGGCAGCCAAAAGGTATTTGAGACCAAAGAGGTAGTCTAGCGCTTCACAAAACCGCATGATGTTTGAAAAAAATCACGCTCACATAAAAAAGTTCAAGTATACGGCGCATTTTTTTAAAAACCAAAAAGGAGGGTTTAAAGATGGACGATAAAGCTGAACGCAAACGCGGAATAATGATGGTATGCATTTGCTTTGCAGTCATGTTTGTGGGTGGATACTCACAATTTCAAATTTCACCGCTAGCATCTCAAATTATGGATTGGCTGCAAATTACAAAGGAACAATACTCTTTGCTCTTTACATTTTGTATGTTTCCCGCGCTAGTTTTGAGCATCATATGCGGAATGTTGATAGATAAATTTGGTGCCAAAAAGCTCATTGCTGTGGCTCTTGTTATATCTACCGTAGGCATCGTTGGAAGAATTTTTGCTTCTAGCTACCCTATCATGTTGGCATGTATGCTTGTGCTGGGTTTGCCTTGTGTAATGCTTACTGCAACGTGTGCAAAAATTATGTCAAGCTACTTTAGTGGCGCCAAGTTAGGAAGCATGGTTGGCATTACTTCATCAGGTCTTGTGCTTGGTAACTTTTTGGCAATGTCTACAACTGCATGGTTTCCAAGTGTGCAGATGGCATTCATATTTTCTGGAGTTTTGTCTGCAGTTGTTATGGTTTGTTGGATTGTTTTTGTTAAGCCAGACTCAACCTCAGCAGTTAACTCAGATAATTCTGGAGAAGCCAAAGCCGCACCTAAGCAGCAAGTTTCTATGGCAACAAGCCTAAAGGTATGCCTCAAAAATCCATATATTTGGATTGGTGGTCTCACATTGATGATGCTCATGGCTGGTCAAGTAATGATTACGTCATTTCTGCCACAAGCACTTGCAGCAGAAAAAGGCATGACAACTCAAATGTCTGGCATCATCACTTCGACATATATTTTAGGTTCTTTTGCAGGATACGCATTTGGTCCTGCAATCTTTGGAAAATTTAAATCTAAGCGTGTGTTTTTAACATGCTGCGCCATCATTGTTTCGCTAGGCATTGCATTTGCGTGGAAGCTAGATATGGTTGGTCTAATTGCTGCCGTGCTATTTGTAACTGGAGCATGCTTGAGACTCATCATGCCACTTATTTTTGCAATGCCAGTTAGCCTTAAAGGAATAGGTCCAGAATACGCTGGTACCGCTGGAGGTTTGCAAGCAACTATCCAAACTCTGGGTGCAACAGTTGTTCCAAGTTTTATATTAACTCCACTATTTGGAAGCAACTTTACAGTGCTATTTATTGCAGCAGGCGTGCTTTGCGCAATCACAATCTTTACACTTAATATTTTGCCAATTACTAAAAAAGAGAGGGACTAAAAATGAGAGAGCAATACAACAGAGAAAAAGAACATGAGGTTATTGGAACTTATCCACCAATTAGAGGACTTGAGACCACATTTGCCAAAGGCGGCGGAATGCCAGAGACTCCAAAACTCTACAGACCAATTCCTCGATATGAGAACTTCCATATGCTCTACGAAGGAAAAACCCCTTATTGGATGGTGAACACAGGCTGGCTATTTTGCGATATGAATAACTTCCGTCCGCGTCAACATCCTGATAATAGAGCAAACCACCAGTGCATTGATGGCGGAGATTTTGTTGACTACGAAGCACAAGGTAATGTTTGCAAGGGCTGGTTTGGTCTGCCGCTAGAGTGGGAAGCAGACTCGATGGGTGCAACTGTGCGTCCTGGAAATCCAATGATTGAAGACATGAACGACTGGCACGAGTTAAATATGCCCAATCTCGATGAAATGAACTTTGAAGAGATGGCAGAAATGAACAAGGAGTACTTGGGCACTGACAAAGCTAACCAACTGGGTATACAGCTTGGTCTATGGGAGCGCATGATGTGTCTAATGGATGTTGAGAACGCCGCTGTGGCCCTACTCGACGAAGATCAAGAGACTGCAGTACACGAATTTCTGGACGCTTTGTCGGATATATACATCGACTATATTGGTAGAGTCTCTAAGATCTGTCGTTTAGATGCTGTATTTTTCCACGACGACTGGGGAACTCAGAACAACCCATTCTTCTCACTAGATGTATGTCGCAAGTTCTTTGTGCCTGCGATGAAGAAGATTGTTAGCTACTGCCATGATAATGGAATTGTGTTTGAGCACCACTGCTGCGGCAATGCTGAACCACTAATTCCGGCTATGGTAGAGTGTGGTACCGACTTTTGGTATCCACAACCTGCTATTAACAATCTCGACAGAATGATTGAGACCTACTGGGATGAGCACATTACATTTGCTGTAACTATTCCTGTAATTCCTAAAGGTTCTACCGAGGAGCAAGTTCGTGAGCAAGCGCGTGAGTTTGTGGATAAATATAAGGATAAGAGAGTGTCTTTCTGCCGCAATAACTCGCTGCTTAACAATCCTGATCACGACCCCTCGATGTATCCTGTATTTGAAGATGCAGTATATGAATTTAGCCGCATAGCTTATCAAGATGTTGATGATTAGGGTTTGCTGGGGATAGGTTTTTCTTAAGGTTTGCTTGTTTTTTATAGTTTTTTAGTTTTGCGCTTGTATATGAGAGCCGCTGTTCGTGTTTTTATCACGAGCAGCGGCTTGTGTTTTTGGATTATGTCTGATGCTTGTATCTTATGCTTGCGCCTTGGTTGTAGCTAAAGAGTTAATCTATGCAGCAGCATCTTCTCTGCGTGCCATAGCTTGTTCGTAATCTTTAGTTCCAACAAATACCTCATGCTTATAAGGATTGACGCCAAGTTTTTTGGCACGATATATCACATAAATGATTGCAGCAATATTTGCAACTAGAGCCAAGATAGAAACTACTAGGTTAACATCAGGATTGTTTACAGAATTAACTGCAAAGATCGAGTTGTTTGCAAACATTGGTACTACCTGGCAGAACATGCACCACAGCGCCAAGGTATTTGCGCGGTTTTGAATCCATCCACCTTTGTTCCACAAAAATGCAGCAACGGTTGGAGCCAAAAGTAGAGCAAATCCGCAATACCAAGAGTGTGTTGGCAAGCAGTTGTATGTATAGCAGAAGTTCCAAATGTCATAACTAATGATGAACACCCATGTCATGTCTGGCCAAAGCATGTCGTGTTTTTTCTTGGAGGTATAAATTCCCCACCAGCCAGTCATTACAAAGATATTTATGATGCCTGCAATTCCATTAAAGACATTGTGCCAACCACCATTTAGAGTAACTCCCTCTGTGGATACCCAAGTTGTGCCAAATGCACGGACTGCACTTTCAAAGTCGCTAACCACAGCAATCAAGATGTTTATAGCAACAATCACAAATGGGAAGCACTTAAACCACTCTGCCTTACCAAGCTTGCCCCAGTGATATTTTAAAATCATAAAACCAATGCACCCTGCCGTTGCAGCATAGAGCTTTGCATAGTGAAACCAACTGTTCATCTCTACATATGTTGGGTTGGTTAAAGCCCAACTTGCTCCCATTGCTGCACCAACATAAATAGAAATAAAGTAAATTGTTAGTGCTCCTGGAATCACCAAAAAACATACTATACCTCCAGCCTTTGAACGGCGAGCAACCTCGTTAAAACCAATTAGTGCCAAAAATACTACAGCCCAACCAATCCATTGATATGCGGCTGTGCTTCCATATACATCAAAAAGCATAGTGCCCTCCTAACGTTTGATTAAATAAAAAGTTACGTTATTTTTAGATACACGTCGTGTTGTGTTGTGCTTATTGAGCTTACTGTGCTTGACCCCCTTTCTTGTTCGTTGATTTTGCCTTAAGCTTTGTCTTATTTTGATTTCCTCTATCCATATGAAGAGTTTGAGCTATGAGGTCTTTTAGGATTTCGTCGTCTGCATTTGGATGCTGTCGCATATAGCCAATTATCCCCAGTGCTAACACATAAAATGTTTCGTATATGTGTTCGATGCGAACCTCATGAAAGCGCTCATAATCTAGAACTGTAGAATTTGTTATGCACTTAGCCGTTGCATCTGCAGCACGATTTATAAACTGCAAATATAAAGATGCATTTTCTTTCGTTGCCAGTGCACGTCTAAATGGTTTGCGTGCTTTTTCGTCAAATAGCTCGCGGCGCAAAAGAGCAACCATAGAACTAAGTGAGCCCTCTATATCCCCTTGTTTTCTTGAGGAATTCCATTCTTCTATGGCTTCCACGAACTCGCTAACGTAGTCGTCTAAGACTGCAGAAACCAACTCATCTTTGCTTGGAAAGTAGTGATAGAACAAAGTGCGAGTTACACCCATTCGCTCAGTGATAACGCTCACAGAAGTTTTAGATAAGCCACGTTCTTCTATAAGTTCACGTGCACAAGAGATTATCTGTTCCCTACGACCCATCTTACATCGCCCCTTTTTGTATTTGTTTGCGATATAGAATTATGTATAGCGTATAGCGTTTGTGTTCCTGCGCGTTTTGCTTTGTCAGCTGTTTTGTTTTTTTAAAAAGTGTGTATTTTTTGTGTTGATTGGAATATAACCCAAACGTTGTCAGTGTGTCAATTTAACAGATTTGTCATAGTGTCAATTTTTTATAATCTTCTTATATGCTGTATGCAATTTGTTTATCATATAATTAGATGCAAGTTACTTTAAAATTGCAATCATTTGGATAGGAGAAGAAAAAATTATGAAATACGATGAGTTAAAAGATGCAATTAAACAAGCCATGAAAAACAAGGAAAAGAACAAGCTTTCGATTTTGCGACAGGTTCATGGAGAAATAAAAAACATCGAGGTAAATGAACGTCGCGATATTGAAGAAGCAGATGTAGATGCAATGCTCAAACGCGTTATAAAGCAAACTCGAGAGACACTAGAGGCTTCGATTAAAGCTGGTAACAATCAAGAACGCACAGATATGCTTACCGAACAAGTTAGTGTTTTGGAGAGTTGTTTGCCCAAGCAAGTATCGGGAGATGAACTTTTAGCTCTTATCGATAAAGTTCTTGCAGAAACTGGAGCTACAACTAAAAAAGACATGGGCAAAGTAATGGGTGAACTCACCAAAGCTACAAATGGAAATTTTGACAAACCAGCCGCTGCAAAAGAACTTGGAGCAAGACTTAGTTAAAACGTTTAGATCAGATAGAGCAGGGCTTTAAAACTAGCTCGAACAAGAAAACGCAATTAGCTCAAGGTTGAAACTAAACCTTGAGCTAATTTTTTTAGAGCAAAAATTGGATACACTCCACCGCAGTATGGAGCGCAGCTTTTTGCTCGATTTAGAACTTAACTACTCTAGGTTCTTCTCCAAAAGAGCAAAAAGTTGCTGTTGCATCTTCAAAATATAAAACTTCAGTATTTCTATCATCAGCTGAATACATCTGTTGCAAACTGGGATAAGCATCTAACATACTTTGTTTTGCTTCGACTCTATCATCTTCAACAAGCTTGCCACAGACACGCAGCCATTTGCCATCCTTAAATGCGCAAATCTCTGCCTTAGGATTTGCATGAAGCTGCTTTGAAACATCCTTAACTTTGCCAGTTTGAATATAGAGATTGCCCTCAAAAACATGTGCCGTTCCAAAAGGTCGAACACGAGGCTGATCGCCATCTACAGTAGCAAGATAATAAACTTGTGCATCTTTTAAAAACTTTAAAACTTCGTCCATGTTATTTGCCTTTCTATTCATCAAATAAAGCCACCTCTATATAATAACAACAAATTAAACAGAGACTAAAATTTGCACCTTTGCATGCATAAAAACGTGTAAGAACTCATAAAGAGCGCACAAAGAATTCACGAATTATATAAACTTTTCGATAATCATGTTTGAAGTATATGTCACACAAAAATCTTTATTAAACTTTAGCTTTGTATTACAATTATTTCTATAAGCAAAATAAAAAAGGAGAAGGAAATCATGCCGACATTAACAACAACCGTTGAAGAAGCGAGGGCAAATTTTTCTAAAATAGCAAATGGAGTTATTGAGACTAATCAGCCAGTGACTGTGCTGCGCAACTCAAAGCCTTGGGTCGTAATTTCACCTGCAGATACTTCACTTGAAGCAGAGATGCCCGTAATTGACTGGAACAAAATTGATGTTATAAAGATCGACAAAGAACTAGGACATGCAATTTTGCCTACTTCAGCTGATTATGCTGGCGATGAGGGACTCTATGATGACTACATCAGAATTTAAAGTTGGACAAATCTGGATTGCCTATGTTTATTTTATCGATTACCCGCAAATTGGAAAAGTTCGTCCTGTTGTTATCGTGAATGCAGAAGAAATATTGAGTGTTTCTGTTTGCAGAGTGACCTCACGTGTACTTGCAGATCCTAGTGATATTTTTATTAAAGAATGGCAAAGCTGTGGATTGGTTAAGCCTTCATATATTCGTCCGGATATTGTATTTGAAATCCCTCGAACAGATATTCTTTCAGACAATCCAATTGGCGAAATAGACAAAAGTACTCTTGCACAAGTTCTAGAAACTATTAAAACAACGATGTAGAAATTAAATAATCTATAAGTGAAATAACTAATAGTTGACATGTAATGACATTGTCTTTACAATCACATTATTTGGAGGTGTTTAAAATGGAAAAAACAGCAACATTAAATTTAAGAATAAATCCTTCACTAAAACAAGATGCAGAAAATATTCTATCAAAACTAGGAATACCCATGTCTACTGCAGTTAATATGTTTTTAAATCAAGTTGTGCTTACGGAAGGAATTCCTTTTCCTGTAAAATTGACAAACACACTTGACAACATTGACATAACAAAAATGGATAGCGAACAATTGCACGATAACATAAAACAAGGTTACGATGACTATAAAGCAGGACGTGTGCAAGATGCAGAAAGTGCATTTGCTTCGTTTCGCAACAACCATTATCAATAATCATGTTTGAAGTATATGTCACAAATAAAGCTTTAGGAGACTTAGACTCTATTTATAATTACATTGCGAATGTCAAGGAGTCTCCTAAAGACGCAATAAATCAATGTAATCGAATTACAGATGCTATCCTTACACTTAAAGAATTTCCAAATAGATTTGTAAAGTTTACAACAGAGCCGGAACATTCAATGGGAATTCATAAAATGATAGTAGATAACTACCTAATATGTTATGTAATTAACTCAAAAACAGTTACAGTTACTAATGTGCTATACGGCGCATCAGATATCCACAACAGTATAAAATATTAATGAAAATGACTTATATAGGATTGACAAAGAACTAGGACATGCAATTTTGCCTACTTCAGCTGATTATGCTGGCGATGAGGGACTCTATGATGACTACGTCAGAAATTGAAGTAGGGCAAATTTATATTAACTAATCTGCAACGCCTCAACATACACAATATGCCCATATGCAGCACTTAGATTTTAACTATGTAGATTTTGTGCTAAACTTTGTAATGAATGTGTGAACTGTGTATTTATGATTATCAGCATACTTTTTTGTTTTTGCAGATTAAATGCAACAGACCACAATCAAAAATGCGCAAGCACAAAATTTAGGCTTCGCACAAACTAAGAAAATGCAACTTACGGGCGTCAATATATAATTTGACGCATCGATAGATTGGAGAAAAAATGGATACAATGTCGATGCTTCGCTCGGCGTCTACGGTAATGGTCTTTTTTATTGTTGCAATTTGGATTCTTACTATTGTTTGGGTTATTAAAGACTCCTCTGCAAGAGGAGTAAGCCCTGCCAAGTGGGGAGCAATCGCGCTTATTCCGTTTCTGGGAGCTATCATATATTCGGCTCTTCGTCCACCAATGCTTTTAACAGACAAACAAGAGCAAGAGATTGACTTTATGCTAAGACAACGCGAGCTAATGAAATATGGCGAGTGCGGAAGATGCTCTTATCCAGTTGAAGATGACTATATTATGTGTCCTAACTGCGGCGCTCAGTTAAAAAATATGTGCCCTAACTGCGGAAAGCCATTAAAACCAGAATGGAATGCTTGTCCTTGGTGCTGCACGCGAACACCTCGTGCAGCAAAGAGCAGCAAAGGTCGTCCAACAGGAAGACGCAGTAAGCCACAGCGTCAGCAACAAAAGCCAGCGGCGCATTAGTGAGCTAGGCGCATTAAGCACACTGGTCACACCAACACACTAGCACGAAAGCAAACAAGCACATCAGAAAAACTAACAGCACATCACACAAACATCTAGTTTATAAAAAACTAACGACACAGAATTTGAGACTTGAACTAAACTTAGACTAGAGTTTATAAACAAAATTCGGGTCGTTCTTGATTAACAAGGGCGACCCTTTAATTTGCCAAAGGAGTTGTTTTAAAAAATGGGAAATATTAAAGTAGAGCTTCCAGACGGTTCTCAAAAAGAACTAAACGAAGGTGCAACTATTGCAGATGTTGCAAAAAGCATAGGAGCAGGGCTTGCAAAAGCTGCTATAGCTGGCAAAATAAACGGCGAGCCGGTAGATCTTAACAGAGAGGTATCAGATGGGGAAAAGGTCGAGATAATCACCTCTAAATCTCCAGAAGCTCTGGGAATTTTGCGACACTCTACGGCGCACATTATGGCAGAAGCTGTGCAAGTGCTTTTTCCTGGCGTACAAATTGCATACGGTCCTCAAACCGAGACAGGCTTTTACTACGACTTTTGGCTAGAAGATAAAACAATCTCCATAAGCGACTTTGAAGCTATCGAGGCACAGATGGCAAAAATCATTGCGGCAGACGAGCCCTTTGTTCGCGAAGTTGTAACACGCGAGGAAGCCAAGAAGGTTTTTGCTGACCAAAAGTTCAAAGCTGAACACATCGATGATCTCTCAGACAACGAGCCTATCACAATTTATCGCCATGGTAACTTTGTGGATTTATGTCATGGTCCACATATTCCTAGCGCAGGTGTTATTGGTGCGTTCAAGCTTTCAAAAATTGCAGGTGCTTACTGGAGAGCAGACGCCAACAACGAGCAGCTTCAGCGTCTATATGGCACAGCATTTTTTAAGAAAAAAGACCTAGAGGAATACCTCCACAATCTAGAAGAAGCTGAGAAACGCGACCACAGAAAAATAGGTCGCGAAATGGACTTGTTTATGATGCGCGACGAAGCACCAGGCTTTCCATTTTTCTTGCCCAACGGCACAATTTTAAAGAACATGCTTCTAGATTATTGGCGCGAAATTCACCATAAGGCTGGCTATGTTGAGATATCTACGCCACTTATTATGAGCAAGCATCTTTGGGAGACGTCGGGTCACTGGGATCACTATAAAGACAACATGTATTCAACGGTGATTGATGATGAAGACTACTGCGTGAAGCCAATGAACTGTCCTGGAGGCGTGCTTGTCTACGCGTCGCAGCCACACAGTTATCGCGAACTCCCAATTAGGGCTGGCGAAATAGGTCTAGTACACCGTCACGAAATGCGAGGGGCGCTCCACGGTCTTTTTCGCGTGCGCTGCTTTAATCAAGATGATGCGCACTTGTTTGTGCGTCCAGACCAACTAACCGATGAGATCGTAGGCGTAGTTGAACTCATCGACTCTGTCTATCAAAAGTTTGGATTTAAGTATCATGTTGAGTTGTCTACACGTCCTGAAGATTCGATGGGCTCAGATGAAGACTGGGAAGCTGCTGAGGCAGGGCTTAAAGCAGCGCTCGACAAACTTGGTATGAACTATGCGCTCCATGAGGGTGACGGTGCTTTCTATGGACCTAAGATTGATTTTCACCTAGAAGACTCACTTGGACGCACTTGGCAATGTGGCACTGTGCAGCTCGACTTCCAAATGCCACAAAACTTTAAGCTCGAGTATACAGACGCAGACGGAAGCAAAAAGCGTCCTATTATGCTCCACCGTGTGTGCTATGGCTCGATTGAGCGTTTTATAGGCATTTTGATTGAGCATTATGCTGGAAAGTTTCCTGTATGGCTAGCTCCCCTGCAAGTAAAAGTGCTTCCTGTTTCTGAGAAAAGCTTTGACTATGCGCGCAAAGTTACTGCCGCACTAGACGACGCAGGCGTAAGAGTTGTGTGCGACGAGCGTTCCGAAAAAGTTGGCTACAAAATTAGAGAAGCAAGAAGCTTTGACCGTGTTCCATATATGCTAATTATTGGCGAAAAGGAAGCCGAGGCTGGCAATATATCAGTTCGCGACAGAACTAACGAGACCGTGCAAATGGGTCTTGACGAGTTTATAGAAAAGGTCACGACTCAAATTAGAACTCGCGAACAGTAAGGCTTTAGTGGGCTGGTTTACGCATATTTGCGGACTTCTATGGCTTTTTGGTTCTTTGCGGTTCTTACACAAGAGGCAGGCGAACAGTAAAAGTTGTTCCATCAAATATGTTGCTGTCAACTTCTATTGTTCCGCCAAAGCCTTCAACAATATTTTTTGCGATAGAAAGTCCTAGACCATACCCTTCGGTTTTGCCTGTGCGAGCTTTGTCTGAGCGATAGAACTTCTCAAAAATATGTGGCAAATCGTGTGGAGAAATTGGCTCTCCCCCGTTATTAACGGTGAGGATGCCGTAGGATTTTTCGCGATACAAGCAAACCTTTACATAATTAGCGCGAGTTGTGAATACGGCGGGAGCAACAAGTCCATTGGGACTTGCAATAAGTGCTCCGGTTTCTTCAGGCGATGGCCGAGAAGCTTTGTCTATATTATAGTCGCCCACCCCATTCTCAGCAGAATTTGCTCCCTCACTAGCCGCATCAAAATCACCTAGCGAAGGTTTTGCTGCGTCCAAGCCAGCAACGCAAAAGCCACCAGAGGATTCCTCCCCCAAACCAGCATTTTCTTTATCTCCAGCACTTGCTGCATACTTGCAAGCGTTATCGAGCAAAACGCGGATCACACGTTCGAGCTTATCGGAGTCGGCTCTTACCATAAGACCCTCCTCGATTTGCTCCTCCATTTCAACACCCTTATCAAAAGCCACTGCCTCAAATTGCAGAATATCCATTTCTACAATTGAAGAGAAGTCGAGTACCTCAAGCTGCAAATTTGCCCTAAACGTCTGAATATTATCAGGTTCTGTTTGTGCCAACACAAGCAAGTCTTTAACAAGCCCTTGCATACGCTCTGCCTCTTCGCTCGTGCTCTCAATCCATCGACGCTGCTCCTCCACAGTAGCATCGCTATGCGACAGCACAATATCGTTATTAGCCAAAATAACAGTAAGGGGAGTTTTTAGCTCATGAGATGCATCTGCAATAAAACGCTGCTGACCGTCCCAAGCTTGGCGCACAGGCTTTAGCGTAAAGCGAGACAGCCACAAACAAACCAAGAACAAAACACCGAGCGTGCCTGCCCCCACCAAAAGGGAGAAGATTATTCGACCAAATGTATCAGCATGCAGCGTTGTTGAATCTGCAAATGCAATGCGAACCTCGTTTTTGTATTCACTCACACTATAGAACAGTCCAGCGCTAGTTAGCTCGCCTGAGTTTTGGCCTATCTGTCCAATTTCTTCAAGTGCCTGTGTTACCAAATTCGCACTCATATAAGCATTTTTGCTTGCCGCCTTTATGGTTCCATCTGCAGCAATTGACACGCAATATACAGGGATTGAAGTATCTGAAGTAGATATATCTTTGCTTATGCCGCTTCCTATAGAAAGTCCTAAGTCTGAGCTGCCAGAATAACTTTTTTCTTCACTTTGAGGTGTAGTATTTGCATCTAAGTTTTCTGTATTGTCGTTTGTGGAAGGGTCGGATCCATTTGTGTCGACGCTGGAGCCACTACCAGAGCTACTGCTAGAGCTACCACTTGAACCGCTGCTAGAGCCGCTACCGCCAGACGACTGCGACCCCTCCGACTGCGACGAACCACTCTTAGAAGACTTTGTGCTCGACGAACTCGAATTTGAACTTGAACTAATATCGTCATCTAATCCGCCAATTCTTGGAACATTCAAGCCAGAAGGACCTGCAATTAGAGCAGAGTTTAGCGCACTCATCGTGGAGCGATATTGACTGTTATAACTCGCAACATTAAAAATCAAAAGAACAGTAACCAACACCACAGCCAAAAGCGCCATGGTGGTGCCAACAAAAGTCCACTTAAGTTTTCTAAACAAGTTAATGAGTCATCAGCCCTCTCGCGCAAAACTAGCCGAGTCAAAAACCAAAAATCCTATCAGGGCTAGCAATGCAAACCAGATATCACAAAATACTACTCGGTTTTAACTTGCATGCGATATCCAATCATGCGAAGAGTAACAATCTCAACCTTAGACTTCAAAAACTTCAGCTTTTTGCGCATAAATGAAATATAAGCCTCTACGCTATTGTCTGCAACGTCTGCCTCAGTTCCCCAGACTTTTAGCAACATCTGCTCTTTAGAGATTGTTTGTTTGGGGTTGAGCATAAAAAGTCTTGCAACTTCAAACTCTTTGTAGCTCAAATGCACCGACTTTTCTCCGCAACTCAAATTGCAAGTGTTTAAGTCAAGCGTGAGGTCTTCAAAAGTTGCTTCGTCAAGCACAACCTCTCCCTTACGACGTGTAAGTGCCCTTATATTAGCCAAAAGTTCCTCGGGAGAAAAAGGTTTTGTAAGATATGCATCACCGCCGCGGTCTAAACCCGTAACTTTATCGGCAACCTGAGACATTGCAGTCAGAAAAATAACCGGTGTAGAAATGTTTGCTTGTCGGATTTCTTTTACAGCTTCAAATCCGTCTTTGCGCGGCAGCATCACGTCTAGCACAATCATGTCGTACATGTCAGAAACCGCATAATCTACAGCCGATTGCCCGTCATAAACTGCATCTACATGATATCCAGCGTCGGTTAAAATTTGCTGCAATGCCGCAGAAAGTCTCTTCTCGTCTTCTACAACCAGCACGTTCATCGTTGCTCGACTCCTTCCATATAATTATGTCGAGTTATTGAATTATGACACACCAAGACTCAAATTTAGTAATCTACTAAGCGTTGTTGATTTGTCTGAAGTATTTGATTTGTCTAAAATTCTAAAAAATGAAACTGAAAGAAATGTGAAAAGAGTGCATAAACAATAAACCTAGCCCTTTATCACTGTTGGAATGCCTGCGACTAAGCGCACAACTTTGCTTGCACGCTTAGCAAGCTTAACACATAGGCGACCTGTTTGTTCACGTGCATCGCGACCCGCTCGAGTAGCAGGAATTACTCCACTGCCAACTTCGTCGCAAATAACAACTTCTTTTCTAGCTAGGTCTTCTAGCAAGTTCTCAGCACTCATTGGGTCTTTGGCAACTATGTCTTGCAAGTTATAAACCACTGCCCTGTCGCCAATTTTTCCATCATCAATTTGTGAGTCGGAATAACCCAGCGACTTCACATAATCAAGCTTTCCGGAACCTGAGCCGCCAATCACTAAAATCATAATCCTATAGCCTCCACAAGAGCCACAACAGCAATAAGAGCAATCTCTAAAATTTGAAGATAAAATCCCGAAAGATCCCCGCTCATTCCACCAAATTGACGCTTTGACATAACATATAAATATAAAGAGATTATAAGCGTTACTCCAACAAAAAGCGTTGCGGCAAACCAGCCCAAAAATACATACGCATATGCTATAGCTGCTGCCAACAAAATAAACAAAATGATTAAAGCACCCTTTTTATTTGCAGACCCCCTAAAAGTGCTAAGCAGCCCTTCGGTGGAACTTCCTGGATATAAAATGCTAACAATGCCGCTCATAATGCGAACCCATACTGGAATAAGGCAAACCAACATGGTTGTGTATATCCAATCATAACCTGTGTATTTTAGCTGTGCGGCAATTGCAAAATAACAAATTAGATATGCGCTTATTCCAATTCCTGCAAATGCGCCGATGTTTGAGTCTTTTAGAATTGCACGCTTTTTTTCTTGAGAAGCGTGGCTCGAGAGCGCATCTACTGTGTCAGCAAACCCATCAATGTGGATACCCCCTGTTATAACAAGCGGAATTATCATAGTAACTAGTGCCATTATCAAGCGATCAATTTGCAAGAGAGACGCTAGAAAAAACCAAACGCCAAGCAGCAGGGCAATCACAACTCCAATTAGCGGAAAAGCCGCTAGTGTATAGCGCATACTTCGTTCACTCCAGTCTATATAAGGCATCTTTATTGTAGAAAACATCGAAAATGCCCTAATTATTGACCTTATTAGCGTCATATTTTTTCTCCTACACTTTAAGTTAAATCAAATAGTTATGTGTTGCTGTATGTGCATGCTCACGCCGCGCTATTTTAGCAATACGTTGCACGCTCCCAACGATGGGGGTTTGTTTGCTTTCAGCAATAAGCTTTACGCGCACTCCCAGCCATCGCTATTACGCGCTCTCAGCATCGTTCATAGGCGAAAGCTCACCTTTTATTACTATAGGGATTCCACACACCAGCTCATAGACAGCATCGGCTTTTGCCGCAAGTTCTCGGTTAATATATCCAAGCGCATCAACATATTTGGGAGTAAGGTCATCATAATCATGAAACTCAGAGCCAACATCGTTGGTCACAACAATCAGATTTTTGCACTTGCCTGCTAAATCAGTTACTCCGTTGACAATCTTTTGCCTTGGATCACATACGTTGCCTTGTTCATCAAACATCTCATTGCTTGTGAGGTTGCAGATACATTCTAGCAACACTGTGGCTTCATCTGGAACTTGCACCTCGGCAATATTTGTTTGAGCCTCAATTGTGGTAAAGCCTTTTTTTGCACGCATTTTTCTGTGTCTATCAATTTTGGCTAAACTCTCTTCTCCGTATGGTTGCATAGTGGCAATGTAAATTCGCGGGCTATGGTATTGACACACCAAAGATTCTGCATACGTGCTCTTTCCACAAGCAGAGCCCCCTGTGAGCAAATAAAACATTGCGATCCTTTCTAAGTCTTAGTGCGTTAGTATGTTAGTGCATTAGTGCAAAAGCGCATCAATGCGTTAGCGCGCAAGTACGGCTAATGCGACTAACACGCAAATACGTTGCGGGCTTATAAGCCCAGCAAGCGTTTATCCCAGCGGAACATATGCATCTATTTTAATATCGTCAAACGACACCATTTCTGAATATACCGCCAATCCCATATCTAAAAGAGGCATTGCGCAAACTGCGCCTGTTCCCTCCCCCAAATGCATTCCAGCACAAATTAGGGGTTGTAAGTCTATCTCTTTTAGAATTGCTGGTGCCGCTGGCTCACTCGAAACATGACTTGCAAACATAGCGACCCGAGATAACGCACATATTCTATAAGCAACTAGGGCTGCACATGCCGAGATAAGTCCATCGATTAAAATTGGCACTCTATAAATTGCTCCACCCAAAAATACGCCCACAAGACCGGCTATATCAAATCCGCCAAGTTTTGAAAGACAATCCAGCGGATCTTTAGTGTTTGGATGGTTGACCTCAATCCCCTTTTTGATTGCAGCAATTTTGCGCGTTAGACCGTCATCAGAAAGTCCGGCACCGCGTCCTGTGACCTCCTCCACACTAACACCTAACAAAAGCGATGCCAACGCACTTGATGTTGTTGTGTTGCCAATGCCCATCTCACCTGTGGCTATAAGTTTATATCCCTGAGATGCCATGTCTTTAACGATATCTATTCCTGTAGAAATAGCTTGCCACATTTGGTCGTTTGTCATTGCGGGCTCTTTTGTGAAGTTTGCAGTTTGAGAGGCAATTTGTCTATCTAGGGTGCCCTGTGCCTCAAACATCATTCCCATATTTACTGCGAGCGTGTCTGCATGTGCTAGATTTGCCATTCTGCACACCGATGTGTCGTGATGAACGATGTTGCCCGCTACTATGGCTGTTACGTCCTGACCAGTTTGTGTGACGCCCTCCTCAACAACTCCGTTATCGGCACACATAACAACCACTGCGCGTTTGTTTAGAACCACGTCAGGCGTGCCAATGAGTCCAGCTATTCGAGTAATGTCTGTCTCTAGTGCGCCAAGACTCTCTAGTGGCTTTGCAATTGCGTCCCAATTTTTTTTGCACTTGTTTGCAGCATCATTATTAAAAGCTGCAATTTTTGCGGCAATTAGGTTTATTTTATGCTCGTTGGTGTTGTTTGAACGAAGCTCTTTGCACAATTCAGAAGGATCGTTGTTAGTTATATTAACGGTGCCTTTTGAGTTGTTTTCGCTGTCGCAGTTTGCAGGCGTAGTTACCTCGCTGCTAGCATTTTGATTAGTTTGCTGACCTTGGTTTTTGTTTTCACTTGCGCATGCGCAACCATCAGATAAATTATTATCGTTGTTCATAAATATTCTCTTTTCTATATTTGTTTTTTGTTATTTGCCCGCATATTTAAAGGGCAAGTTTAAGCATTTTAAACACAAAGCTAGACACACCAAAACAATGGCAAACCATAAAATTTTATGTTCATAAAGCTTTGAAATAAATGAAAAATTTTAGACGGGGCAAGAGCTTTTATATCTCTTACCCCGTTTTATTGATTGCGCATTACCCCGGGGGTGACAAGGGGTGGGTAGGAGGTGCGCAACCTTCTTTTGGGTCTTGTGGGAGACCCTTTGCGTTTGAATACATCGGAGTTGTCTCCGAATACTTTGGGTTATTGCTTAAAAACTTGGTCATGGGGTTTAGGATGACCATTTATAAGGCTTATGTATGTAACAGATTTTTATAATCTGCAGGTAACGGCTAACACCTAGCAAATAATTAAGTTGAGGAGTGCTTACGCATGCTCGGTTTGCTCAATAAGATAGATAAGGTCAACGAAAGGAGTCGGATATCTCTGTTCGATATAAAGTGTTTTTTACTACGGCAAAATAGAAAAACAACTGAGCATTTGGTATTAGTTACCGGTACCTTGAAATTTATTAAGGCAGAGACTGTGGATCCGCCTACATGGGCAATAAAAAAGGCACATCTGATATCTAAACCAGCTGTACCCGAATTTATGCTCCCATGTCCGACAATGGCAATTTGTCGGCTTCAATGGCGCAATAACTCGTTACAACCATTAAAACTCTCCTGAGCAGGTCTTCTGACTTACGAATTTGCAAGCTTTTTTCTTGCGCGAAACTTCCTCCTTCCCAGACAAAGTCCAGTGGTTATACGGAAGTTCCTCTCCGTTCACAGCGGCGGTACCGTTTGGGACTCTCACCCAATTCTCTCTTAGCCATTTAAATAAAAATGGAACTCAGGCGTATTCGATTTTCAAGGAACCGATGTTTCTTACGCTTTGTCTAGATTAAACCTAAATTTGAATTTGGTCAATATGTTTTTTAAAAATTCTTTGTGTAGTTCGTACAGTGCGCCTGCGCACGTCATTGCATTACAAATTAACCTTACAAATTTAGTGCATTTATTATGCTGTGATGTATCTAAATTTGTTTTAAGTCACTTATGATAAAAGCAAATAGCTAGATCATACATGCAAAAATCCCTCGCCCGTGGTGGATGAGCGAGGGATTTATTATGAGCGTTCTTATAAAAGAACTATTGGGCTACTTTGCTTTTGCTTGCATGTAAATTAGAAAGCGAAGCAAGGAACAACACCTAGCGTGTATGAACCGTCATCCCATGAAGGTTCACCACTAGTAGTTACGAATCCACACATTGATGCTTTTACAATGTCTTCGTCATATTGATATTGAGAGAATGTGCGTAAATACCATTGTGGACAATTAGAAGGACTCACAACACTTCCATTACGAGTTAAATCAATTCCACTTATTGCTGGATTTACTCCACCGAATCCAGAATTAGTAACCTTGTTTGCAAACCATTCGTATTGTGAACCTTCTTTTGCAAACCCTTGCCCATAAGTTTCATCTATAATTATGCCATCTTCTCCATAGATTTCGCTATAGGACATTAGCCAGATAGAATCTTTTACAGTTGAATTTAGAACCCATTCGCCAGCCTTTCCAGACATAGTTCTTTTAGTAATTGTTTTTGCAGCATCTGCTAAATCTCCTAGACCACCAGCAACATAGTCTGGAATTACAGATGTTCGCATATTAGAACTTCCCCAACCACCATCTGATACTACACCTGATAGATTGATTGATTTTTTAGTAGGCAAGGAGTGCGTTGCCATAAATGTTACAACAGAGCCATCCCAGTCATGCTCACCAACCTGAATAATGCGGAACTCTACATATTTATTTTCGTCTTCAGTTGTGTCATCACCTTTCCAAGCTGTGTATAGATGATACGAGTCGCTATCTGAATAGGACTGATAAATACTTGCAATAGTATCTCTGCCTTGTCCAAGTGAATTTGTGTCAAGCTGATAATGTAGAACTTTCATATCCTCGTCTATTAGACTCTGGGTCCTTACAACACCCTCTGTAGGGCTTGTGTAACTTGCATTAGCTTCTGGCGCATCGCTTGAAGTAGTTGACTTCATAGCAGGTGCAATCCAATAGCTACCAACATCTGTATTAAGCCACTGTGCATAAAGATCTACTGTACCATTATCTTGTACACCTGCAACTAGTGAATCTGTAGTTTCAATACTTGCTTTATCACTATAAGATGTACCCATTCCATCAGCTTGTGTATTCCAACCTGTCATGGTATATACAGTAGTACCTTCAGTCTTTGCAAATTTGTTTGCTTCAAGTGTTACTGTAGCAAGAGCTGATGTCACATCCTGTGTATATGTATACTCTCCACCAGATGATGTTCCACCTGAAGTAGCAGAGTTGCCATGATAAACAATCGTGTACGACTTATCTTTTACTGCGACTTCAACGGTTATTTCCTTTGTGTTGTAATTGTCATAATAATAAGGAATAAAAGTTGCTTTTTTCTCAACTGTAGTTACATTAGTTCCTAAAGATTCAGTTTTGTCATTCCAAACAAGCCAACCACGTTTGTCTGTAGTTAATGTTACATCAGCAAGTGTATTACCAACATAGCCTGTAGCAGTTACATTGCTAGGCAAATCACCATCGGAATAGTCAGCTTTAGCAATTGTCCACTTTACTGTCTTGGTGCCGGTATAATTGCCTTTACCAGTAACAGTTAATTCGTAATCACCAGCATATTTTCCACTTGATGTTCCATCTACAGTGTAATCTGTTTCAGAAGTTAGCGAATCTGTGATGCCTGTTACAGTTACACTCTTAACTCCATTTGTTTGCTCGACAGCTTTATAGTCTTCCTCTTTATAAACTAAATCAGTTGCATTTAATTCAACTGTAGTATCAGTACCACTTATATCTTTTGGATCAATTTGGAAAGTTAGAGTTGCATCACCTGTGTAATTGCCTATGCATACTACTCGGACAATTCCAATACCAGCTTTTACATTATTTGTATAACTGACAATGTAGTCTTTATCCTTGGTCATACCCTCCGGAAAACCTGTAACCCCAGGTTCTTTCTCTTCTCCATTGTAGGTATAGTTATCTTCTGCTTGCGCTTCTAGTGAAAGATCTGTTAGGTCAGCTTCTTGTGCTGTGATTGTCCAATCTTCAGATTTAGAGCCTTTGTAGTTGCCTTTACCTTCAATTGTGTAGGTATAAGTTCCTTTATCTGACTGTTCAGTTACATTGCTAGGTACAGTAAAGTCATCATCTTTGACTAGGGCTTTACCTGCACCCTCAACTTGAATATCCGAGTCTGTCACTGTAGCTGTAGGCAAGTGTTTGTCGCCATCGTAAACATATGAAGAGTTATTAAGAGTTAGATTTACTCCACTGATATCTTTTGGAAGTATGTTCCAATTAGCAGTAACACTATCAGTGTAGTTACCAGTGCCTGTAACAGTTAGTGTGTAGCTATCCGTATCACCCTCAACACTAGAATCTTTAACTTTTACATTTGTTTGCTTGTTGCCAGTTACTGTGTAATCAGTTGTAGCATCCAAAATCTTGTTGTCTAAGATTACCTTGTTAACTTTTTGTGTTTGCTCGCTGCCGTCATAGACTAGCTCAGTTGGGTCAAGTTCAACTGTTGCCTGTTCGATTGATAGAGGATCAATTACCCACTGTATATCAGAAATTGTTCCTGTGTAGTTACCTACGCCAATAATTTTGAATTTATAGGTTCCAGCATTTGTGCCAGTAGTGTCGCCACTTAGCTCGTAGTCGCCTGCTTCTAGTGTCTTTGAACCATCAGCAGTTCTAACATTTGTAACTCCAACTGTTTGTTTTTGTTCATTGTAGGTATAAGTTTCTGAATCTAGCTCGTACTTTCCACCTTCAATTGATAGAGGGCAAATCTTCCAGTTAGCAGTTGTTGTTCCTGTGTAGTTGCCAGTGCCCTCAATTGTGTAGGTGTAGGTATCAACATCTGTGCCCTTATCACCTGATACAACTGTATAGTCAGCATCTTCAACAAGAGCTTTATTTCCAAGAGTTACTGTGGCATCTACTTCTTGTTCACTTCCAGAGTAAGTAGTTATGTAGCCATTTTCAGTATCCTCGATTACTACTACAGCATCCTCAATGCTTGCAGGTGCAATTGTAAACTCTAGAACTTTTGTTCCTGTGTAGTTACCTTTGCCTTCGATTGTTGCTGTTGCAGTTCCTGCATTAGTATTGTTTGCATATGTAACTGTGTAGTCATCTTCTGGGGTGTAATCATCTAGATTTTTAACAGTAGGCTCTTTCTCATCACCATCATAGGTATAGCTATCTGGATCAAGAGCTACATTTGCAAAGTCAAGTTCTGCTGGAGCAATTGACCAATCAGCTGTTACTGAACCTGTGTAGTTACCATTGCCAGTAACTGTTAGCTCGTAGTCATCTGCTTCTGTATCAGTGTTACCAGCTACTATATATTCGTCATCAGCTGTTAGAACTTTATTATCAAGAATTACCTTGTTAACTTTTTGTGTTTTCTCGTCGCCGTCATAGACTAGCTCAGTTGAATCTAGAATGAGTTCAGCATCTTTAATGCTTGCAGGTGCAATTTCAAACTCTAAATCAGTAGAACCAGTGTAGTTACCATCGAATGTAACTGTAGCTTTTGCTTTACTTGTTTCAGTTGTTGCGTTTGTATTGTTATCGTATACAACTGTGTAATCTACACCTTGTGTATAAGTATCTGGACCTGTAACTTTTGGCTCTTTAGCCTCACCATCATAGGTATAGTTTGTTGTCTCAAGGCTAAAACCTGTAAAATCAGTTACCTCTAGAGGGTTAATTGTCCAGTCAACAGTTACTGTTCCTGTGTAGTTACCAGTGCCCTCAACTACAAGGCTATAGTCATCTGCATCTGTTCCAGTGTTTCCAGATACTTTGTAGTCTGTAGAAGCAAGGTCTTTAGTGTCCAAAGTTACCTTTGTAACGTTCTTAGTTTGCTCGGTATCTTTAATATAAGTTAACTCTTTTGCATCAAGTGTAACTACTGCATCCTCAATGCTTGCAGGTGCAATTGTGAACTCTAGAACCTTTGTTCCTGTGTAGTTACCTTGGCCCTCGATTGTTGCAGTTGCAGTTCCTGCATTAGTATTGTTTGCATATGTAACTGTGTAGTCATCTTCTGGGGTGTAATCATCTAGATTTTTAACAGTAGGCTCTTTCTCATCACCATCATAGGTATAGCTATCTGGATCAAGAGCTACATTTGCAAAGTCAAGTTCTGCTGGAGCAATTGACCAATCAGCTGTTACTGAACCTGTGTAGTTACCATTGCCAGTAACTGTTAGCTCGTAGTCATCTGCTTCTGTATCAGTGTTACCAGCTACTATATATTCGTCATCAGCTGTTAGAACTTTATTATCAAGAATTACCTTGTTAACTTTTTGTGTTTTCTCGTCGCCGTCATAGACTAGCTCAGTTGAATCTAGAATGAGTTCAGCATCTTTAATGCTTGCAGGTGCAATTTCAAACTCTAAATCAGTAGAACCAGTGTAGTTACCATCGAATGTAACTGTAGCTTTTGCTTTACTTGTTTCAGTTGTTGCGTTTGTATTGTTATCGTATACAACTGTGTAATCTACACCTTGTGTATAAGTATCTGGACCTGTAACTTTTGGCTCTTTAGCCTCACCATCATAGGTATAGTTTGTTGTCTCAAGGCTAAAACCTGTAAAATCAGTTACCTCTAGAGGGTTAATTGTCCAGTCAACAGTTACTGTTCCTGTGTAGTTACCAGTGCCCTCAACTACAAGGCTATAGTCATCTGCATCTGTTCCAGTGTTTCCAGATACTTTGTAGTCTGTAGAAGCAAGGTCTTTAGTGTCCAAAGTTACCTTTGTAACGTTCTTAGTTTGCTCGGTATCTTTAATATAAGTTAACTCTTTTGCATCAAGTGTAACTACTGCATCCTCAATGCTTGCAGGTGCAATTGTGAACTCTATAGCTTTTGTTCCAGTGTAATTTCCCTTGCAAGTAATGGTTGCTGTTGCAGTGCCCGCATTGGTATTGTTAGCATAAGCAATATCATATTCAATACCCTCTGGCATATTCTTTACTTTAGGCTCTTTGGCCTCACCATCGTAAATATATCCTTTTGCTGGAATATCTAGCACAACATCATCTAGAACAGCATCTGCAGATTTGATGCTCCAATCAGCAGAAGCAGTTTCTTTATAGTTTCCAGCTCCCTCAATAGTGAACTTGTAATCACCAACATTGGTTTTGCTATCAGATGTTACTGTATAGTCTTCGCCCTCAACTAGTACCTTATTGTTGAGCAGAACCTTTGCAGCATTTGGAGCCTGTGCAGTTGTGTCGTATGTGAACTCAGCAGAGTCTAGATAAATCTCAGCATCTGCAAGACTTGCAGCAGTAATCACAAAAGAAACTTCTTTTGTGACCTTTGGATCATAGTTGCCCATGCCAGCAATAATAACTTCTGCATTACCTGCATTGATATTATCAACATAATCAATTGTGTAGTCTTTATTTATTACTAGACCCTCAGGCAATCCCTTTACCTTAGGTTCAATTGCCTCGCCAGTATAAGTAGCAGAAGCAGGATCAATTGTTACATTTGAATAATCAATTACAGCAGCTTTGATTGTCCAAGTCTCAAAAACAGTGCCTGTGTAGTTGCCTTTGCCAGCAATCAGTAACTCGTAATCCCCAGCATTAACTGCTGAATCTCTAGAAACTACATAATCTGTATCTGCCTCAAGTGCAAACCCACCAAAAACGATGCTCTTAATATTTTGAGTCTTGCTGTCCCCATTATATGTAAGAACTGTGTCATCGAGCGTTACTGTTGCTTGAGAGATGTCTGCAGGTTTAATCTTGAATGTGTAGATCTTAGAACCAGTGCGTGTTCCAATTCCTTCCACTGTTAGGATAGCTGTTCCTGCATCGGTATTGTTTTCGTAAGTAACTTTGTAGTCTGTATTTTCTTCTAGACCCTCAATAGCTACAGAAGTAGTTTGTGCTTTGCCATTGTAGGTTTTATCTGTTGTATCTACGGTTGCTTTTGAAAAGTCAATCTCGTTTACAACAAAGCTAACCACGCCATCTTTTGTGGTCTGTGTACTACGAATGCTTCCGTTGGAATCTGTAGCAGTGACCTCTAGATTGTCTACTGCTTTTCCTGTTACGCTATCTGTGATAGTAACTTTTACGCTTTTTCCGTGAGCTGCCTCAGGAAGCGCAATATCATATGTGCCATCCGAGTTGGCTTTGACCTGCGCATTTGGCAAAACCTCACCATTGTCTGCGTATGTTATAGCAATATCTGTGCATACTTTGCTTGTATTTGCTACAAAAGCTTTGCCATCTTTGCCTGTGGTTGCACTAGTGGGTGCAAGTGTTTGCTCTTGGAGCAATTGATAAATATCTTTTTGTACAGCTGCGCTTCCGCCTAAAACGTTTGCAGCTTTAATTGTGAGTTTGTTTTGGCTAAGTGTTTGGAGAACTGATGCATAACTGCTCTCTTGATTGCCAATTAGCATAGCCACACTATTGCGATGACCACAAAGTGCTCCACCAGATAGAGCATCTGGGAAGTTCTCGCCTGAAGCAATTGCAAGACCCTCGTAGCTCATTCCTTGTTCTATACACCAAGAAACAATCTTTGCTGAAGTATCATATCTAGTTTCTCCCGATAGACGAGTAACTTTATCCTCGCCAATCATAGTTTTTAGATAGCTCTCTGTTGTGGCAGAAACAACTCCTTCTCCACCTGCAATAATTGCTTGGTCAAATTTGCCATCTCTTATGAGCTTAGAAGTTTCTTCTGTAAGTGAGCCTGAAGCATCTGCCAAAAAGATTGGTGCACCATTGGCATAAGCATAAGGGCTCATGGACAGTGCATCTGCAAATCCGGTGCCTGAAGCAATGATTGCAGTTTTGGTCTCGGATTTATCCCATGCACCAACTTTGTTGCCCTGCTCATATATTAGCTCGGATGTCTCAAATCTGTTATCGCCAGATATACGCTCTACAGAATTAACGCCCGAGATATCTCCTATTTGAGACATCGCTGTCTGAGATACTCCAGCTTCTCCACCAACAACAATCACGTTTGATGCTTTTAGCCTTGTGATTTCTGTAGCCGTTTGTAGGTCTAGAGAATCTGTGCTGGTTAGAAGTATTGGACATTGATAATATCCAGCTAGAGCTGTAGCAGATAGTGCATCTGGAAAGTTGCCTGCACTCGCTACAATTACAGTGTCTGAACTTTCAAACCCAGCGTTAGAGATTGCAGACATCGTATCTATACGGCTACTGCCAGATAACCTGCTCCAATCCACTAACTGAACTTGTCCATCAGGAACCTCAATTAGTTCTGATGAATCCTGCGCTAGTGCATGCATTGGTGCGACTGCTAAAAGTGTAAGCAGCGTCGCAGCGAATGCAACTAGCAGAAATTTGGGTTTAGTTCGTGAATAAGATTTATTCATAAAACCCATCCTTTCTTGCCAAATGCTTATGTTTGGCACCTTACTAATTTGTTGTGCGTTGTATGCTTGTTTGTTCTTTTGGTATGCATACAAGCGCATGCGCACAAACCTCCGACTAGAGTCTTGAAAACCTCCAAATTTGAATGTTTTCAATACTCCACCCCATAGCATAACACACTTTAGATGATTACACAATGATACGCCCCCCCCGCAAATTTATAGTGTCGGTTAGCGGTCGGAAATGTTTTATTATTGGAAAATTTTTGTTGATTAGAACTTTTTATTGTTTGAAAGTCGCATGTGGATTTGCTTGGGGTGTACCGCCTCCTCTTGTTGATTTATGTGATAAAAGCTAGTGCTATTTTGCATAAAAGCTAATAACATTTTTTAAAGAAGCTGTTTGGATATATGCATGTTATGTAGAAAAGTCAGTCGTAAACGTATCAAATTACGCTAATTTCTTGCAGCTGTTCTACAGCTTCAATCAAATATCCATAAGCAATTGGATCTGCAATACGCAGATAAGAAAAACGTTTTACTTTTTCAATCCCTAAAATCCTTCCAGAATATTCTTCTGCATCATCTATTTTTTTAACAGTTTGTTGATCTGTCAGTATAGAAGTAGCCAGATACAACACCTTACTCGCATATATACCAGCAACCTCACCGCCGAATTTCCCTCCAAGAATATGATTTCTAATTCTTAAAATTCCATCTTTGTAAAAAGGATAATCTCCCTGCGGATTTCCTCTGCTAACGATACAAAAAGCGCCTCTGATTGTATCCATCAACACATCATCTGGAATAAGCACAAGTCCTCGATAATTCATTTCTGAGCTAACAATGCGCTTATAGGATGTTTTAACTTCCGCAAAATCTGTCATTGCATCAAAAAGCGACCCGCAATCAAAGAGCTGTTTGATGATTTCCAATTCTTTGTTTACGCCAAATGGAACCCCTGTTGTATGCGGCGCAAAAGCTGTAAGCTTATCTCCAAGAATACTATTTACATTTGGAATTTTAACTTGAAGATTTTCTCCCTCTGTTAACAGGAGCTCATTATTAATTGCCTTTTCTACAATACTTGAATACTGAACCTCTTCAAAAAGCACGTCTAATAATATTGTCAGATCACGACTACTGATTGGTGATTTGTACTTGAATTTAAAGTGTCGCTTTTGAATATTATTTTTGCCAACACGAACGTGTTCTTCAACACTGATAAACGGAAATACCTCTCCAGCTTTACGAATATACGTATCAATGTCTGTGGTAGGTTCAACAATAATGTCAATATCCGTGCTAAGTCTTCTCGGATGATCTAACAGCAGCATAAGCGCAGTCCCTCCCTTGAAGCAAAATGGAAGTTCAACTCTTCTAATTGCTTCTAAAAGACCGAACGCATAAATAACACGCTCTAGCAATGCTGGATCGTTCCCTGTTCTTTTTTGAAGATCACGTATGTATTCCTCTGTATACATTTGTCTTGAAAGCATATTTAATCCCCTTAACTTTCTTGCATATATTTTTTGACTTGTGTCGTCTTCCCCCTCCGACCTGCATATCGATTTAACCTGCGACTGTCCACTTGATAGCTATTCATAACATCTCTAAAGATAGATGAAAGCTCTGATAGACTAAATGTAGCAGCAATGCTTTTTTCGGCGATAATATCGACAAGAAGTTTTTCAACTGTTATTTCGTGTGGTAAATCTACAGAGAGGGGTGCCTGGCTAATTAAATCTAATACTACAATACAGTTTTTTATCCAATAACGATTGAACTCTTCTTTGCTAGGCTTATATAGCACACCTCCATTGTACTCTTCTTGTAGGATATCAAAAACATAAGAGCTTAAATCTTTCTCTACTTGAACATATATGGTGTTCTGAGCAATCTGGTGATTAAGAAACTCATTTAGAAGCACACTTTCAAATGTTACAAAATCTAGTTTAGGCAAACGCTTTTTAAGGAGGTTCATTACCTCGCGTGCATGCTTGGAATATATTGGTTTATAAGCAGGGAGAGTCTTGATTTTTTTGATGGAGTACTCGTTGTAGCCTGTCTTATAGATTCTCTCTTTTTGCTGCATATTGTATAGTGTCCATCGAAACGCGCTATCTGTTAGATCAGGCTTTACTTGAAAGAATGCTTGAAAAAGATCATTTCTATGGTATTTGTTTTTATCTGAAAGTTTTAATAAAGCTTGGTCTGTCCACATTCGATTCATCTCCTATAGCGTTGCGTCAATTTTGTGTAAATATTGACGGTGTGCTTATGATAGCAGTTTTCTATACTTGTGGCAAGCGTTATGTCAATTTTGTTTTAATATTGACGCAACGCTAGGGAGCATCAATTGCAAATTTTATTTGTTGTGGGATAAATAAAAATATGTCATAACGTTTAACTGGCTACATATGAAAATATGCTGTGATTGTTGGAAGATAACAGGGGTATTACTCAATCAAAATATGTGTGCCACTATCTACATAATGTATGGCTTACGCCACAAAAACTCAGTACGATGACTTTTGATTGATCTCGCTATAAATTGAAAGATAAGAGGCAAGTCTGCGCTCAGACAATGCACCTGATGTAACCGCCTTGCTTACAGCGCACTCAGGTTCTTTTGTGTGGCTACAATCTCTAAACTTGCACTGCGAAGACAACTCCACAATATCTGGAAACGCCATCTCAACGCCCATAAGTGAACCTGTTAGCAAAAATGAACGCAAGCCGGGTGAATCGATTAAAAGACCCCCGTTTGGCAATGCAACCATTGTGCGTGCAATGGTTGTGTGCCTGCCTCTGTTGTCTTTGCTACGAACTTCTCCTGTGCGTGCAATGCTATCTCCTAATATTGCATTTATGAGACTCGACTTGCCAACGCCAGACTTGCCCAAAAGCACAGCAAGCTTGCCTTTTGGAATTTGTGAGACAAGATTGCCAATCCCCTCACCTGTTGTAGCCGACTCAAAAATAACTGGAACCTCGCAAGCACTTTTAGCAACAATACTCAGAATGGCTGCTTTGCGGCTATTATCAATATCGTCTGCCTTGCTAAGCACAATAACTGGCACCGCCCCGCTTTGATATGACATCACGAGTTGTCGTTCTAGATGATCGAGCTCATCCATTGCCTGCGCTGCTGGAACCACAATAAAAACAATATCAATATTTGCGGCCAGCACCTGTTTTTGATCGTGACGCTTTTTGCTAGGTCTTTCTAACTTATTTTTTCTGGGCAAGATGGCAGATATAACTGCATTTTGGTGATCGGCAGGAAAGTTTGCAACAACCCAATCGCCTATTGCTGCAAGGCTGTTTTTGCCTTTAATGAGCTTTGTAGAATGTTCAGCTCTATAGAGCCCATCTTCAACACAAACAAGCGGCAGACTTCTGTCGAGCTGAACCACTCTACCCAGTGTATGTTTGCAGTTTGTGGCAGGTAGCTTTTTGACCTCGTGCAAGTATTCGTCTTTAATTTGGGGAGTCAAACAAAAAGAATCAAAATTTGGAATATAGCTTGATATTTGCATATCTGTCATAAGTCTACCTTAGAGTCTACCTCAGACGTTCCGAGAGTCTCCAATAAATAATTCCTAGCAAAACGCCTAAGCCAGCAATTCCTAGGGCAATGTATAGTTTAAGTGTGTCTATCTCATGAACTGTAGCTGAACCCCCTGTAATTATTTCAACAGAATTGGCGTGGATATCTATGTCGCCTACATGCTCTTCGCAATCTACATGGAAGGTTCCAATAACAGCTATTATGTCGCCAATTTCGCCATATCTTCCAAAATGCTGGATTTGGTTAGCGTCGTGCTCGTTCATATACACGCTTATAGCCGAGCCATCTTGGGATACCGTAACCCACTGATGTGTATCGTCAGCGATGGTTGCCTCCCCTACGACCTCTCCATTTATGGTAACAATTTTGTTGTCCATGCCCTCATCTACGTTGAGGAGGTCTGCTATTGCGTCGCGTCCCTCTTGGTCGTAGTTATATTGACGGTTGCCTGCTTGTGTTGAGCTAACGCCTTCTATACCAAGAGTATCTGCTTTGTTTTGCGTGGTTTCTACACTATCGTCTGCATAACATGCCCCACTGGGTATGGCGAATAGTGCCGAAGCGATAGCTAGCACAAAAACAGCAATGCATACTGCAACTGCACGACCGCAAGCGCGAGCGCGGGGGTGAGCGCCAAGGCGGTTTAAACGAGTTATGTCCACTGGCTTTTTTTTCACTGTTTTGAGCTCCTACCCACGGGTCGAAGTGAAGCCACAAGTGCTGCTATTGTTGCCAAAACAGACAAAAATTCTAGACGACCAAGCCACATTTGTATAAAGTAGGTGATCTTTAGTGCTAATGGAGCGGTATATGACGCTATGCCCATCGTTAACCCGTTATTTGAAGTTGCAGATATAGATTCAAATAGAGCTTGATCTCCACGATATCCACATGCAACTCCCACAAACATGCCTACAATAAACGAAGCAATATATAAGACTAAAATTACCGCAGCCACACGCACAGCACTTTGTTCAAGCGTTTTTTTGCCAAGATTTTCGTAGGTTGTTACCATCTTGGTAGAATCTGGGGAGAGCACCTGCTTAATCTGCATAACCAAATCTTTTGCAAGCACGCCTAACCTAATGACCTTCATACCACCTGCCATCGACTCCGACATTCCCCCTACAGCCATAGCGCAAGCAAGCATCATAAAAGCACCCATAGAAACAAGGTTTCCAAGTTGTGCAGATGTAAGAGCAGAAAAACCACAACTCGTAGAAGCCGAAACTAATGTAAAGACCCCCTTTCGCAAAAGAGTGTCTAGATCTATAAAATGGTTTCCCACGAGAAGCATAGTTATAAATCCAGCCAAAATAGCCAAGGTCCACACAGCATAAACCCTTAGCTCGTAGTTTTTAAAGAAGTCTAACAAGCGTCCCTTAAATGCTCTAATAAAGAGCGCCAAACTAATTGAGCCAATGAGCATAACCACTATAAGCAATATCTCAAAAACCCAACTGTGATAATAAGTCACCCCTACGGAATTAACTGTAAATCCGCCGGTAACATAAGCTGCAATCATAGTTCCAATTCCATGAAACATTGCCATTTTTGGTGAAAAGCCTTTTATGACCAAGATGATTGCAGCAATTATTCCTCCAATTAAAACAACAGCAATAGAAAACCCGCCAATAAATCTAACTGTCTGCTTAATTTCTGGCATTACATGGTCGTGGCGACCCTCTGCATAATATAGAGATGCCCTGCTGCCACTGCGCACAAATGCACCTATAGAAAGTGCGACCACAACAATTCCCTGGCCGCCTATAAACATGAGAATAAATCTCCACATAATATCTGATAGGGACATATGTTCTATGTCTACACACATCGAAAATCCTGTTGTTGTAAAGCTAGACATTCCTTCAAAAACGCTGTCGAAATATGTTGCATAATGTCCAGAAAGATAAAGCGGTATTGCAGCGAAGAGCGAACATACGAGCCATGCGATTGAGGTGATAACCACTGCTTGGCGACGCTTGAGGTTTGCAATGTTAATTTTTAGCATACACATCAAAAAGCCCGCCGAAAATGAGGCACCAATTCCGATAATGTAGTTAACTGCAATTACAGTATTGTTTTGTGCCAAAGCAATTCCTAGAGGGATTAACATGGCAACACCGGTAAAGACTACAAGATAACCCAGATAATGAAATATTATTCGGAAGTCTTCTGCTTTTAATCTAGGCCACATATCTCTATCCCAAAAATGCCTTTAGCGCATATGTTAAGCCATACATAATTCCCAAAAAGCCCATCAAGGATGCCATAACGGTAAAAATTCCCCTTGCAAAATCTCTTGCTTTATTACGCCCTGTATTATTTCTAACTTCCATTTTGTATGTCCTATTTTTAAGGTCTTCCTGTTAGTTTTGCAAGTTTTTGGCTTTGCTCTTTAGAAGTCCTCAAACATCTCCCCTTATAAAATTGCTGCCCTAATTATTTTTTCTAGTCTTGCTGGCACATCGTCTTTTAAAGTATTTATATCGTCAATAGAAATTTCTTGATCTAAAATCCCTGCTGCCATGTTTGTAACAAGCGATACTCCAAGAGTCTCAATTTTGCATGACGAAGCAGCTATTACCTCGGGCACAGTTGACATACCAACAAGGTCTGCTCCCATAGTTCTAAAAGCTCGAATTTCTGCCGGAGTCTCAAAAGATGGACCTGCAACGCCTATATAGACTCCTTCTTTTAGCTCCTTTGCTTCTTGTTTTGCGGCTGACTTTACTTTGTCGCGCATTTTTGGGGAGTAGGCAAATGTCATATCGGGGTGAGGTGTGCCTAGTTTTGCATCTATGCTTATATCGAGCGGATTTTTTGCCATAAGATTAATATGGTCAGAGATGAGCACAAACTCCTCTAGAGAATATTGTGGATTTATGGCACCTGCAGCATTGGTGATTATCAGCTTTTCAACACCTAGAAGCTTCATTATAAAAATTGGGAAAGCAACCTCGCTTGCCGTGTAACCCTCGTATGTATGGATTCTTCCTTGCATACAAATTGTGGGCTGACCTGCAAAAGTTCCAATTACAAATTTGCCTGGGTGCGCTGGATTGGTGGAAGATCTCATATGAGGAACATCTTTGTAGGAAACAACGCTGTCAACCTGCATACTATTAACTGCATCAGAAAGACCTGAGCCTAAGATAATCCCCAACTTGGGCAAAACCTTGCATGTCTGTTTGATATAATCAGTTGCTTCTTGAACCTCTGTATAATTAACCGTTGCCATTTATATCTCTCCAAAAACGATATCTCTCCAAAAAATTTTTAAACTTTATAATTCACTTACAAATTTATAAACTTTAATAATCGCTGCAAGTTAAACTTTTTGAAATTTAACTAATCAATACTAGCACTAAGCAAAGGTTTTTGAGCTTATCAACGCGCTTGATATTGTTTTCTCGATTATTGGTAAATCTTCTTTGTTATATTCAAACTTTATGGTCTGAGGTTGTCCATCTTGATCAACATGTTCTACTCGCACAAATGCAAGCTCCACATAGTTTGCCCACGACGTAAGCAAAGCATATGCGTAACACATAGATTGCAGTGCATGCTTTTGGTAGAGCTCCTCCTCTGTTTGGTCTTGAGTTCCACCAGTTTTGTAGTCAATAACTAGTGCATCCGCGCTGCTTGGGTTAGAACAAAGCAGATCGATTTGACCATTTATAAAATGCGGAGTTTGTGGCTCATGACCTTGCTGCTGTGTGTGTTTGCAACTAAATTCCATACAAAATGGAACCTCTGCTTGCAAATTTTGATACGTTGCAGCTCGTGCAGCTATTTTGCTATTGCACCAATTTTCGAGTGCCTTCATATATCTTGAATATTGACGCTTTGAAATGTCAAACTTTGCCAAAATTGCATTGATTCTTGTTTGACTAGGAATCACAATGTTGCCGTTAGGGCTAGATGCGAAATCTACACTATCCGCACCATCGGTGCAATCGTTGCCATCGTTGTTATCTGTACAACTACCGCCCAACATTTCAGACAAAACCATAAACTCTGCCGTTGCATGAAAAGCAGTACCCAGCTCAGTTGAACTATCTTCATCGGATAACAGCAACTCTCCCATGTAGTCGTATTTATCATCAATGTTATGCGCAAAAACAGGCATAGCAGTATCTGCAATTGAACTATACGAAAACATGCCAGCCGCCTGGGCAAACCTGCGTTGTTCAACAATCATATCGTCTCTTGTTGCTGTGGGAGGAATACTAGTTGGCGCAGCTGCCTCAGAAGCACTTGCAATTTGCAGAGTCTCGTCACTACATAAAATTTGGCCTGTTTCTGTATCTGTTGACAAGTTAAGTGCCAAATATTGACCCTGCATAGAGTCGCCATATGCAAAAGAACCACAATCTTGCGGATATCCAAGATTCTCGTCTCCCAAGCTGCCAAAAAATGCTGTGCAAATATCTTCTGATAGCGAATCTGGAGAGACCTTGGAAGAACTTCTATATGGAGTGCAAACAATTATTGCTTCAGATGCTCTGGTAAGCGCGACATAAAATCTTCGCTTTTCTTCACCAAGTTCTTCGCGCGCATAAAAGTTGCGAATGCACTTCTCAAATTGTGCACGGCTGTCTAGTCTCTCTGCATCATCTATATTAGCTGCCTCTCCGCTTTTTTCATATTCGTCTGCTGCTTTTTTGAGATTGCCAAAATCCGAAATACTTGAGCCTGGTTTTAAGACAGCAAACGTATTTGCACGATATGCTTTGCAACTAAACGAAGAAGGCATTGAGCCTCGCTCAAACTCTGCAACAGCAACAACAGGAAATTCGAGACCCTTAGACGCATGTATAGTCATAATTCTTACGGCTTGCAATTCGCCTGACATCAAAACTCCAGGGCCCTCTTTGCCACCGTTTTGAACCATACTTGCAAAAACAAATGTCATAGCATTTATTCCATAACAATATTCGTCTTCATAGTTAGAAATATAATCAATTGCCTTTAGCAAATTTGCACATGCCGCACTGCCTTGAGACCCAAGTGCACGCAGCCTATCCATATATCCAGAGTCTGAGAGCATCTGCGAAACAATACTGCTAATGCTTTGTTCTCCAAGACGGCAAAGCGCATCTTCAACTAGGCTGCGCAGCAACTGAAGTTCTGGAAGAGAATTATCATCTATGCTTGCCAATCCCTTGTCTAGGTGTTTCTTTTTGCCATCGCTAGAGCAAGTAATGTCTATAAGTGTGTTGTCGGCAGTAGCAACCAGCCCATAGCCTAACATCTGGTATAGACACATTGTATCGTGCGGGTTTGCTAGAGCTCCCAAAATTGCAGCAACTAGAGCACATTCTTGGCTTGACCAAAATCCTGAACCGCCCGCAATCACAACCTCAAAACCTTGCGCTCTTAGGGCATCGGCATATATATCAACATGTGTCATGCCTCCTAAAAGCAAAACCATGTCTCCTGGGTTGCAACCGTTCTCGCGGAACTTTGAGAACTCTCGCGCTATTGCCGCAGCTTGATACACACGTTTTGTATGCGCATCCACCCCATCTGAGGAGCCTCGAGTCTTACCTTTTCCTCTTGCTGCAATTATTTGTGCTCTAGGCATTTGATAGTCTTTGTCTTTTGAGTGTGGTCTTCCCTCGTGCAAATACAAAAATCTGTTTCCAAAAACTCTAGGCTGCTCAAATATTCGATTAGCAAACTCCAATACACACCCGTTGGACCTAAAGTTAGTTTCTAGTTTTACTGGCTGAGTTCTGGCGTCCTCTATAAATTTGTCATAAACATTTACATCAGCACCCCTAAAGCCATATATAGATTGTTGTGCATCTCCAACTGTGCAAAGCTGCGCACTTTCGTGCGTTATTAGCGAAATGATGTCAATTTGTAATTGTGAGGTATCTTGAAACTCGTCAACCATCAAAAGTCTAAACTGGTTTTTATATTCTTCTGCAATATCTGGGTAGTTCTTTAACAGTCTATAAGTTAAAACCATTAGATCATCGTTGTCTAGATAACCCTTTTGAAACTTCATCGAATCATATATTTTATTTATGCCTTTTGCCAAATCTATTGCTTCTTGGAGCAAAGAATACGACTTATAGGAGCGAATTTCGTAACATGCTTGTTTCCAGGCCTCGATGTCTTCTAAAAAACTCTCAACAATATCTGGATAATCTTTTGCTTGCATTTTGCCAAGCTTTGCCGTCTCGCAGTTCAAAACTCTTGCAACATCTGCAAACTTATTGTTCTTATCTATAACAATGCGTTCAAGCTCACTTAGCAACTGACGTCTAGCCAAAAGACCATCTTTAAATTTCACAGTTTCACAATCGCATGACTCATAGCGCAAAACTGCCTCTGAAAGTCTTCTATAAAGATTTTGAGCAACCTTAAGCGGCTGCATGGGTTTGGGTCCAATATTGATGGAATCAAACCCCAAAGAAGACGACTTAGCCGCAGAAATAAGACCTTCGACAATGTCTCGAACACTCGTTTCAAATTTGAGATTTGAACTTATTTTGTAGTCGGATAAAAACTCTACGGTGTCTCTGTCTGTTTGTGACAAAACCACTTCTATAGCTTCGTCCATTATCTTTTGACCATCGAGTTCATCTATGATTTTAAATCCAGGGTCAACATTTGCCTCCAACGCATGGGATTTGAGTATCCTAGAACACATACCGTGTATTGTAGAAATCCAAGCTCCATCTACCAAAAGAGCTTGGTCGTGCAAACCCATTGATCTAAGAGTTGACCTAACTCTAGCCTTAATTTCACCAGCTGCTTTATTGGTAAATGTAATGGCTAGAACCTGATTGATATCACTTAACTGATCATTTTTAAGCATCCAACATATTTTTTGTGTGAGCGTAAATGTCTTGCCAGTTCCAGCAGCAGCAGAAACCACAAGTTTGCTATCTGTTGATTCTATGCACTTGCGTTGAGCATCGGTATAATTTGCAGACATTTAAGCTCTCCTCTCTTTGCATCCAATTGCCATGCAATTTTTGCAGGTGTGTTTGCTTTTTGGAGCTGGGATAATTATGCCTTTTGAAATGTTATCTATAGCATCTTTAACTGCAAGCTCGGTATTCTCGATAAGCTCTAGGAAGCCGGCGCTTGACAATCCATGAACTTCTTTATTTAAAAACATATATTCAGATCCGAGAACTTCCAAGTTGTTAATTGCACACAAAGATTTTGATTTTGAATAAGACCTATAAACCAGTCCAACAACATCTAGATCAAACACTTTTTTAGCTGCAGCAGCATAAAGCAACGTTTGCATTTTCTCAGGAATTTTTTTATTGGGATTAGCGTCGGCATTTTCATCTTCTGAGGTTTGCTCCGCGTTAAAACGATAAGTTTCACCGATTGAGCCTTTATAGTCAATTATCACGGCTCTTCCATCTTTATCTATATCAATTCTGTCGATTACCCCCGAAAACTTATGCCCTGCATATTCAAATATTTGGTCTTTGCCAAATTTCTTTTCAAACATAGACGGAACATATGGTTTCAAAAACTCTTTGTCATCTTCTAGCAAAGTGCATATTTGCCTTTTATATCTGTCTAGGTCGAGCTTTTCTTTCTCAGACAAATTGCAAAATGGACTCTGCGGATTTTCTCTTATTTCTTGCTCGATATATTTCATAGTGCAGGCGTTAACCAAATTAACTATTTGTTCTGGTGTGGTCTCATCAATTCGCGATGGACCGCCTCGGCTAGCACAAATCTCAGAATAAACACCGTTTAGTACTCCATGAAACAAATTACCCTTAGCCAAAGCATCAATTTCGCAACCCAAACTTTGTGGACTAA
The DNA here is from genome assembly GCA_963661535.1 of Senegalimassilia sp. Taxonomy (GTDB): domain Bacteria; phylum Actinomycetota; class Coriobacteriia; order Coriobacteriales; family CADBOM01; genus CAVLCC01. The sequence continues at coordinate 41,164 of CAVLCC010000003.1, forward strand.
TTATTTTCTCCACAAACCACTTATAAGGGCATTGCATATATGACTCTACAAATGTAGCAGAAAGTGTTCTGGGAGCGTCGCTTGTGCCAAGAGCAGCCAAGGCAATCTTTTTGCGATCTAGTTCACTTATCTCAGATGCTGACTGCGGATCTATTGGAACACTAAAGTTAGGGCTGCCATCCATAATTTTGGTTGGCTTACTCCCCTCATATGCAGGCTTAGAAATAAGCTCACAAATGAGGTGTTCATCTTTGATTGTGACTATATTTTGTTCTTTGACGCTATCGGTAATTGATTTTGGAAGAACCGTTAATTTATCTAGAGCATCAAAATCATTTAGGTCTTCTCTATATGTGTCTGTTAATTCTTCAAATAACACACTTGGACGCACTTCGTTTCCATCTTTATCTGCCAAGGCTCGCTGAAATACAATCTTTTTTTGTGCTCCCCTTAGCGCCGAGTAGAAATTAAATCTCATTTTTGCAAGGTAGTTTTGTTGCACGGAGATACCAACTTTTTCTAAAAGCTGTATTCCTAAATCTTTGTCTTTTGATACTGGAAACGAGGTTGCGCTAAAGTCTGCAAATATAATTGCATCTCTCGGTTTATCTCCAGCGGCAGCCAAACGTCCAAACTCAACACATTTTGTTTCGCTCGAACCTTGCGCAACTACTTGGTATTTTATATTTGAATCTAGCAATTGGAGCATGCTTATGCACAAATCCAAAGGCAAATCTAACATTCGTCCAAACTCTATGGCACCAACAATTGATAATGCAGCAGCTTGTGATTGTGCCATCAAAGCACTTTGATGTTGTGAGTTTGGACTAGAATCGTGCTTGCCGCTGGTTTCGGAAGCTTTAAGTGCGTCTAACATAGCATCTAGAATTTGCCCGCAATCATCTTGCTTAATTGCTTTAACAATTTTTGCTGATGTTTTTGACTCTTTTGCAATATCACTTAAAACTTTATCTTTAGTTATTCCCTTGGTGTTCAGCCAAATGGCACCCAGCAAATATGCTCTTTGTTTTGAAATTCCAGAGAATTTGCTAAGAGTAAAATCACACATCATGTTAACTGTGTTGTTCATTAGACCAACAAAAGCCTTACCAATTTGTGTTTGTGCTACACTACAACGCGTATTTCCATAAGACGAAATGCCCATGCGACGCAGCTTATCTTGAATGTCGAGCGTTGTGGTCAAGGTGTCGTTTATTACATAAATTTGTTCGGGTTCTATTCCGTCTTGTACAAGACGAGATATCTGCTGTGCTATGAGTTGCGGTTGCACCTTGACCCCAGTAGAGAATGCAAATCTAACATCGCCTACGGGTTTTGCTACCTCGTTGCCAACAAATATATTTTTGGTGATGGCTTTTATTTCAGGTGATGTGCCTGGCGTGTTATCTGTGTCATCCGTGCCGTCCGTGTTATCTGTGGCAATTGTGCCGTCCTTGTTATCTGTGGCACTTGTGCCGTCCGTGTTATCTGTGGCACTTGTGCCTCCTGTGCCCACCTCATGGCTTGCTATAGAACTCATAAAATTATTAAGAGCTAACTTGCCATCCAAAAATTGTCCAATGAGCTCATCTATTTGTTCAAAAGCAGGATTATTGAGTCCTCGCTCAAAGAAGATATTGCAGTTGCGTCTTTCTAGAAAAGCAATTTGACAACCTGTTAATTCGCTAAATCCAACTGCAACTTCCGTGGGTTGTTCAGGGAGTGTGCAGGCCAAATTGCGCAGAGCTTCGCCCTCTTCTATAAAGCCATGCTCATCTAGCAAAGTTCTGTATCTTTTAAGCACTGCCCAAATGCGTCCCTCAGGTGTTGACAAGTTCTCGGGTTCTGCCAACTTAGCGTCCATGCTTGGGAGACCAAAACCTTTTCTTACAACATCTGCAAGCATCTTAATAGTTCCAATAGTTGGATTAAATCTCTCTTCATCTGGCGCGCTTGGCATATTTTGTATGGTTGCAACCAGTGCCATTATCTGAATTCCAGAATTAGAAATTAGCCTACCATCTCCAAATAAGTTCCATCTGTCTCTTATATATTCATACATGGTGCAAATCTTCATGTTAAAAGCAAGATCTTGATAAGTTGTTGCAAATAAATTTCTCCAATAATCAACATCTGCACCCTTTGGCACTAACATAACCCTCGACTGCCCAAAAGGAACATCAGCCATGTGTTTAGCTACCATTTGCTGCATATGATTTGGATTTGTTGATATATGTATTGATGCTGGCATATTTAAAAACCTCTCGTAATTTCTCTCATGTTTTATAAATTTGCACTCAAGATTATCAAAGGGGGCGGACATTAATTATTTATTAACGAAAAATCTAGGGAAACCGCTGTTACTCTACGCCCACAAAGAAAGCCGCTGTTACTCCACGCCCACAAAGAAAGCCGCCGTTATTCTGTAACCACAAGAGAAGCCGCCGTTATTCCACCTTCTCTGCCAAGAATAATTGAGCCTGGTCCTTTGCGCGTAAATATTCCAGAAAACTTTCCACCCATGAGATAAAGCCCAGTTAGATTGTTATATTTCTTAGGCTCCTCAACATAGTCTTTCTCATCTCCATATAATGCAATCGACGGAGTTTGGTATAGCTCGCAATTTTCTTGCACCAAAAAATGCTGGTTTTGCTTGCGAGTTTTTGTTAGAAACTCATCAATAAGTTTTTCCCAAAGCTCTCGGCTTCTAAAGCACGAAACATAATCGCGACCAACAACTACGCCTCGACTGCAATATCCATCAGTTGGTTTGATAACCCATTTGCCTGGATTGGACTTAACATCATTTAGATCAACTTCGTCTGAATCTAAAAATGCAGTAAAAGGAATGCATTCAAAAACCAGCTCTTTTTCTTCTTTTGTTAGGAGATCTAGAGTTTCGGGTGCTCGCATAACTCTAAAAACTTGCTTATCATGAACAATATTTGTGGAAAAGCCACCTATCAAAACCACTTTTTGTTCCAAGATGGCGTTAACGTAGCTTTGAGACTCCTCCCAATGTGCCTGCAAATCTGAAGCCACGCTCCTGCGCCATATCACATCTATGTTGCAGTTACTCTCACCCCATGCAGCGTTTTTTCCAAATAAATGTTTTCCATCGTATGTGAGCTCGCGAACATCAAATACCGAAAAATTGTACCCCCGATTTTGGAAGAGCTGCCCATATATCTTAAATTCCTCAAATGCTGCATTTTCTAAGAAATCAACTATTGCAATATTTGGCTTTTCTACGCTTTCATTATGCCTTGAATATATTTTCAAAAACTCATCGACCCAGCCATCAAACAGTTCTTGGTCAAAGTTTGAGATGTTGTGTTGCCCGCTAAACTTCTTGTAAGGTTCGCTATGACATATCGCATTTAGGGCTTCGCGGTTTTCGTTCATACCCGAGGTGCCATCGGTGTTAAATTCGCAAAACTTTAGGGTGTTGGTTTCTTCGTTATGAAAGCAGTCTAAGCGAGCTATAGGCAAGGATTCTGTGTAGCCAGTGTCTGCACACATAAGTGGCACAAGTCTCTCATCAAAGTAAAAAAGCTCGCGATAGTTTGGATTGTTTTGATACTCACGAATTATCTTTGACAAAATGCCATATAACATCTCAACTTTAGTCTTTAAAAATTCGTAAGTTGCTGAGCTATAGAGGCGAGGAATATAGTCTATATATACGGGTTGTCCGTCCCATACAGCACTTGAACCCAATATATAGTACCAGCTTTCACGTCTGTTTTCTTCGTCATTTTTGTCTTGGTCTATAAATTTTATGTATTCTTGAGTAAGTTCGTTGCTGCTAGCATTCATATTGTCTGTCATTTTCATCACACTTCTTGGTTTTGTTGGCTGAAAAATACACATATAGTTTTAAGTTATCGCACATGCTATCTACACACACTATGTTCTACGCGCTTCCTCGCATTTTTTGCACTTTTTTGCAAGCATTTATAAATGCTTGTCCTAGCTTAGCACTAAAAGGAGCATCTGGAACAAATTCGGGGTGCCACTGAACTCCAACAAAAAAATCACACTCGGGATAATACAGACCCTCTATCAAACCATCCTCTGAGATAGCGCAAGCCTCCAAACTAGGTGCCAACCTGTCTATCGTTTGATGATGAATGCTGTTAACCCCTAGGCTTGTGGTTCCAAATATATTGTAAAGCTTTTTGTTTTGAATTAGCTCCACATTGTGAACTGCATGCATAGCTTTGTCGAGGTACCAGTGTTCTAAATGCTCATTAGGCATGTTGGGTATATATTGATGAAGTGTTCCGCCTAGAACAACATTTGCAATTTGAAACCCCCTGCATATTCCTAAGAACGGGAAATTTTGTTCGATGCAAAAGTACACAAGTTTTAGTTCAAATTGGTCGCGTTCAGGGTGAGGTTTGTCGGAATGAGATGACAAGGGTTGTCCATATAGAGCAGGGTCTATATCATCTCCACCTGGAATTAAGACTCCATCACACAAAGATAAAACATGGGCAGTATCCTCAAAATTTTCTGAGTTTACGAGTAGAATCGCGCACCCTCCATGTTGTTCAACAAATTCAACGTAGTTTTTTCTTATCGAATAAGCTTTATCATCTTCTTGTTGAAAAGCGATTGCAATAACTGGTTTATGTTGAACTTCGCAGAGCATTTGCAGGTTATTTTTCTCTTGGTTTATGTTGGAGTTTTTAGCGTGCACCTCAGTGCACTTCAGTGCATGTTAAACGTTTGCTTATATTTTTGTTTATGCCTCTTTAAGCTTCTTTAACCATAATATGATCGGTCATAACAAAACCCTCGCCAATTGGGTTATCCACATCTTCGATTGTATAAAATCCACGACCCAAATAAGCTCGAACTCCCATCTCATTATCTCTATTTACTGTGAGATACATTGCAGGCAAACCTTCGTCAACAATTAGTTTTGAATAGAAGTCTAAAACCTGGCTTGAATAATGTTTACCGCGCTCAGAAGCATAAAGATAGATTTTGCTTATAAAAAACCTCGTGGGGAACTTGGCATCTATAGCTGGACTATGACTAATGTGCTCATCATGGTCGGCATCGCCTGTAATCTCTTCTGTGGCCCCTCCGGTATATCCAACTGCACGTCCTGTCTCATCGCGCAAAATCCAATATCTATATTTGTTATTTTGGATGTCGTTTGTTAGAGCTTTCTCACTCTGAAACATTTCTACCATATAATTTGTTTGATCTTGTCCAATTATTGCTGGCCAATATTCGTTCCATATCTCGCTTGCCATTTTGCTAAGTTCTACAATTTGATTGTGAGTAATTACAGGTTGAAAGCTCAAAGTCATAGGTTTTCCTTTACAAGTTTGTGTATTTATTATGTAACAAGTTCAAAAGCGTATTTTTGAATCGCTTTTTTCATATAAAAGTTTAGCATTTATTTGCGGTATACGGAGTATATAGATATGATAGTTAGTTTATCGTGCTGATAGAATATAAACTCCGAGGTAGATGAGATAGAGGTTTTAACAGTTATAACGCAGAGGTTTTAGCGCGTTTTAAAGGCTTTTGAACAGGGTCATAGACTGGCTTGAACGATAGCGGATAATAGCGAGCAGTAGCAAATACTACCTATATGTTTGAATACATGCTAGAGACTTGAGGCTTGAGACTAACTGTTTTAACCCCCTCAAATCATAAATACACAGAAAGGCAAACAATGCCAGAAAATAAAATTTTGGGACTAAGTGCACAAGAAGTTGAAAAGCGCATACAAGCAGGCGATATAAATGTAGACGCAGGAGTTAAAACTCGCTCTGTTAAACAAATTGTTAGAGAAAATATTTGCACGCTCTTTAATTTAATTAACGTGATTTTGGCATGCCTTGTTCTAACTACTGGTTCATTTAAAAACATGCTCTTTATGATTGTAATTGTATGCAACACGATAATTGGAATTGTCCAAGAAGTGCGCTCAAAGCGCATAACAGATCGCCTGTCTATAATAGCTGGAAATAAGGTAGCTGTTATTCGCGATGGTATGCAAGAAGACCTGCCGCTAGATCAGCTAGTTCGAGATGATGTGATTGTGCTTAAACGCGGAAATCAAGTACCCGCAGACTGCGTTGTTCTTTCAGGCGAGTGTTATGTAAACGAAAGCCTCCTTACCGGTGAGAGCAACCTTATAAAAAAGCAAACAGACAGCATGCTTATGAGCGGCTCTTTTATAAACTCAGGAACCGTATATGCACGCGTCGAACACGTTGGAGCCGAGAACTATGCAGCTAAAATTTCGTCTGAAGCAAAAGAGCACAAAGCAATTAACTCGCAAATTATGAACAGCTTAAATGGCATTATTAAATTTGTTAGCTGCATTATGCTTCCGCTAGGAGCGCTTCTTTTTGCAAGCGAATATTTTATGCTTGGCGTGGAGAAAAACAGCGCCATTTTATCTACCACCTCTGCACTAGTGGGAATGATTCCTGAGGGACTTATTTTGCTAACGTCAACAGTTTTGGCAGTTGCTGTTGTGCGTCTTGCAAGCAGCAAAGTGCTTGTTCAGCAACTCTACTGCATCGAAACCCTAGCACGTGTAGACACGCTTTGTTTGGATAAAACAGGGACAATTACCACAGGCAATATGGAGGTTGCGTGGGTTAAGTCGTTTGTGGATGGAGGGGCTCTGGACGTGTCTTTGGATGCTTCCTTGGACGCATCACATGACGCATCCTTGGAGACGGTGCCCAACGTGTCCAACGCGCCTGATGCGCCTGACGCAGAAGTTCATCTAGCACTTGCTTCTATAGCTGCATCTGACGATGACCCTAACGAAACCTCAAAGGCTATCTCTGAATATTATGAGGAGGGCTTGCCAATCCACCCGCTAAAGTGTGTTCGCAAAATTGCATTTAGTAGTGAGAAAAAGTGGTCGGGTGCTGTTTTTGAATATGGGGGTGAGCTGCTTGGACATAAGAAGCGTGGCAATAGTGGTAGCAACAACGATAACAATAGCGATAAGCACGAGATTTGCGCATCTGTACAAGATAACACAGAAGCTACCTCCTCGCCAAGCACTCCATCAACAAATACATACGCATATGTGATGGGAGCCGCACAATTCATAATGGGAGATGTGTTTGGAAGTTCGAGTAAGCTTAAACAAACTGCGGACGAACTAGCAGCCGATGCTCGAGTGCTCATGGTAGCACGCGTAGATGGCTTTGATAAGGATGGAAATATCATAGGCGTGCCAACCCCCATTGGGTTTGTTGGTATTCAAGATCAAATTAGACAAACCGCCCATAAAACTATCGAATATTTTAAAGAACAGGGCGTGAGGGTAATTGTTATTTCTGGAGACGATTCAAAAACAGTTAGTGGAATAGCTGCAAAAGTTGGGGTTGAAAATTCTCACAAATATATAGATGCTACAACCCTCAACACTCAAGACGACATAGAAAAAGCTATCGGAACATATAGTGTTTTTGGACGCGTTAAGCCAGAGCAAAAGAAAGCCTTTGTGTTGGCACTACAAAAAGAGGGGCACACCGTGGCTATGACAGGTGACGGAGTCAACGACACCCTTGCACTAAAAGCCGCAGATTGCAGCGTTGCTATGGCTTCGGGCTCAGACGCTGCTAGAAATGTGGCACAGCTCGTTCTCGTTAACAACGACTTTGCAAGCATGCCAAAGGTAGTGGCAGAGGGGCGTCGTTCAATTAACAACTTGCAGCGCTCAGCCTCCCTTTTCTTGGTTAAAACTTTGCTCTCAATTACTTGCGCACTGCTCTTTGTGTTGCTTCCTTGGCAGTATCCATTCCAACCAATTCAAATGACACTCATAAGTGCATTTACAATTGGGATTCCATCATTTGTGTTGGCACTAGAGCCAAACCACGATCGCATTAAAGGCAAGTTTTTAGAAAATGTAATCGTGCGGAGTATTCCTGGAGCAATCTGTGCTGTAGCTGCGATTATCGTGGCAAATGCGCTTGGATATTCGCTAGGATTTAGCAGCGAACAGGTGTCTACATTATGCGTGTTTTTAACATCTTGGCTAGGCATAAATCTAGTGGTAAGACTCTCCATTCCCTACACCCCAATTAGAGCCGCACTTCTTGTTGTGATTATATGTGGACTTATTGGCGGATATATTTTGATGCCAAACTTGTTTGCGCTCACCCCGTATACACAAAATATGTGGATAGTTGTTATATCCATAGGAGTTGTATGCGCTATTTTGTTTCATTTGCTTTATTGGAAACTTGATGCTTGGCATAGTGCAAAGCAGGCAAAGCTTGTTTAGGGGGTTTTGATTGTTTTTGGATTTCGCCGCTATGACACTTGAGAATTTATTTTTGGTGATGAATAATTTTGAACAACGTAAAACAACATTGACTAGCAACAATACGCTTTGTTGTATGCCTTTCAACCTTTAGTTGCTTGACTTGCACTCGCAAGCAATTTTGTAAGCTTCTTCTCTAGAGATAGCAAATTCTTTTTGTATACGTTTGGCAATTTTGGAGCTGCTGATGTTTTCGGCCTCAATGAGGCAAGATGCATATTGACGTATTTGTTCGTCCAGATTGGTTTCATCAAGATTTGCCGATGGGTCGACCAGCTCCCCATCGTGCGCCACATCGGAACATACGGCGAAGGCACCTCCCGAACAGCGACCTTTGGGCTGCTCTATAACCAGAACAATTTCTCCCTTAAGCTCGCTTAGGCGACTCTCCAAATCGCAAGCAAGCTCACCTGGCAAGCCCACCAAATATTCTTCGTGAATTTTAGTTAGCTCTCTTGCCATGCAAACACAACGATTAGGAAACACCTCAGCAATTGCACGCAGGGCAGAAATTGTGCGGTGGTTTGACTCATAGAACACAAGCAAGCTATCCAAGTTAGCCAAGCTTTGCAAAAGCCTTTTGCGCTCGCCTGCTTTGCGTGGGAAAAATCCACCAAAGTAGAAACTTGTGCAAACAAAGCCACACCCTGCTACAGCAGTGGCTACAGCACTTGCGCCTGGCATAACTGTCACAGGCAGTCCGGCTTTCCTAACTGCGCTAACCACACGCTGACCAGGATCAGAAATGCACGGCATTCCCGCATCAGAAACAAAGGCAACTTGCAAACCCGAAGCAACATCATCGACAATCTTAGGAATCATACGCTGCGTTGTATTTTCGTCACACCTTTGAACGTTGGCACTAATACCCAGCATCTCTAGGAGTTTGCGAGTAACTCTGGTGTCCTCGGCATAAATTATATCCGCGCTCTCAAGCGTGTCTACAACCCTGTGCGTTATGTCTAATCTATTGCCGATAGGGGTGGCGCAAATTGCCAGCACGCCCTTGCTCTTTCCTTTGCCCTTGCTGGGATTGGCACACGACCCATCAGACTTATTGGGGCTTGTATGAATGTTTTGATTGTTATCGGTCGTCATTATCGCTCAGCTCTTTGAAACTACAGCTCTTTATAATCACTCAAAGCCAAACTAAATAACTTCGTCTGCGTCAACGAGTCTCTCCAAAATTGTGCCATATTGCACGCTGTCACTAGTTACGCGCTTGCCATCTGCAAGTCTAAAGCCGCCTAGACCATCCGACCCAGCAGATTCACAAGCATTATTGCCGAGCTCCAGATACACGTCATCTGCAACGTAGTCTCCAAGCAAGTTTCGCATTTGTTCCTCTAACTCAATAATTGGAGTAACTGCAAAATCGCGCTCCAAAATTCTAGGGTGTGGAAGAATAAGGTGAGGATCTGTGCTTACAACCCCCTCGTAATCTAGAATATCTAGGTCGAGCGTGCGAGGTCCATTTTCGATTGTACGAACGCGTCCAAACTGATTTTCTATATCAAAGAGTTTTTGCAGCAAAACATTTGGAGAAAGCGTGGTTTGAACCCAAACAACCGAATTTGCAAACTGATCTTGCTCAGTATAATATGCTGGCTCTGTTTTATATATCGAGCTAGATGAAATAACCGTGGTATCTGGAATTTGATCGAGTGCCCTTGTGGCAGCTATTATGCTGTCAACAGGTTCTCCCATATTAGCACCTAGCGCAACAAACACTCGTTTGCCATCTAACATGGTCGAAAATCCAGATGCAGGCTCTGTGGGTTCACTTTGCGAATGGGCGGCATATGCCGTATTTGACGCAACTTTTAGAGCCTCAACAGTTTGAGCAACGTCGTGAACCCTAAAAATTCTAGCCCCTCCACAATATGCCAAAACAGCAGCTGCTGCAGAAGACTCAACTCGCTTTGAAGCAACGTCTTGTCCTGTTACCTTGCCAAGAGTGCTCTTGCGTGAAAATGCAGCAATAACCGGATACCCACAAGACGCAAGCTCATCCATGCCCTCAAGCAGTTGCAAATTATGTCTAGCATTTTTGCCAAAGCCAGGACCTGGGTCTATGCAAATTCTGCTGCGCTCAACACCTGCAGACTCAAGCATTGCTCCAACGCCGCACAAGTAGTTTTTTATCTCAAAAGTGGCATTACTATACCTTGGATCATCTTGCATATTTTTGGGAGTTCCCGCCATATGCATAGCAATTATGCCTGCGTTGCAACTCGCGGCAACTTGCACCATCTCAGGATTTGAAAATCCAGAAATATCGTTGATGATAGATGCGCCTGCCTCGATGCAACGTTTTGCCACTTCTGGATGATATGTATCGATAGAAACAATAACCCCTAGCGTTGCCAGTGTCTCAACAACGGGCAAAACACGCGAGAGCTCCTCGTCAATGCTAACGGCGGCTGCTCCTGGACGTGTGGACTCTCCCCCCACATCTATAATGTCAGCACCTGCTTCAAGCATTTCTTGAGCAAAACTGATGGCCTCTTCTGCACCATTATGCACACCGCCATCAGAAAAAGAGTCTGGAGTAACGTTGAGTATTCCCATAATGTAGGGTCTACAAAGAACAAGCCGCCTACTCCCAACTTTCCAAATAGGAGCCGACGGCAATTCAAATAAACTATGTTTGCACATTTTTAGACCAGCCTCTGACCATAAATGTGTTGCATTGCTTCTGCACGTGTTGTTGAATTTGAAGCAAAATTCCCACGCACCGCACTTGTGGTTGTGGTTGTGCCTGGCTTTTTAACACCACGCATCGACATGCACATGTGCTCGCACTCAATAATCACCATTACTCCTGATGCGTCTAGCTCGTTCATGAGAGTATCTGCAATTTGTGAGGTAAGTCTCTCTTGAACCTGTGGTCTTTTTGCGTAACAGTCAACCAAGCGAGCAATCTTAGAAAGACCGCAAACTTTTCCGCTATTTCCTGGAACATATGCAACAAATGCTTTTCCAAAAAATGGAACCAAGTGGTGCTCACAAACAGAATAAAGCGGAATATCTTTTACCAAAACCATCTCTTGGTGGTTCTCGCTAAACATAGTTTCAAAATATTGAGATGGATCCTCGTTCATACCCGCAAAAATCTCGTCATACATACGAGCAACTCGTGCGGGTGTTTTTAGAAGTCCTTCTCTGTCTGGATCCTCGCCAATTCCCTCGAGAATCATCCTAACTGCTTTTTCGATCTTTTCGTGGTCAACCATTGGTTAGCCCCTCTTCTACTTAGTTGGAATTATTATTCTCATCTTTTGAGTTGTTCTTAAACTGCGAATCATCTATTGTGGGATAGTCATGAAATTCGGAGTCTTCAATTGTTGGATGATCTTTATCGCACGCATCTGCGCTTGTTGCGTCTTCTCTTGCATCTGCGCCAGCGCCTGCACCAACACCCTTATTAGCGTTAGCCATACTCTGATTTTCAAAAGCAGAATCATCTATTGGCTTGCCATCTTGTGCTGGATCAAATGGCGAATACTCGCCCGACTCTTGCCTAATTCTTCTGGCAATTTCGTCGGCATTACTATTGCTCTTTTTCTCACGACCAGACAAATGCAAGCCATGGAGTCCAAATCCACCCGAATGCTTTTTGCTGCTGTTAGCATCGTCTGAACCACCAACTCCACCTTCACCGCCATTACCATCTAAGCCCGATGAGTTTGAGCCCTCTTCAAGAATAACTTTTTCTTCTGCAAGACGCTTCTTCTCAGCTAGTTTATCTTCGTTGGCCAAATATTCGTCCCACTTATTATCGAGCAAAGCAACTACTGCCTCACCCTCAACAGTCTCACGCTCTAGCAAAACATTAGCCATCAAATCGAGTTGAGCTCTGTTTTCTGTAAGAATTTTTGCAGCCACGTCATAAGCCTGACGCATTAGCTTGGAAACCTCAACGTCAATCTTGTTGGCTGTTTCGTCTGAGTAGTCTGGGGTTGAGCCATAATCTCTGCCCAAGAATACCTCGTGGTTAGCCTCACCATATACCTGATGTCCAAGCGCATCAGTCATGCCATAGCGAGTAACCATCTGCTTAGCCATCTTGGTTGCACGCTCTAAATCGTTGCTTGCACCAGTTGTAACATCGCCCATTGCAATCTCTTCTGCCACACGACCGCCCAAAAACATGGCCAAATCGTCTGTCATCTGATTTTTGGTATTTAAGAAACGGTCTTCTTCTGGAATAGAAAGCGTGTATCCAAGTGCTTGACCACGTGCAATAATCGAAATCTTATGAACAGGATCAGCATGCTTTAGCAAATGCCCCACCAAAGCGTGTCCAGATTCGTGATAAGCAATTGTCTTTTTCTCGGTATCTGTTATCACGCGACCCTTGCGCTCAGGACCGGCAATTACTCTCTCAATTGCCTCAGTGACCTCGTCATTAGTAATTGTTTTGCGATTTCTGCGTGCTGCCAACAGCGCCGACTCATTCATAAGATTTGCAAGGTCTGCACCCGTAAACCCAGATGTAAGTTGTGCCAAGCGAGCCATATCTATGTTTGAAGCTAAAGGCTTTCCTTTGGAGTGAACCTTCAAAATTTGCTCGCGGCCCTTAACGTCAGGTCTATCAACCACAACTTGTCTATCAAAACGACCAGGACGAAGCAAAGCCGGATCCAAAATATCAACCCTGTTTGTTGCAGCAATTAAAATAACCGAATGATGATCCTCAAATCCATCCATCTCAACTAGCAACTGGTTTAGAGTTTGCTCGCGCTCGTCGTGACCTCCGCCAAGACCAGCACCACGCTGGCGACCAACAGCGTCAATCTCATCAATAAAGATAATCGAAGGAGCAGACGACTTTGCTTGTTCAAACAAATCGCGCACACGAGACGCTCCAACGCCCACAAACATCTCTACAAAGTCTGAACCCGATATAGAGAAAAATGGAACTCCAGCCTCGCCTGCTACTGCCTTTGCCAATAAAGTTTTGCCTGTGCCTGGAGGGCCAACCAAAATCACACCGTGCGGAATTTTGGCTCCCATTTTTTGATATTTATCGGGGCTAGCTAAAAAGTCTTTGATTTCTTGCAGCTCTTCTACTGCCTCGTCGATGCCTGCAACATCGCTAAACTTAACATTTGGTCTTTCTTCTAGAGCCTTTTTAGCTTTAGTTTTGCCAAACTGCATCTGCTTGCTGTTTGCGCCCTGCATTTGGCTCATAAAGAACCAGAAAACACCCACAATCAAAACCATTGGAATAAGCGTTGTAATAAGCGACATCCATATATTGTTAGAAGACACGTCCACCGTGTAATTAATGCCAGGGTGTGCAGCCATTAACTCATTTAGAGACTCCTCGCCAACATAAGTTGATCTAAACGACTGTGGCTCTGCCGCATCTGTGGTTTCTGGGAGACGATATTTACCAGTTATAACCGCCGAGCTTGCGCTATATGTAACCTCGGTAGCTCGGTTTTCGTTTACTGCGGCAACAAATTCGCTCGTAGACAGCTCGTCTGTCTGTGGCTGGTTCATATTAAAAAACTGATACATCAACACAGCCATAAATGCCACAAGAAGCACTAAATAAACTATCCTAGTTTTGCTTGCCTTGTTTTTATCCAATTCAATACTCCAAACTAAATTTGCAAATCAGGTGTGCTGTATAAATCTATATAAATCTGCATCAATCTATGCAATCAATACAATCTATACAACACTTGTTAATTATAGAGAAATTATGAATAAACTCTCTCATCCAAAATACCAATATATGGAAACTGCCTATACATCTGATCGTAATCGAGCCCATAGCCAACAACAAACGCGTTAGGACAAACGGTTCCTAGGTATTTTGGCTCAACAGCAGGTGTAATACCAATATCTTTGCGCATAAATACAGCGGCTTCAACAGAGTGGGGATTTCTGGCTAGCAAGTTTTTTTTGAGAAACTTCAATGTAAGCCCTGTATCATAAATATCCTCAACTACCAAGACATCTTTGCCTGCTAGATCTAATTCTGTGTCTTGAACAATTCTCACAATTCCCGATGTTTTTGCAGAAGAGCCATAGCTTGACACCTTCATAAAATCCATCTCAACATTAACGTCTTTGATGCGGCGCACTAAATCGGTATAAAACATTAGCGCACCCTTCAAAACACACAAAACCACCAAGTTTTTTCCTTTATAATCACAACTAATGCGATCGGCTAGTTCGCTAACAATCGATTGAATTTGCTCTTCTGAATAAAGAACTTCTTTGATATTTTGTTCAAGACCCATATGATTTACTTCCCTGCTTAAATAAATATACTCTGCGTTTGCTTAAAAAATTTGCTATGTAATTTGCTTTTTTGACTCTTTGTTCGCTTTTGTATAAATGGCACAAAATCAAAACAACTGCGCTTTATTATGCCTCAAATAACCGCTCTTGCACGATATATAACCCGCAACGGTGCGTCTATGTTAGACAAAACATCATAAAATATCCTAAAAAAATTTCTCAATGGTTACTAATTACTCACAGCTTAATTCTATGTACATGCGCTTCCGATTTATTTGGAGCCTACATTTTTAGATTTTGCTTCTTCTACCAACTTGGCTTTTGGATCTGCTTTGCCAGCTTTCTTCCACGATGTGAGCATGGCCTTAACTAGTATTGCTCTGTCATCTTCGCTGAATCTAGAAGTTCCTCCAATGAACATTAGATTATCTATAGAGTCTCCAAGCTCGTCCATAAAATCAAAGACCGCGACGGTTTCGTTAAGATCGTTGGGATTTGCCATAATTAAAAGCGCGTCTTGCTCAGCAGCATACTGACCAATAAAATATGCATCTACTGGCTCCCATACAGTGCTAACCAAAATCTTGTTTATTTGAGGAAGCCCCTCTTTTGCGTGCTGCTCTAGAATCCACCTGTCAATCTCTTTGTTGAGCTCACACTGATTGTCATTAGCAAAACGCGTAATGTTTAAGTTTGCCTTTTGAAGCTTTTCGACTATAGAATCGTCTACCAAAATTCCTTGCTCCACAATGATGACATTTGAAAAATCTTGGCAGATTGTGCTGCAAATGCGCTCGTTTATTGCATTGTCTGTTGGGTCTAGGAAAAAAGTTGGCATATGCCTTGAGGCAATGCATGGGGATAGCGAGATGAGCCCGCAAACACTTTGGCTATAAGTCAAAATTGCTGTGTCGCTCCATGTGGCGCTAGGCTCGGTTAGCTCATCATTATTTGTGCTGCTTGCGCTATTTGCACTACCCGCGCTGTTTGTACCACTTGCACCACATATGCAACCCGCGCTTTTTTTAGCAAACTCATACACATTCAAAGACAACTGCGCCTGATTATCCGACGCAATTATGGTTGTCTTAATGCCGCCTTCTTCTAGAGCATCACTAACTTCTTTGGCAATCATGTTTCTCGAGTCTAGCAATATAACCTGTTCGACTTCGATTCTCTTTAAAAACTCTTTTGTAACACCTTGCAAACACTCGGTGCTTGTATTTAAAACTAGACCATCAACCACACCTGCCAGTGCATTTGCATTCATAGCAGCCACAAAATCATCACTTGGCGTAAGAATTGCAGTCTTTTGCTTTCTAAAGCACGCATCGGCAATTGCAACGCTTGTTGCATAGCGATCGTTTCCTGAAATCTCGCCATAATACATTTGCGGATCTTCAACCTCGAGCTGCATCATCTCAATAACACGATTTTCGGATTCTGCTGTGCCTCCGCGTCCACCAACCACACGATAAGCTCCGCACACTTCCTCGGCTTTGCCCATCATGCGAGTGTGACCTTTTTCGATCCAAATTGCTTTGTTGCACAAACGCTCTATCTGATCATTGTTATGCGACACAATCAAAACCGTAACCCCGTGGTCTTTAATGATGTCGGTAATGCGTCGCTCACATTTTTGCTGAAACATAAAATCGCCGACCGACAAAACCTCGTCTACAATCAAGACCTCAGGAACAATTACGGTAGCAATTGCAAAAGCAATTCTTGCAATCATGCCCGAGGAATAGTTCTTTAGAGGCATGTCCATAAACTGCTCAATTTCAGCAAACTCAATAATATCGTCCATGTGTTGAGCAATAAACTTTTTGGGATAACCCAAAAGTGCGCCGTTTAAAAACACGTTTTCGCGTGCTGTGAGATCCATGTCAAAGCCAGCACCAAGCTCAATTAGAGGAGCAATTCTTCCATTAACCTCAATGGTTCCTTCTGTGGGAGTCAACACGCCAGCAACAATCTTTAACATTGTTGACTTGCCAGATCCGTTCGTTCCCAAAATTCCAAAAACGTCGCCTTTTTTTACTTCAAACGAAACGTCGTTTAGCGCCCTGAACTCCTTAAACCTAAGTTCGTGTTTGGTAAAGGCAATAAAGTATTCTTTTAGCGAATTGAGCTTTTGGTTGGCAATGTTAAAGACCATCGACACATGGTCTACCTTTATCATGGTTTCTTTATCGTAGTCTAGCTTTTCGTTAAGATTGTTTCCAAGATAGGACGTATTTATCTTTGCAGACATATATTTATAGCTCCTATATGATTAAACTTTTAAAGATTAAATTTTATTTTCACATAGATTGCATTATATCAATGGTTTGAGAAGTGGCTCATGTTTAAGTCTCTTAAGTGCAAGTTGTGTTGTTTTGACAACCTTAAATAGCCTTTTAATAAAGTTTTTGACAAAGCAAATGGTCAGCACGCGAGCTTGCATGCTGACCATTTTTCATAAGTTAAAGTGAGGCTCATACCCACCCGCATAGAGGTGGGTATGTTTGTTTACGTTATGAAGGTCTCCCTTCTTATTCTACGTAATCATCTTGCGCTTTTATTCGCCTAGCGCTATCAACTTACATTGCAAAGGCTGGACATACGGCAAGTCCTGCAGCAGAATCAGCAGATGTGCCCAAAGCTCCGTTATTATACATAATTGCATAGTTGAAAGTTTCAGGTCCGGGATCCTTAGTGGGTAAGCTCTGAGTACGGAGCCACAAACTACTCTCCTCAGCAGACGATCCATAGTAAGTTCCATTCATGTATGCATTTCCCCTTGTCTTGCCAAGACCACTTACCAATGGGTTTGCAACGAGATCAGCTGTATTTGGCACCTTACCATTAAACCAGCTGTATTGGCTACCGTCGTCACCAAAGATTGCCCTACCCATATAATTTGTGTACGTAGTGCCAGTAATCTCACTGTAAGACACAGGCCACATTTTGCAGTCTGCACTGCCCGAATATACGTAGCTATAATCCACACCATACATGTACTTCTTGCTCACAGTCTGTATAGCTGACATAAAACTATCAGGTAATAAAGAATATATGTATAGGCACCGATCAGTGGTCTCAGTAGTTCCGCTATTAAAGCAGAACTGATACATTTGCGATTTGCCATAGCCGAGATAACCCGTAGAAGACATACCATACATTTGCATGCCGGTGGGTAGCGCATGTGTTGCCATAAAGGTCACAGCACTGCCATCACTATCATGCTCCCCTACCTCAATAATACGGAACTCAACCCACTTGTCGGCGTCTGTTGTGGCATCCTTTCCACTCCAAGTGGTGTAGAGATGCACAGTATCATCGTCGCCTGTGCCGGTGTCGCTGTTCATGTAGCCGGTCCATTTAGTTTCGACTGCAGTCTTGGTGGCACTATCAGAGCCATGCAATACCGACATATCAGAAGCAATCTTAGCTTGCGGAACAAAGTAGTTATTCGACATAACCTCGCCGCTAGCTGTGCCTGCAGCTAGCGCAGTGAGCGTGTCGGTATCCAATCCACCTTTGGCTAAGAAGTAGTCGTTTGTGCCGGCCTCAGTCCACTTGGCATATAGCGTGATGTCACCTGTTACTGTGGTGCTATCAAAGTCGTAAGCGTTATCAGAAAGCGTTGTGCCGCCATCTGTAGAGGTATACCAGCCACCAAGAACCATGCCAGTGCCGCTATAAACGGGGTCTGTAGTTGGAGCTGTTGCATATCCACCATCTGTGACAGTGCTTGTTGTGGTTGTCAAGCCATCGGCGAACGTACCACCGTTAGCATTAAATGTTACTGTGTGTGATTGTGTTTGCTTGGTCACTCCCATTGCGAAAGCGGGTACGATGTTAGCGGCAATGGAGTCGGGCACGTAATTGGACGGTTTGCCGTAGGTGCTATCCACACTTAGGAAGTGACAACTATAATCCAAAGCCGGCGAGCGCAACCATGCATTTTGGCAGTTAGTAGCACCGCTTCTGACCTGATTGATGCTCCTTATTGCATTGTTTGTGCCAGTTGGGTTTGTTATATAAGTCTTAAACCACTCGTACTGGCTGCCCTCATTGCCAGCAAATAGATAGTTAGTTCCATCAGTGTACTTACCAGTGAGCTCGCTATAAGACATAAGCCAGATGGAGTCTGTTACTGTGCCTGTCTCATCCCAGCCCGCGGCATTGCTGCCCGAGTAGGCCTTCTTGGTTACAGGCGTCAAAGCGTCAAGGAAGTCGCTGTCAAGACTGCTCTTTACGTAGCTAGACATGGTTGAAGTGTACAAAGTCGAGCCTGCCCAGCCACCATCAGTAGAATCGGCATACATCTGCTGTGCAGTAGGCAGTGAGTGTGTTGCCATGAAGGTCACAGCACTGCCATCACCATCATGCTCGCCAACCTGTACGATACGGCACTCAAGCCAGCTTTCGTAGGTAAGGGTGTCATCTCGGACGTCCGAGCCCTTCCATCTAGTGTAGAGGTGGATGCCTTCGTAGCTAAGACCAGCAGTGTCGCTCGTCATGTAGCCTTTCCACTTTTCTTCGACTGCAGTCTTCTCGGTGCTATCAGAACCAGACAACACTGCGATATCAGCATCAATCTGCGCCTGTGAGACAAACTTAAGCGTTTCCCTCATTTCGTCTGTAGCAGTGCCATCTGCAAGTTCACCTAAGAAGCCGGCATCCGTCGCTGATGCGGCTAAGAAGTAAGCGCTGGGTGCAGAAGCAGAAGCAGTCCACTTAGCATATAGCGTAATATTGTCTGTCACTGCAGTGTTCTCGAAGTCATAAGCGTCATCAGAAAGCGTTGTACCTTCATCTTCAGAGGTATACCAACCATCAAAAGTGTGATCATCATAAGTCGGCGCAGTAGGAGCCGTGACATATCCATCCTTTACGACACTTTGTGTGAGTGTCGTCGCGCTATCAGAGAATTTGCCACCATTAGCGTTGAAAGTTACCGTGTAGCTTTCCTTCACATCTATCTCTACGACGATGGTGACAGGCTTGTAGTTAGTATCAGTGGGAGTGTATGTAGCGTTACGTTCTATGGTTGTTATTTCATCACCCACAGTAGCATCGGCCTCATACTCGCTGCTCCAAGCTAGGGTTCCGTCATCAAGAGTTGGTAGTGTTACGCTAGAGAGCTTAGCACCCGCGCCTGCCTCAAGCGTGTCTACTGTAGGTATCTTACTCTCTGGCAAATCTGCCTGCTCGATAGTCCACGTGCTAGTAAGCGTTCCGGTAAAGTTACCAGCGCCTGCTACTGTCACGCTATAGGTACCTGCATTTTTAGCGCTCATTGTACCACCGGAGAATGCAAGGTCTTTTCCTTGTGTGATGGTCTCGGTGCCATCAGCAAGCTTGGTGTCAAGTGTTACTGTGGCCGCACCAGTAGAAATCTCATCGCCAGTATATGTCGCGCCATCATTTGCAAATGCAATCGATGAATTCGAGATGTCATAAGGGTTAATGCTAAAGGGCAGTGCAATCGCCTCAGTGTTTGCATAGTTGCCCTTAAAGCTCACAATAGCCGTAGCCGTATTAGTGCCAGCATTAACGTTGTTGGCATAGGTCACTTCATAGTCTGTATCCTTAACAAAACCATTGGGCAGACCAGTGATACCAGGAGTCTTTTCTATTCCACTATAAACAAGACCTGTTAGATCATCGGGGTTAAGAACGATCTCTTCAATTTGCTCTTCACTAAGCGATATAGAGTTGATTGTCCAATCTGCACTAGCAGAGCCTGTGTAGTTACCGCCTGTAGCTGTCACAGTTGCAGTATATGTGCCTGCATTTGTGCCAGTGAGTCCAGAAGTAGTATATGCCGTTGATGGAATGGTCTTGCCATCTTTTACAACAGAAGTCACACTTACGGTCTTCTCTGCGTTGTCATAGTCAAACTCGTCAAAATCAAGTGTAACGGTTGCGCCAGTGATGTCATAAGGTGCGATTTCAAAAGTAAGCTCAATAGGATCGTTACCTTCGTAGTTGCCCTTGAAGCTCACAGTAGCTTTTGCAGTGCCTGCGTCTATATTATTTGCGTAGGCTACCTCATAGTCTGTTGCAGTCATGTTTGCAGGCAAGCCTGTGACACTAGGTTTCTTCTGAGTACCATCATAGATTTGATCTTGCGCATCAAGAGAGATAGCTGCACGCTCGGTTGTGCTAAGCGTTGCAGGCTTAATCTCCCAACCTGCAGTGGCGCTGCCTGTGTAGTTACCAGTGCCTGCTAGAGTTGCGGTGTAAGTGTTTGCATCTGTAGCGGATGTTCCAGAAGTGGTATATCCCGTTGTTGGGATAGTAGTGCCATCTTTTACAACAGAAGTCACACTTACGGTCTTTAGTGTATTGTCATAGTCAAACTCGTCAGATGCAAGTGTAACTGTCGCGCCAGTGATGTCATAAGGTTCGATTTGGAAAGTAAGGTCAATTGGGTTGTTGCCAACATAGTTGCCTTTGAAAATCACAAGAGCTTTAGCAAGAGAAGTTTGAGTAGTAGCATTTATGTTATTTGCATAGATTACTTCGTAATCTGTTGTTGCCATATCTGTAGGCAAGCCTGTGACGCCAGGCTTCTTCTGCGTGCCGTCATAGATTTGATCTTGCGCGTCAAGAGCAATAGCTGCACGCTCTTCGTCGCTAAGTGTTATAGGTTTGATCTTCCAATCTGCGCTGGCGGTTCCTGTGTAGTTGCCCTTGAAGTTCACAGTTGCAGTATAGTTACCTATATTAGTAGCAGATGTTCCGATGGTGGTATAGTTGTCTGCTGGCACAACTGTAGTGCCATCTTCTAGTGTCACAGACACGCTTACGGTCTTTGATGTGTTGTCGTATGTGTATTCAGTAGGATCAACTGTAACTTTTGCGCCAGTTAAATCTTTAGGAGCAATAACAAAATCAAATGCTTTAGTTTGTCCATTTGAAGTCTTTACAATTGCAGTTGCAGTGCCTGCATCTGTATTGTGCAGATACTCAATGGTGTAGTCTATTCCCTTAGGCATACCTGTGACAGTTGGATTCTTAGCATTGCCATCGTAGGTGTAGCCCTTATCATCTAGCGTGACACCGTCAAAGACTGCATCGTTAGAGACAATCTTCCAGTCTGTGCTAGCGCTGCCTTTGTAGTTACCAATGCCTTCAACACTTAAGATATAGTCACCAGGAATGGTTTGTGCAGATACCACAACGGTGTAGTCGGTATTAGCAGTAAGTGTCTTATTTTCAAGAACTACTGTAGATACCTCTGGTGTGTGAGCACTGCTATCGTAGTCATAAGAATCTTGTACAAGTGTTATCTTTGCGCTAGAAATATCAGCTTGCTCAATAGTAAATGTAAGCTCTTGTTTTGGTGTGCTTGCGTAGTTACCTTTAAAGCTCACAGCAGCAGTAGCTGTGTCTACGCCAGCATCGATGTTATTTGTGTATTCTACTTCGTAGTCTGTGCCTTCAACAAGACCATCAGGCATGCCTGTGACACTAGGTGTCTTTGGCGTGCCGTCATAGACTGCATCGTCAACATCAAGATTTTTAAGTTGCTCGTTTGTTAGGGTTGCAGACTTAATCTCCCAACCTGCAGTGGCGCTGCCTGTGTAGTTACCACCGGTAGCTGTCACAGTTGCGGTGTAAGTATCTGCTTCTGTGCCAGTTAATCCAGAAGTGGTATATCCCGTTGTTGGGATAGTAGTGCCATCTTTTACAACAGAAGTCACACTTACGGTCTTTGGTTTGCCGTCATATGTATACTCTGTAGGAGTAACAGTAACGGTTGCGCCAGTAATATTATAAGGTGCAATCTCAAAGTTTAGTGTCTTTGTAGATGTTGCGGCCCAGTTGCCTTTGAAAGTTATAGCTACAGCAGCCTTAGAGGTATCTGTAGTGGCATTTATGTTGTTGCTATAAGCAATATCATAATCAGTTCCTTTTATGAGCTTTTCTGGAATACCTTTTACCTCAGGTGTTTTTGCTGTGCTGTCATATATGTAAGAGTCAGCACCACCAAGCACGATAGCGTCAAGCTCTTCTGCGCTAAGTGAGGCGGGCTTAATCTTCCAGTCTGCGCTGGCTATGCCTGTGTAGTTGCCCTTAAAGCTAACAGTTGCAGTGTAGTCACCTACATTTGTAGCAGAGGTTCCAAAGGTGGTATAGCTATCTGCTGGGATAGTGTTGCCATCTTTTGTAACAGAAACACTTACAGTCTTTAGTGTGCTGTCGTAGATGTATTCTGTAGGATCAACTGTAACTTTTGCTCCAGTTAAATCCTTAGGTGCAATTACAAAATCAAATGCTTTAGTTTGTCCATCTGAAGTCTTTACAATTGCAGTTGCAGTGCCTGCATCTGTGTTATGTAGATACTCAATGGTGTAGTCTATTCCCTTAGGCATACCTGTGACAGTCGGATTCTTAGCGTTGCCGTCATAGGTGTAGCCCTTATCATCTAGTGTGACACCGTCAAAGACTGCATCGTTAGAGACAATCTTCCAATCTACGCTAGCGCTGCCTTTGTAGTTACCAGTTCCTTCTACACTTAAGATATAGTCACCAGGAATGGTTTGCTCAGATACTACATCAGTGTAGTCGGTAGTAGCAGTAAGTGTTTTTTCTCCTAGAACTACTTTAGATACTACAGGTTTATGAGTAGAACCATCATAGTCAAAGGAATCACTTTTAAGTGTTATCTTTGCGCTAGAAATATCAGCCTGATCAATAGTAAATGTAAGCTCTTTTTTAGGAGTGCTTGAGTAGTTACCCTTGAAAGTAATAGTTACTGTAGCCGTATCAATGCCAGCATTGGTGTTATTGGCATAGGTCGCCTCGTAGTCTGTGCCCTCAACAAGACCATTAGGCATGCCTTTTAGCTCAGGTGTCTTTGCTGCGCCGTCGTAGACCTCATCGTCAACATCGAGATTTTTAAGTTGTTCGTCTGTTAGAGTTACAGGCTTGATGCTAAAAGGTAGCTCAACTGGGTTGTTGCCATCATAGTTACCTTTAAAAGTTATGGTAGCTTTTGCAGTGCCTGCCTCTATATTGTCTTCGTATGCAACATCATAGTCTACGCCTTGTTTCATACCTTCAGGCATAGTGACACTAGGCTTTTTTTCTTTGCCATCATAGATGATGTTATCTGCGTCATTTAAAGCGATTGAATTTTTTTGATCCTGGCTAAGTGTAGCAGTTGAGATCTTCCATGCTACAAGCTTGGCACCCTCGTAGTTACCCAAACCTGTGATGATAAGTTCATAGTCAGCTGCCTCTTTGCCTGTATTTTTAACAACTTGATAGTCTGTATCTTCCACAAGTGTTCTGTTATTAACCTCAACACTTTCAATATCTTGAGTTTGCTCATCGCCTGTATATACAAGCTCAGGTGTAGTTAGTTCTACGTCAGCTACAGAGATATCAGCGCGCAAGATTTTAAATGTCCAAGTATTTTCTCCGGTGTATGAACCTATGCCTGTTACAGTTATTGTGCCTTTTCCAGCATCGGTATTCTCACCGTAGGTAACAACAAAATCGTTATCCTCAACAAGTCCTTCAATAGAAACTTCTGGCTTAAATGCGCTACCGTTATAGACCTTGTCTTCTGTGTCTAGTTCTACCTTAGAAAAGTCGATAGGCTCTGAATCACCTAGAGTAGCCTCTTGCATCTTTTGATAAAGATTAGTAGAGATAACTGCATCTCCGCCAAATATATTTGCTTGTTTAATTGCAGCTTTGTTATCGCTTAGTTTTTGGATAACTTTTGTGTTCTCGTATTCACTAGCTAGCAAAATTAGAGATTCTCTTTTGCCACAAAGTGCTCCACCTGATAGGGCATCTGGGAAGTTTTCTCCTGTAGCAATTGCTATTCCTTCATAGCTCATGCCATTATAGGTTGCCCAATCAGCAATTTTTATAGATGTTTCATAGCGGTTTAGTCCAGAAACACGCTCTATGGTTGTATCTTTTAGCACTGCTGAAAGTGCGTTATCTATATTGTTTGAAACAACACCTTCTCCACCTACGATAACTACCTTATCAAAGTCTCCAGCTTTTAAGGCATCTGCAATATCTTGTGTAAGTGAATCTTTTGAAGTTAGAAAAATAGGAGCACCTTTAGCATAAGCATAAGGACTAACAGACAGCGCATCAGCAAAGCTTTCTCCTGAAGCTATGATTGCTGTTTTTGTATCTT
>CAVLCC010000004.1:0-58693 GCA_963661535.1 Senegalimassilia sp.
GTCCATTTGAAATTTCTGATTATTGGGATCCAAGTTTAATACAGGCTATAGGTCAATGGATTGACTAATTGAATAGATTTAAGGATTGCAATAGTTTTTTAAATCTAACTGTTCGTGCTGTAGCCTGCTTGTCTTGCGTAACTTGTCCCTTGCATAACAGGAGCAATTTCACTCAATATTTTATTCAAAACATAAATAAAATTGCCATTGCGCAATAGTTTTTATCTCTTTATTGCGAAAATTCAACAATGCATAAAAAAGCATGCAATTTGTTTTAGATGCTATATAAAATTTCTTTGTAAAACAAACTGTTAAAAAAGGTGGTTTCTATGGAAGAGATAGAAGATCTTATTCAGCAAGGGCGCGAGTTAATGGCAGCTGGCAGATTTGAGAATGCAGAACAAGTTTTTGAAAAAGCTTTAGAGATTAACAAGAAAAATGCGCAAGCATATATTCATTTGGGCAATGCTCAAATGAATATCAACAAGACCAATGAGGCTATTGCAAACTTTAAAAAAGCTGCAATGTTTGAAGAAACTGCTAAAGAAGCCAATTATAGTTTGGCATGTGCTGAGTTTATTAGCGGCAACTCGGAGGCAGCAATCAAGCAGTTTAATAAATGCGAAGAAATGGGAATTCAATCGCTAGACATGTACGGCATCATGTCGGTTATTTTTATGGACGCAGGAGATGCTACTCAAGCAATTAGATGCATCAACAGAGCAATAAATATAGAACCACTTAATCCGCAGCCTCGTCTTGATAAAGCACAAATTTATATGACGCAAGGAAAAAGCAAAGAGGCAATCAACGTTTTGCGAGAAATTCAAGACTTGCTTCCAGATGTTGCTGATGCATATATTATTGAGGCAGAACTATTTTCGAGCATGGACGAAAATGACAATGCAGTAAAAACAATAGAGCGTGCAATTAGTCGTTTTCCTCAGGATGGAGTTATGCAAATATCATATGCACGAGTTCTAAATTCAGCAGGACGCTATAGCGATGCTTTAAGTGCTATCAAGAAATCTAGCGAACTATTAAATGGTGAGCTAACCAAAGAGGCTGTTTTGCAAAAATCGGTTGCATATGCTGGTCTAAAAGATGTAGATAATTCTATTTTGACCCTTAAAGATGCATGCGAAAAAGATCTTAAAGACCAAGATTTGCTATATATTTTAATGAGTGAGTATATTTCTGAAAAGAGATATCCTGAGGCTAAAGATGCTGCGAATTCTATTCTTGCTTTTGAGGATGTTGAACCTCGATATAGAGCAGCAGCACTTTATAACCAAATTATATGCGATAAAGAAATAGATGCCGAGCAGGACATAAAGCCGCGCTTAGAAGAACTTGCTAAGGTTCTGCGCAAAATAACAATTTCTAATCCAGGTCTTATGGATGTGTATGTATTTAGATTGCTAATATATAAAGAACTGGAGCAATATGATAAAGCTTACGAGATAGCAGATCACCTCTTGGCGGTTATGCCAAACAGTCCTACCGGATATGCATTTAAGGCTGAGATTGCAAAGGCGCAAGGCAATGAATCTGATTGCATTGCCTATAAGCAAAAGGCTCTAGAAATCGATCCTACATTTAAGTTTTAGCAAATAGGATTGGAGAAACAATGTCTGATGAATTAAAATTTAATGTTGACGATTTAAAAACGCAAGCCCAGAAATTGCAACAGATAAAGGAAGATTTAAAAGAATGTTCCGAGAGTTTAACTAAAAATCTATCTGATTTAAGAAATGATTGGAACAGCGCTGCGGGCAGAGCATTTTTTAGCAAGTATGATGATAGCTGGGTTCCGGAAATAGAAAAACAATGTAATGCGATTAATGAGTTGGCACTTGCTGTTGAATTTGCTGCTAATCAATATGAGTCAGTAGAAGAAGAATTTAGGAGCTTAAGTTTTTAGAGTTTGTTAGATTGAATGTTAGATTAGTGGGGCCTGTTGGATTTTAGAGTGTCTGTGTGCTTGTGTGATTGGGCTTTGTTTTTTTGGTTTTTTGGCATGTCTATTTTTTAGTTGTATAAGTTTTTGACTATGTGAGTGTAGGGGAATAATTCATGGATAATTCAATAAAATTGCCTGCAAACGTTCAGGTATGCATAAAACCTCGCAAAGTTGCTACAGCTTTGCTTGTAGTTTGTGTTGTAGTAACTGTTGCAGTGATACTAATTTCTTTATCACTAGGCAGAACATTTTCTGTATTGTTGTTTGTTCTAATAGGCATTTTGATTACACAAATTCGCAAGGTATCGCAGAAAACTAAAATAACTCCTGTATTGCTTGATATAAGTTGTAACGAAGCTCAACTAATTATATGCATGCCAAAAACAAGACTTATGTCGGATGGACACTATGCAAATCAACGCTACACAATAGATAAAGCAAATATAAATACAATTGAATTTAGAGACAAGGGCTTTGTGTTTTTATCTACAAGCCATTTATTGAGCCAAGCATATGAAGATGACTTATCTATTCTAGATGAGCATTGCAGCGATAACGAGGCTTTGGGTTTTGTGATGAGCAATGACTCTATATCTCAACTACAAGAATTTTTAAAGCAAAATAATTTAGAGTATGCACCTGCTGCTTAATGTTGCACTGGTTTGAACTACGCTCTTGGTACTTGATGAAGCAATAATTTGATTTAAACTCCCGCTGATTGATGTTGAATTGGTTTGACTTACGCCCCCCCTCCGATTAGTGCAGAACTAACATTGGTAGTTGATTTAAGCCTGAACTATGGCAGGGCAATTGATTTAAATCTAAGTGGGAGCATTTGATTTTTTGGTGGAGATGATGGGATTCGAACCCACGACCCCCGCGTTGCGAACGCGATGCTCTCCCAACTGAGCTACATCCCCTTTTTGCTTAATCTGCGCAATCTTTTTGGAGCACTGTTTTGGTCGATGAGTTGGCCGAAGAACAGTGATTAAAGATTGTATGTTTAAGTATTTTGCGATAGCGCACACCTTATTGGAATTAAGGTGCAAATAAAATACGTTTTGCAAAACAGCTGTCGAGCATTATAGCATATATATAACAACTTATTTGTTTTGCAGTTGTTGTGTGCCTT
Source organism: Senegalimassilia sp. (assembly GCA_963661535.1). Classification (GTDB taxonomy): domain Bacteria; phylum Actinomycetota; class Coriobacteriia; order Coriobacteriales; family CADBOM01; genus CAVLCC01. The sequence goes on from CAVLCC010000004.1 coordinate 3,096, forward strand.
TTGTTGCTGGGTGAGTATGGAGGTGCTTGGAGAGAGCTTAGAGAGTTGGAACAGAAAAGTTACGCTCGTACCTTACGGTTGATTAGCGAATTATCTTAAATTTGCCTAAACACCCTCGGTTAGTTTGCGAAGTTACCCTCGACACGCCTCTTGCCTAAATAATTGCAGAAAGCAAATTCGCATCTTTTAGAAATATCTTTTAATGCTATACTTTGAGGGCTGCGTTTTTTGCATGTCTTAAAAAGTGCGGCATTTTAGAATAAAGTGGAGAGCTGGCCGAGTGGTCGAAGGCGCACGATTGGAAATCGTGTATACGGCCAAAACCGTATCTAGGGTTCAAATCCCTAGCTCTCCGCCATTTTTGACATACTCATTTTTGAGATCCAAACACCTTGTGGAGGGGTGGCAGAGTGGTTGAATGCGGCGGTCTCGAAAACCGTTAGGCGGGTATTCCCCGTCTCGAGGGTTCAAATCCCTCCTCCTCCGCCACATCTTAATGCCAAGAGATATTCTTTCTTTATTTGTGCGTGTGCTTACAGTTTGTTGCTTGAGCAAAAAAGTCACCAATGCTTTGTTTTATAGGGACTTTATTTCAAAATCTTTACTTTGTATTATCAAAAGCTTTACTTTTGGTATAAAATTAGATAAAAAAGTAAAGCAAAGAGGTGAACAGCGTTGATTTCATACGATGGACTCATTCAAAAACTTATCCAAAATGGACTCACAAAGACAGCACTTGCAAACGAGATTGGCATTTCATCGCGAACAATTGCAAAAATTAGCAAAGGCGAAAAGATTGCTAATAAAGTTTTAGAGAAGATTGCTGTGTATCTCGACTGCCAGCCAGAGGAACTGTATCAAAACATTTCAGACAATGCGTTGCTGCAAATTTTGCGTGATGAGAAGAGCATAGGCATGGCTGGTGGTTTGTATCATGAGCTCCAAGTTAGAATGACATATAACTCCAACCATATTGAGGGTAGCAAACTAAGTGAAGATCAAACGCGCATGATTTTTGAAACTAGCATGGTTGATGTGGGAGAGGGAATTCCCGTTGATGACATCATCGAAACAGTTAATCACTTTCGTGCTATTGACTATGTGATTGATCATGCAGAAGATCCACTTACTGGCGACATTATTAAGGAACTGCACCGTATTTTGAAGCAGAATACAAAAGATTCTACTCTTGCATGGTTTGCTGTTGGTGATTATAAAAAAAGAGCCAATATTGTTGGAGGTAAAGAAACAACAAAGCCCAAAGAGGTAGCTGCAAAAATGGAAGCTTTGCTTTCTGATTATGAATCTCAAGAGTCAGTTGCGATAGAAAATATCATCGAGTTTCACTATCGTTTTGAACGCATCCACCCCTTTCAGGATGGCAATGGTCGTGTTGGTCGGTTGATAGCACTTAAAGAATGTCTGCGCCATGGCATAGTTCCGTTTATTATTGAAGATTCTAAAAAGATGTTTTATTACCGTGGACTTTTAGAATGGGAGAGTGAAAAAGGACACTTGATCGACACCTGTCTTGATGGTCAAGATACCTTCAAAAAGCTAATGGCGATGCTCGATATTCAGGCTAGTTAGGATATCCAAAAGTAAGCACCCTAAATCATAATGGACTGCGGATATGGGCGCTCATCTTCAAAGAAATAAACACGATTTTTGTCGGTTCCGCCAACGCTGGCAAGGTCGACCTTCAGAAAGCGTCCATGGGCTTCAACGGCAACAGTTCCATCTTCTAAAATAACTTCGCCCGACGCGTCATAAACTTTGCTTCGCTCTTTTTCGACCCACGAAACAGCCCTAATCTCACTATCCATTGGGACTGGTGCTCTAAACTTTAAATTAAGCTCTAGCGTAACAGAAAGCTGCGTAGGGCACTTAACCTGAATTGATCTGCTTAGCAACTCGTCCATAAGGGTGCTGCTTACTCCTCCATGAAGTCTGTCAGGGTAGCTTTGCAAATTTGGGTTTGGAGAAAAAAGAGCTAGGGCTCTACCATCATCTAAATTAAGAAACTGCACACGGTATCCAATGGGGTTGTCTTTGCCGCATACTAAACAAGTATCTGCAATAAGCTGCGGTTCAGTAATTTTATGTAGTTGTAGTTGCCGTTTCATAGACGCTCCCATTGAATTGCTCGTGTAATATTTACTACTAAGATGCTAACGATGGCAATGCGAACATTGGTTCACAACGTCGTGAGTGGCTTTGCGCGTTTATAAGATGATTTATAAGATGATTTGCGTTAAATACGACACACAAACGCGACTCATGGGTGAAATAAAGAGGAAGATTGTAGGAGATAAATATGGTTCAGGGCAGCTCAAAAACATTAAGTCAGCTTCAGGTAAAATATGATAATTTGCGCGGACACTTTGAGAAGATGGGCAGCGCGTTGATAGCTTTTTCTGGAGGGGTTGACTCTACAGTTTTGCTAAAGGTTGCTAAGGAAGTTTTGGGGGAGAAAGCAGCAGCTGTTACAGCGCGGAGCTGCTTTGTGCCCGGGCGCGAAATGCAGGAGGCTGAACTGTTTTGTCAAAGCGAGGGCATTAAGCATTTTATTGTTGATGTTAATCCTCTTACTACAGATGGCATTAAGTATAACCCTGCTAACAGGTGTTATCTGTGCAAACGAGAGATTTTCTCTAGATTCAAAGAGCTTGCTGCAAAGCAAGGCTACGAGCATGTTTGTGAAGGTTCTAATGAAAGTGATTTGGGAGATTTTAGACCTGGGCGCAAAGCTATTGAGGAGCTTGCGATAATAAGTCCTCTTTTGGAGGCGGGCTTTGCGAAGGATGAGCTGCGTGTTTTGGGGCTGTCGCTCGGTATTCCAAACTGGAGCAAGCCCTCGTATTCGTGTTTAGCAACGCGTTTTGTTACCGGAACTGCTATCACACCTGAGGCTCTCAAAATGATCGAGCGTGCCGAAGAGCTTCTCTTTGATGCAGAGTTTGAACAAGTTAGGGTGCGTGTTCATGAGGTTGGCAGCTATGAAGGTGAGGGTCAAGAAACTTCTTCTGTGCACAACTATTTAGCACGAGTAGAAGTTGAAGCAGACGAGCTTGAAGATCTATATGAGTTTGCAGCTAACTCCGATTTTATTTCTCAGATGCACGAAATTGGTTTTGCATTTGTAACTTGTGATTTGGAGGGGTATCGCACTGGAAGCACAAATTTGGTTTAACTCCGCGGCGAATTGCAAATTGCAAATTAAGAATTGCAAAAATGCAAAAGCTGCCTAACTTGCTCAAACCAGACAGGACAAAGCGCAATTTTTGCTCAACAACCGGCGGAAAGCCAAAATTTCAAGACAGGTCTTCTATCTCCAAAAAGACCTAGGAACTCCAAAAGACCTGTCTTAAGCGCAATACCTAGCAAACCCCCGCATGCTACTCGCTAAAGTAACACACGCCACTTTCAAACAATGGCTGTATCATCTCATAAGAGCCAGGTATGTTGAAATATAGTCCCGCACCGCTTCGCTCGGTGTGACCCATTTTGCCAAGTATTCTTCCATCTGGGCTTGTAATACCCTCAATTGCAAGAAGCGAACCATTAGGATTTATATCCAAATCCATTGAGGGGTGTCCATTTTCATCAACATATTGTGTTGCAATTTGTCCAGCACTAATAAGGTCATCAATAACCGATTGAGGTGCTACAAAGCGCCCCTCCCCATGGCTAATCGGCATCATATGAATATCGCCAGGCTTGCTCTTAATCATCCAAGGAGACAAATTTGACGCAACACGCGTGCGCACCATTTTGCTGATGTGGCGACCTATTGTATTAAACGTAAGCGTTGGGCAGTTTTGATTCATGTCGCATATATCTCCAAAGGGCACGAGTCCAAGCTTAATAAGAGCCTGAAAGCCGTTGCAAATTCCGAGCATTAAGCCGTCGCGCTCGTTAAGTAGTTTGCGAACTGCTTCTGTGACCTCGGGCGCACGGAAAAACGAAGTAATGAATTTTGCGGAGCCGTCGGGTTCGTCCCCGCCCGAAAACCCTCCAGGAATCATAACTATTTGACTATTGTTAATTTGGCGAGCTAGCTCTTGTGTGCTTTCGGCTACTGCCTTAGGCGTGAGGTTGTTAATCACAAATGTCGAAACCTCTGCGCCTGCTCGCTCAAAGGCCATAGCTGAGTCGTATTCGCAATTATTGCCCGGAAATACCGGAATAACAACGCGTGGCTTAGCAATGGTTTTGTTATATACAAGCGGCAGAGCACTGTCGTAAGTGATAATTGACACTTTCTCATCGCTTGCCTCCCGATAGGGGAACACATCTTCTAATGGACGCTCCCACGCTTCTTGAAGTTCAGTTAGGTCTATTGTTTCGAATAAAGTTTTAAGTGTATAGTCAGAGGTTGTCTGCCCAAGTTTTTCTACGGTAAACGACCTTGTGTCTGTTGGGTTTGTTGCGTTTGCAGCGTCTGTATCATTTGCTGCATCGGCATCAATCACATCCTCAGCCTCAACTTCAACATCTGACCCTTCGGCAAGTTCAACAATAAATGAACCATAAGCAGGTTTAAGCAACGATTCTATATAAAACTCACCATCTATCTCAAGACCAATTGCGTTGCCTAGAGCCATCTTAAATATGCTCTCTGCGCCGCAACCATCCCCAGGCGTAGAAATTGCCAGCACCGCATTATTCTCAACAAGCTGCTCCACATAGTCCATAGCTGCAAGCAGGCTTTCTTTTTGAGGAAGCAGTCCATCCTCTTGATATTGCGGTTGTATAAACACAACTTTGCTTCCCGCACGCTTAAATTCTGGAGAAATAACGCGCTCCACCTTGCCAGTTGCCACTGCAAAACTAATAAGGGTAGGGGGGACATCTAGGTCCTCAAAACTTCCACTCATTGAGTCTTTGCCGCCTATTGCTCCAACTTCTAGGTCAACTTGTGCCATCAAGGCGCCAAGCAAAGCAGCCGTGGGCTTTCCCCAACGCTCAGGATCAACACGCAAACTCTCAAAATATTCCTGAAAACTCAAATACATCTTGCTGCGCTCAAAGCCTGTTGCAATAAGCTTTGCAACGCTTTCTACCACAGAGAGATACGCCCCTCTATATTGGTCTTTCTCCATAATGTATGGATTATAGCCCCAAGACATTCCGCTTATTGTTGTGGTGTCTCCAAATACTGGAAGCTTAGAGACCATCGCCATAGGGGCTGTTAGCTGTCTCTTGCCTCCAAAAGGCATAAGCACGGTTTTTGCTCCTATGGTAGAGTCAAAACACTCGGCTAGTCCCTTGTTAGAGCAAAAGTTGATATCTGTAACAATCTGGCGCAGGTGCGAAGACAGGTTCGCGGATAAACCCGTAGATAAACGCTCATGCCATGGAGAGCGGTAGCTTTTAGCTGCACAAACATGCACATCTTGTTGCTTGGGCGCGCCATTGCTGTTCAAAAACTCACGACCAAGGTCAATAATCGCCTCGTCATTCCACATGACTTTTACGCGAGGCTCCTCAGTAATTGTTGCAACAACAGAGGCCTCAATATTTTCCTCGCGGGCATAGCCCATAAATTCGTCAACATCTGTTGCAGCTATTGCGCAAGCCATGCGCTCCTGGCTTTCAGAAATTGCGAGCTCGGTGCCGTCTAGTCCGTCATATTTTTTGGGAACAGCATTGAGGTCAATTATCATTCCGTCGGCTAGTTCACCACATGCAACCGAGACCCCTCCAGCTCCAAAGTCGTTGCATCGTTTGATGAGTCTGCATGCGTCGCCTCGTCTAAAAAGCCTTTGCAATTTGCGCTCTACAGGGGCGTTTCCTTTTTGTACTTCGGCTCCACAGGTGTCGAGACTTTCGCGTTTATGTTCTTTGGAAGAACCCGTTGCACCGCCAATTCCGTCGCGTCCAGTCCTTCCTCCTAAAAGCACAATTTTGTCGCCTGGCGCAGGCGTTTCTCGCCTCACATGATCTGCTGGAGTAGCTCCAACAACAGCTCCAACTTCCATGCGTTTTGCAACATAATTGGGGTGGTAAAGTTCGCTAACTTGCCCTGTTGCAAGTCCAATTTGGTTGCCATAACTTGAGTAGCCTGCTGCAGCCGTTGTAACAATCTTGCGCTGCGGAAGCTTTCCTGGCAAAGTTTGCGAAACAGGTGTTAGGGGGTCGCCAGCACCAGTTACGCGCATTGCTTGATAAACGTAGCTGCGACCCGATAGGGGGTCGCGAATTGCTCCGCCTATGCAAGTTGCCGCGCCACCAAATGGTTCGATTTCCGTTGGGTGGTTATGAGTCTCATTTTTGAACAAGAAGAGCCAGTCCTCGTCGTGTCCATTTACATCGCATTTAATTTTGACTGTGCAAGCGTTGATTTCTTCCGACTCATCTAAGCCGGTGAGGCTGCCTTTTGCTTTAAGATACTTTGCTCCAATAGTGCCCATGTCCATTAGGCATACTGGCTTGTTGGTGCGCTTCAGTTCCTCGCGCATTTGCAGATATCGGTCAAACGCCTTTTGCACTATCTCATCATCAATCTTGATGTTGGTAAGCTCGGTGCCAAAAGTTGTATGCCTGCAGTGATCCGACCAATAAGTGTCGATCATTTTAATCTCTGAGATTGTTGGGTTGCGCTTTTCTTGAGAAAAATATTGCTGGCAAAACGAGATGTCGGCTAGATCCATGGCTAGACCGCGATTGTTGATGAACTGTTGGAGCTCCTCATGGGTTAGATCTAGAAAGCCCTCAATAACCTCTACAGGCTTTGGTTGTGGATAGTTGACTTTAAGTGTTTCTGGCTTATCGAGAGGTGCTTCGCGCGACTCCACTGGATTGATAACATAGTTTTTGATTTCTGCAATATCTTTGGGAGTTAGCTCTCCCTCTAGGCAGTATATGCGTGTATTTTTTACTAAGGGGCGCGTTTTTTGACTTATAAGTTGAATGCACTCGCTGGCAGAATCTGCACGTTGATCGAACTGCCCAGGCAGTGCTTCAACTGCAAATATGGTTGTGGGTGGTTGGGGATTGGATTGAGCCTGGGCTTGGGCTTGGGTGCTGGATTGCACGTTAGCCTGCGCTTGTGTGCAAGTTTGTGTTTGTGACTGCGCTTGCGTGGCCGCGCCATCTTCCGTCTGAACCTGCAGCACCTCCTCAAGTTCCTTATAAACTATATCTGATTGAGGCTCACTAAAGACCGTAGGAATACACTGACAAAACAGCTCCTCGGTTATGTCTTCTACGTCATAGCAGTTGAGCAATCTCAAAGACAAGAGATTGCTTATACCCAATATATTGCGAAGTTCGTGTCCAAGCTTTTTTGCTTCAACGTCAAATCCTTGTCTTTTCTCAACATATACTCGAAAAACCATTTGTGTCACGCCTTTCATATCCTTGAGGGCGGGTATCTTGCAAGTTTGCTAGTTTGCAGCTTTGCAGCTTTGCAGCTTTGCCAGTTAAACCTTTAGGCTGCTTGCTTTTGCTTCTAACTGATAGCTTTATTTAGCGTCAAAGTCATCGCCAACGCTTCAGTCAACACAACCAAAACTCACATATCTAATTCTAATAATACAGGACAATGATCCGAACCCATCACATCTGTTAATATTTCGGCCTTTTCAATTTTATCTTTTAAGCTTAGACTCGTTAGAAAATAGTCAATACGCCAGCCCGAGTTGTTTTTGCGAGCATTAAAGCGATAACTCCACCACGAATAAATTCCAGCTGCATCTGGGTGCAAATATCTAAACGTGTCTATAAATCCGGCGTCTAAAAGCTGTGTAAATTTGCCGCGTTCCTCATCTGAAAATCCTGCATTACCGCGGTTAGACTTAGGATTTTTGAGGTCTATCTCGTTGTGAGCAACATTAAAATCACCACACATTACCACTGGTTTGGGAGTTGCACCTCCGACGCTCAAAGGCGTATCTCCTGCCTCTAGGGCTTTGCAAAAATCCCTAAAAGCATCGTCCCATGCCATTCGGTGATCTATTCGAGCAAGCTCATTTTGCGCGTTGGGGGTATACACGCATACAAGCCAAAAGATCTCAAACTCCAAAGCACAAATGCGCCCCTCGTCATCTAGCGGCTCCACGCCAAGCTCATGCAACACTTGCAAAGGCTCCTGCTTAGACAAAACCGCCGTCCCCGAGTAGCCTTTGCGCTGCGCATAGCTCCAATAATCATTATATTGAGGAAGATCCAACTCAATTTGACCCTCTTGCAATTTGGTTTCTTGAAGACACAAAACGTCGGCATCAATTTGTCTGGCTATATCCTCAAAACCCTTTTTTTTAATTGCACGCAGACCATTTACATTCCACGAAACAAGGCGCATAGCAAGAACCTCTTTCATATAATCAGTTAATTAAATTAAAGTTTTGCCAATCACTTTTATTATGCACTATAGCCAAACTAGTTAGCGGCTATATTTTCTAGGAGCGCCCCATGGCATCTTTTGGAATATGAAAAATATTTCTCGATTAGGAATATTTAAGTTTTTCACTTCATATTGCAAGCTTTTGAATGACTTTCTCGAAGTTTCAAAATGAGAGTTAAATTTGTTATATGTAGGATAAAAATTTCAAAATATGTTCTGTGTATGAAAAAGTCTTGATGTGACGGATAAAATGCTGGTGAAATACTTCAAAATGTGTGTGTAACTTTTTTAGTAATAGCGTGCTACAATTAACCTATGAATAATTTAAGCAACAAAACAGAGCCACGAGGCATTCTTTTAACCGATAACGTAGACCGTGATTGGCTTAATTCAATAACTCCTGTGTATTTTGAAGATTTTATTAAATTCATTGTTAACAGAGAGTCAAATGAAGTAGTTATTGGTATGGAGGTTCACAAAAACGGAGTAGCATTGATGAAAAATGATAATCCCAAAAATGTCCTCGGCGGAAATCTCTATCCCGATAATTCAATAATTTATTCTTCAACTCTAAATGTATTTCATAATGCAAAATTAGAGAATCCCAATAGAAGCGATATGAGAATAATTCTTGACTCTGATTTACAGGATTTAATTGACTCGATTTTATTTTCGTGGGTTAGGGTGAAATAAAATGGCAGACGAAAATTTTGCTGATATCTTTAACGAAAGTAACATCTACATGTGTCTTATGGATTTGGCTGCTGAGGCAAAGCGTGTTATTGAAAGCAAGGGAACTCCAAGTTTTGAAAAGAATTATCGAGTTTATTCTCAGCTAGACGATGCTATTCGCTTACATAAAGATATGAGTGACGGGATGCTTTGGGAGCTAGATCAAGAGCGTCATTTTTTTGACGACTATCTGCAACAAAGAACTCCTTATTTTAATGATGAAACCATTTTAGGTTGGTACAATCAGTGGCTTTACGATCTCAATTTTGCTGAGATGTTTGTGTGAGGCTCTCAATCCGCTTTAGTTTTTTGTAATGAGCTACGTATTGCACGAGCACTTCATACATATCCGCGCACGAAAATTCAAAAAAACCATTCGCCTTGTATAAGAACAATATGCGAATTTGAATGGTACAATTTAATATCTGCGAAGTTTGACGCTCTTATGCCCACACAAAATATATAAAGTTGAGCAAATGAGCGTTTGGTAAGACTATTGAAGGGTTAACAAACTATGTACGCTGTGATTCTTACAGGTGGCAAGCAGTACAAAGTCTCCGAGGGAGATGTTCTCGACATTGAGAAGCTTGATGTTGAGGTCGGAAGCTCTGTTGATTTTGACGTGCTCTTTGTATGTGATGGTTCAAAGATTGTCACGGAAAGCTCTGAGCTGGCAAATGCCAAGGTAACAGGAGAGGTTGTCGAACAATTTAAGGGCGACAAGCAAGTTGTGTTTAAGTTCAAAAAACGCAAAGGCTACAAAAGACTTAAAGGACATCGTCAACAGCTCACCAAAGTAAAGATTACTGGCGTTTCTGCATAGTAGTTGCAATATTTGCAAAAACAAATATAAACAAGGAACAATTTGAGAGCTTGTGTTTTGGTTTAAAAAAATAAAGCCAACAGGCTGGGCACAAAGCGGCGAGGCACAAAAAGACACGGAGCACAAAGTCAAAATCCCTCCGCAGTTCTTAAGCTAAAGCGGCAAAACAAAGACCAAAACAAAAGTTCTCAAGATTAGGTAGGAGACAAAAATGGCACATAAGAAAGGACTTGGCTCTTCGCGCAACGGACGCGATTCTCATGCCAAGCGTCTTGGAGTCAAACGTTTTGCAGGTCAAGAGGTTAATGCTGGAACTATTTTGGTTCGTCAACGCGGCACTCACCTACATCCTGGAGACAACGTTGGACGAGGAAGTGACGATACTCTATTTGCAAAAACAAGCGGCATTGTAGAGTTCACTCGTGGTGATAAACGCAAAGTTCATGTTCGACCTTTAGAGGGCTAGCATTTAGGCTAAGCTCCTTTCATATAAGTCGAAAGTATTTGAAGAGTCTGGCCTAATGGCGCATGCGCCTAGGCTGGGCTTTTTGTTTATTTAGGAGGAATAAGTTGTTTATCGACCAATCTCATATCTTCGTTAAAGCTGGAGATGGCGGAGCGGGCTGTATGTCGTTTCGCAGGGAGGCGCATGTTCCAAAGGGCGGTCCAGACGGTGGTGACGGAGGCCGAGGCGGAGACGTGATTTTGGAGGCAGACAAGTCGGTCTCATCTCTAATTGACTATAGGTTTAAGCACCACTTTAAAGCTCCGCGAGGAACGCATGGCAAAGGCTCCAAAAAAAATGGAGCCGAGGGCGAAGACATGATTTTGAAAGTTCCCCTAGGCACTATTGTTCGCGAATATGACGAGACCACCAAGCAAACAGGCGAGCTAATCGCAGACCTTACAACAGACGGCGAGCGAGCAATAGTTGCAAAAGGCGGTCACGGGGGTTTGGGTAACACGCATTTTGTGACCCCCACTCGCAGGGCTCCAGCTTTTGCAGAGCTAGGAGAGCCAGGCGAAGAGTGCTGGATTGAGATGGAAATGAAGCTCATGGCAGACGCCGCGCTGGTTGGAATGCCTAGCGCGGGCAAGTCGTCTATCATCTCTCGTATAAGTGCAGCCAGGCCAAAGATCGCAGACTATCCCTTTACAACTCTGGTTCCAAATCTTGGAATGGTTAGGTCGGAAGATTATAGTTTTGTTGTTGCAGATGTTCCAGGACTAATTGAGGGTGCAGCTTCTGGCAAAGGCCTAGGGCACGAGTTTTTGCGACACATCGAGCGCACGGCACTTATAATCCACGTTGTTGACATGACCGGCTCTTATGAGCAGCGCGACCCTGTGGAAGACTACCACATCATCAACAATGAGCTTGCTTTATATGCAAGTGAGCTTGCCACGCGTCCACAAATTGTTGTTGCCAACAAGATTGATGTAACAGGCTGCGACGAGAACCTAGAGCGCCTAAAAGAGGCAGTGCGCCAAGATGCAATTAAAGCGGCTGACGGCAACGAATTTGCCGACAACGTGCAGCAGGCCAAGGTTTTTTGTGTTTCGGCTGTTACGGGTGAGGGCATACAAAGTTTGGTTGCAGCGGTGGCGCAAAAGGTTCACGAACTGCGCGAGGCTATGCCGGTCGAAAATACTGCGCAATATGAGCAAGTTTGGGAGCACAAACGCCTTGAGCGCGACTCCAAATTTGAGGTCCACGACCTCGGCGGGGGAGTATTTAGAGTTGAGGGCAAGGCTGTAGAGCGTGCAGTTATTCAGTGCGATTGGGATAACGACGAAGCCATTACATACTTGCAAAGACGTTTGCGTGGAATGGGAGTCGACGCTGCTTTGCATAAAACGGGCGCGATCTCGGGTGATGAGATTAGAATTTTGGGACGCTCTTTTGAATACGAAGGCTCAGAGTGGGAAGACGACGATGAGATAGAAGTTGAATGGGTGTATGAGCAATGATTGAGACTTGTGTCAAAAAGCCCCGCCGTGTGGTTATAAAGATTGGAACATCAACACTTATTGATGACTATGGAATGTTGCGTGTTGGATACCTCTTTGAAGTTGCTAGGCAAATAAGTGACCTTCGAAAACACGGTATTGAGATAGTCATTGTTTCGTCTGGAGCCATCGGCGTAGGCTTGCATGTGCTCGATATGGGCTATGAGCGCCCTAAGGACATTCCCACGCTTCAGGCTGCTGCTGCAATTGGTCAGGTGGAGCTTTCGAGCAAGTATGCCGAGGCTCTTTTTCACTATAAGCTGCATATGGCGCAAGTTTTGATAACGCGCTACGAGACTGGAGAGCGCGAATCGTATTTGCATGCGCGAGACACGCTAGAGAGGCTGCTTGAGCTGGGAGTTGTTCCTCTGATTAACGAAAACGATACGGTGGTTGTAGATGAAATTAAGTTTGGAGACAACGACACCTTGGCGACCCTTGTTGCCACAATGATTAAGGCAGATCTTGTGATCTTGCTCTCAGATATTGAGGGCCTGTATACGGCAGACCCCCGCACGAGTGAAGATGCCGAGCTGCTAGAGCGCGTTGGCTCTCTTACTGAGGAGCTTTATAATGCTGCAGGTGGAACAGGAAGCACTTATGGATCGGGGGGTATGATCACAAAGATTAAGGCGGCTAGGGTTTTGATGGCTGCTGGCATTCCGATGGTAATATGCGAGGGAAGCAAGCCAAATGTGATTGCTGATGTTGCGTCTGGAAAGCAGATTGGCACCATTTTTGATGCCTCTACGAGTTCTCATGCTAATGCTCGCAAACTTTGGATTGCGCTAGGCGACAACCCCAAGGGTTCGGTAACAATTGACGCAGGTGCGGCAAATGCTCTGCGCGAATGTGGAAGCTCCCTTTTGCCTGTGGGTATTAAGAGTGTGGAGGGGAGCTTTTTTCCAGGAGATGCGATTGGTATATACGATGGTTCGCACATGATTGTGGGACGCGGTCTTGCGAGGATGTCTAGTAAGCAAATTGAGCTTACTATGGGGAAGAATTCAAAAGCTTTAAGTGAAGATCAAACTCTTGCGGAGTTTAAAGATAAAGTTACTGTGCATCGCGATGAGATGGTGATTTTTTAAGCGGTGTTGTTTTAAGATATAGCGGATATAGCGTGGCTTAGCACCGTAAAAGTTAGAAGGGTGGTTTTAGATGTGTGACAAAAAGAAAAAAGCTGAGGTTGTAGCGCAAACCAGTGTAATAGAAAACTCAAAATCGGATGTGCGCGAGATGGCAGAGAAGGCACATACAGCTTCGCAGCTTTTGGCAAAAGTGAGCTCCAAGGAGCGCAACCTTGCTCTTGTTGCTATGGCAGATGCACTTGAGCTTTACACCGATGAGATTTTGCAAGCCAATGCTCTAGATTTGGACAAAGCACGCCAAGATGGCATGGCAAAACCCTTACAAGACCGCCTTCTTCTAACAAAAGAAAGACTTGCCGATATCGCAAATGCTTTACGTGAGTTAATGGCGCAAAGCGACCCAATAGGCGAGATTATTGAGGGTCGCACATTAGAGAGTGGCATTAAGCTTTCGCGCGTGCGTGTTCCTATGGGCGTTGTTGCAATGATTTATGAGGCTCGCCCAAACGTTACTGCCGATGCGGCAGGACTTTGCATCAAAACCGCCAATGCTTGCATTTTGCGTGGTGGGTCTGCTGCAAATCATACAAATATTGTTATGACAGAAGTGCTTGCAAATGCGGCTTCATCGGCCGGACTTCCTCCAAATTGTATTCAGCAAGTTCAAACAACGTCTCGCGATGCGACCCTCGAGCTAATGGGAATGCGCGACCTAGTTGATGTTCTAATCCCACGCGGGGGGCGCGGTTTAATTCAGTCGTGCGTGCAAAATTCTAAGGTTCCTGTAATTGAGACGGGCACAGGAAATTGCCACATATATATTGCAAAAGATGCCGACCTAGACATGGCGGAGTCGATTGTAATAAATGCTAAGACGCAGCGTCCTGGGGTGTGCAATGCGGCTGAGTCGCTTTTGGTTGATGAGTGTGTGGCTGCGCAGGTTTTGCCCCGTGTGCTTGGCAGTTTGACGCAACGCGGGGTTTTAATTCATGCCGATGAGCCCTCGCTTAAAATTGCTCGTGATGCGGATTGTATTGAGCCAGATAAGCTTGTTTTGGCTACTGAGGACGACTGGGGTACAGAGTATCTTGAGCTCGAGATAAGCGTTAAGTTAGTGAGTGGACTAGATGAGGCTATAGCGCATATCAATAAGTATGGAACTCGTCACTCAGAGGCCATTGTTACAGAGAATTATGAGTCTGCAATTAGATTTACAAATGAGGTTGACGCTTCGTCTGTGTATGTGAATGCTTCGACTCGTTTTACAGATGGCGGCATGTTTGGTCTTGGGGCAGAGATTGGAATTTCTACCCAAAAGCTTCATGCGAGAGGACCGATGGGACTTAGCGCGCTAACCACCTCAAAGTATGTGTTAATGGGTTCGGGTCAGGTTCGCTAGAGCTTTGAGTTAACCAAACCCGCCTAGCACACAAAGGAGTTTTTAGATGAGCATATCTCCTTGCATCGACAAGGTTTTATCGCAAGGTTCAAAACATAATCTTCGTTTGGGAATTATGGGCGGCACGTTTGATCCCATTCATTATGGTCACCTAATTTGTGCGGAGCAAGCGCGTGAGCAATTTGAGTTAGACCTTGTTTTGTTTATGCCAACAGGAAATCCTGCATTTAAACAAAAGTGCGACGTAACATCTTCTGACGATCGTTATGAGATGGTCAAGCTCGCCATCAAAAAAAATGATAGCTTTGATGTTAGTCGCATGGAGATTGACAGAAAAGGCGTTACTTATACCTATCAAACGTTGCGAGAACTAAAGGATTTGCTGCCAAAAGACACAAAGCTCTTCTTTATTACTGGTGCCGATGCAATTTTGAGTGTTTTGAAGTGGCGAAATTCAACAGAGGCAATGAAACTTGCACATTTTGTGGCAGCAACAAGACCAGGATATGACTACAGCGCCTTGCAAGCCGAGATGGAATGTAATTTGGAGATAGCTCACAGCGTTTCTTTTTTTGAGGTGCCAGGACTTGCGATTTCTTCGACCGACCTTCGGCAGCGCGTGTACACAAATAAGTCAATAACTTATATGACACCTTTTGCAGTGGAACGATATATCGCTTCGCATGGATTGTATCGTTCATACTGAATTGTATAAAAGTCAGATACAGCTAACAAATATTGCAGGTAGCCTGGCACATAAATTTTTTGCAATTCCAAATTGCCATTCGCACAAAATTTTGAAGCAATTTTGTGGGGCAAAATAACCTTGTTTTTGCAAAATTTGCAAGCTAAAAAACGCATATCTAGACAACATATTTGCTATTCAATACAAAGCTATTCGCCAAATTTACACAACTTTTCTTCTCCCTGTCATATACTATATTTATTGCACGACACGCAGGCAAAACACTACATATTGTGTTTATTGTTATAAATCGCAGTAAGTTTTTATTGATGAAACTATATGCTGTGCAACCGTCATAAAAACTTTAGTCATAAAAAAACGTGCAGCAAAAAAAGAGTGCAAACCAACAAAACAAAAAAGGAGTCTTGTAGATGAGGGACAGGGAAGTTCTCACAACATCTGGTGTCACATTTTTGGTCGAAAGCATCATCAAAAGAGATGGAAGATCTGCTCCATTTGATGAGTCTAAGATCACAGATGCAATTGATAAAGCGTTTATAGCATCTGGAAATCTTAATGGCAGAAAGACGGCAGAAAGTCTAGCCGATCAAGTTGTTGTTAAGCTTTCGGCAGGAGCTATTGAGGGATGCCCTACAGTCGAGGGCGTTCAAGATTTGGTTGAAGAAGTCTTGATTGAAAATGGATTTGTTCAAACAGCCAAGCGCTATATTCGTTATCGTGATGAGAGAAGTCGCATTCGCGAATCTAATACATCACTAATGAAGACTCTTGACGAAATAACATCATCAGATGCTCTTGACTCCAATATAAAACGCGAAAATGCAAATATCGATGCCGATACAGCAATGGGCACAATGCTTAAGTATGGTTCCGAATCGGCCAAAAAATACTACGAGATGAAAGTGATTGCTCCTGAGTTCTCTAAGGCACATAGAGAGGGAGACATTCATATTCATGACATGGATTTTTATACCCTCACAACTACTTGCACTCAAATTGATATTATTAAGCTTTTCCACGATGGATTTTCTACAGGACATGGCGTGTTGCGCGAGCCAAACTCAATTACGAGTTATTCTGCGCTGGCATGCATTGCTATTCAGTCTAATCAAAATGATCAACATGGCGGTCAGGCAATTTGCAACTTTGACTACGGAATGGCACTAGGCGTTGCCAAAACATATAAGAGCAAATATAAAAAGAACCTTTGTGCTGCCTTTGATTTGCTATGTGGTCTAAAGGATAAGTCGGAGCTTATCAAAGAAGTTGTAGACAATGTATGCGTAGAGACTGGCAAAAAGCCAGCACTTAGCATGGATGAAGATTATGTGATTGTCGAGAAGAAAGCACTGCTAGATGCTCTAGATGTAGAAGAAAAAGAGGTTGATCGCGCTCAAGAGTATGCGGCTCGCTCAGCAGTAGCAGATACTGATAGAGCAACTTATCAGGCTATGGAGGCTTTTATCCACAACCTAAACACGATGCACTCTCGCGCAGGAGCACAAACTCCATTTTCGTCAATTAACTACGGGATGGATACATCTCCTGAGGGACGCATGGTTGTGCGCAACATTTTGCTTGCTACCGAGGCAGGTCTTGGCAATGGCGAAACACCAATATTCCCAATTCAGATTTTTAGAGTAAAAGATGGCGTGAGCTATAACCCTGGCGATCCAAATTATGACCTGTTTAAGCTCGCTTGCAGATGTTCTGCAAAAAGGCTATTTCCAAACTTCTCATTTCAAGATGCTCCTTATAATTTGCAATATTACAAGGGCACTCCAGAAACAGAGATTGCATACATGGGATGCAGAACTCGTGTAATGGGCAACGCTTATGACAGAGCTCGTGAGGTAACACCAGGCAGAGGCAACTTGAGTTTTACGTCAATCAATTTGCCTCGCTTAGGCATTAGAAGCAAGGGCGATATTGAGCTTTTCTTTGAACTTCTAGACAGCAAACTCGACTTGGTTTGCAGACAGCTTATGGAACGTTTTGAAATTCAATGCAGAAAAAAGGTCTACAACGCCCCATTTTTGATGGGACAAGGTGTGTGGATTGATTCTGATAAGCTTTCATGGACAGACGAGCAGCGCGAGGTTCTAAAGCACGGCACGCTTTCTGTTGGCTTTATCGGGCTAGCAGAGACACTAGTTGCTTTAATTGGCGAGCACCATGGACAAAGTGAGCGTGCTCAAAACCTAGGTCTTGAGATTGTGGGCTATATGCGCGACTATCTTGATAGAAAGTCTCAACAGATGCACCTTAACTTTACGCTTTTGGCAACCCCTGCTGAGGGGCTTTCAGGTCGCTTTGTGCGCATGGATCGTGAGCGTTATGGATCGCTTGCAGGAATTACAAGCCGCGACTATTACACAAACAGTTTCCATGTTCCTGTGTATTATGAGATTTCTGCCTTTGATAAGCTTTCGATAGAAGCTCCATATCATGCGCTTACTAATGCTGGGCATATTAGCTATGTTGAACTTGATGGAGATCCACTAGATAACCTCGAGGCATTTGAGGCAGTCATTCGTCATATGCACGACTGCGGCATTGGATATGGTTCAATCAATCATCCAGTTGATAGAGATCCAGTGTGTGGATACAACGGAATAATTGGAGATACTTGCCCAAAGTGCGGTAGATCTGAAAGTGAGGGCGGACCTAAGTTCGAGCGTATCCGCCGAATTACTGGATACCTAGTAGGAACTCTAGACAGGTTCAATGATGGCAAGAGGGCAGAAGAACACGACAGAGTTAAGCATGGCATTTAGGCTTTGTTGGTTTTGTTGGCTTTAACGCGGGCGTAGCAGGCATGCAAATTCGTATATCTGGAACAGTAAACGATTCTATAGTAGACGGTCCTGGGTTTAGATTTTCAATATTTACTCAGGGCTGTCCCCATTTTTGTCCAGGGTGTCAAAATCCCAGCACTCACAGCATGGACGGCGGAGAGGTTGTTGACACTCAAGAGCTCATTGATGCTATAGAGGCCAACCCGCTTCTAAAAGGGGTTACGCTCACAGGAGGGGAGCCTTTTGTGCAGCCCGCGCCCTTAATTGAAATTGCTAGGTGGTGCCACGAGTACAATCTCGATGTGTGGGCATATTCTGGATACACATTTGAGGAGCTGGTATCGTGCTCAGTTGGAGAGGAAGCTGCAAAGCTTCTTAAAAACTGTGATGTGCTAGTAGACGGACCTTATATAGAAGAACAAAAATCTATGCAAGCACAGTGGAGAGGTTCGCTCAATCAACGAATTATTGATGTTAAACAAACGCTAGAGAGTGGCCAGATCGTTGAGTATGTGTGTTAGCGCACAGATAAACTACCTTCAAGAAAAAATGAATGTTATGGTGCAAGTCATAAATGAGGCAAATTTACGCCAGTTAGTGAGTTTGTTGATGATTGGCAAGGAGACTTTCGTGGAGAGTGTACGAGAGAGATAACTAAACTCTGTTAATTCTTTTTTAGACAATTAACTTTTAGATACAAAAAAGCCGCATTGAAAAATGCGGCTTGTTTGATTTAAAATGGCGGGATGTACGAGACTTGAACTCGCGACCTCTGGCGTGACAGGCCAGCGCTCTAACCAGCTGAGCTAACACCCCGTGCTACAAACTGTTATTGTTTAACGCAGCGTTGAAGATAATATCTTTTTTGCGCTACTGTGTCTATATAAAGTTTTAATTTTGTCGAAAAGCGTCTAAATAAGACGGCGGGCGGCAATTTGTACCAAATTTTAAGAGTTTTGGTGCTTTTGGCAGATATTTCAAGAATATAAAACATATTCAAAACACGCATTGATCTAACAGGCATTATTAAACCATGAGATTTAAAAAATGTAAGTTAGGGAGTTCTAGGCTTTCTTTCAAACTTTATGCAACTGTTGCAGTTAGTTTAAAACGTTGCGGTTAGTGTTGCGGTTAGTTTGCGAAGTAACGAAAAAACTTCTAAAAAACTAAAAAGTGCACACTCAATAAGTATGTGTATATGCGAAAATAAAACAAGATAAGTATCTATAACGTTGTATAATTCTCACTCACAAATAATTAGGCTTATGGAGATTTATGACGAATTTGGCAACAGAAAAAAACAAAACAAGCGATAGCAGTGATAATAAAGACATTAATGCCGCACTACCAAAAGTGAGAATTGCTGTTTTTGATATTGATGGCACTATTATAGATGGACAATCTCCTGCTATTATTACGCTAAGGCTTTTTATCGATGGTTTGTTGGGTCTAGGAACTGCAATACAAGCGGGTATATGGGGGCTAAAATACAAAGCTGGACTCACAACAAATACAACTGAGGTTAGGCAAAAAGTTTTTAAGAGCTTAACAAAAATTCCGGCAGAAGAGGTTAATCAAATTATGGAGAAGATCTATAGAAAAAGGGTTGCTCCAAGAATTAGAGAAAAAGCTCTGTCGCAAATTCAGTGGCATAAAAATCGTGGAGATATTGTGATATTTATCTCGGCATCGTTTGATTGTGTAGTTCAACTTTTGGCAGATGAAACGCAGGTTTATAGGCAAACTTCTACCAAAATGGAAATAAAAGACGGGTATTATACTGGAAAGGTAGACGGTCTTCCGGTCGAAGGCGACCAAAAACCACTATGCTTAGTTCAATATGCAAATGAGGAGTTTGGTGAAGGTAACTGGGTTTTAGATTATTCGTATGCTGACCATGGGACGGATATTCCGATATTAGAGATGTCTCAGCATCCTGTGGCTGTAAATCCAAAACGAGAATTAAAAACAGTTGCACAAAGGCGTGGTTGGGATATAGTTGAGTGGTAGGGTTTTGATTTTAAGGAGGATGACGTGGATTTTTTACAAGAAAGCCATTCGTCCGATGGATTTGATGGTCGTTCTGAGGCATATATAAATGCTGCTGAAAAAGCTGTGAGAGAAAATCACAAAAAGTTGGCCATTCATTTATATATAGCTGCATTTGAGCAAGAAAATGTTGATAACGTAATTCCTAGTCAGGCTGTGCTCGATGGCATGAGTACTGCGTGGGACATTGCATGCGAAATAGGAGACAAAAGTAGCGCAGAGATTATTTTTATGCAGTTATCTCCTTATAGTTCGCCTGAGCAGGTTCAAAAGCGTGTCAAACAGCTTCAGGAAATGGCTGTTAATCAGCTAAAAGAGATGGGTGTTCCAGACGACTGCATCGACCGTATTTCTCCTGCAAATGAGGCTATAGCTTTGCCAGATGATATTGATCCTGAAGATTATATCGAAGCCTTGCAGCTTGATGATGAAGTCGAAGGTAGCGCCGCTGCATCCCATGGCAAAATTGAATCTGGGTCTGCAAATCCCATGGATATAATCAAGCAACTTGGGGGTGTGGTTGCTCCAAAGTTTGAGTTTAAGAAGTTCAAAAACCTAGTGGGCTATGACGCAGAGTTAAAGCAAATGTGCGTATATGGTTTTGAGTCTGCGGGCGACCAAGATTTTAGGCGCTTTATCAAAGAGAATTCGGAGTTTCATGGCATTGAAGAGATGTCTTTGCTCGACCCGTTTGTGATACAAGGTCCTTCGCGCGAGGATCTTTATGAGTTTGCTCAAGCAACAGCAGGTGAGATTGCAAATCCAATTGTTACTCTGCATGTTAGAACTGATGACGAGGGCATTTGGACGATGCGTCTTTCGGGACCTTTTAAAAAGGGAATTTTTGGAATGGCAGATCCTAGCGACGTTCCAACCCCGTGCACATTCATTATAGAAAACATTGATCTTTTGCAAGAGTTCATGAAAGTAACTATGCATAATGAGTTCGATTATGAAGATGATATTGTGTTTTCACATTCAGCATCTAGGGGTTATGGCGAGGTATTGTCATACATTTATACGATGATGAATAAGCCAGGGGTGTTTACTATTGCTACGTCGGCTAAAAATGACATTGAATTTTTGCCCCAGTTTGGCGACTTATTTGCAACTGCTCAAACAATTGATGTTGGATATCCAAATATAGAGGAACGCAAAGAAATTTGGCGTTTGTTTGCGGGGGAACATGCATCTTTTGCAACAATTAACTTGGATGCTTTGTCGGAGATTTCGGCTGGTGTGTCGAGGCACGATCTTGTAATTGCCGGACGCAATGCGGTTCGCGATGCATATCGTAAATCTATTAGTAACAAAAACTTTGAGTTTGTTGATATCAAAGACGTTTTATATGAGTTGGTGCCTTTTGTATCTGACGAAAAGCTCGGACAATCAATTGAAGATGCAGCCGCTAAGGCGTTCTCATGCGAACTAGAAGGGTTTTTGTCTGACATTGATGAGTAAGGATCTGTGGGCTTTTGGAGGGGTATACCTAGAGCGTTTGATGCTTGAGGCATATTTCGCTCGTGCATAAACACTAGGATTGCCCCCTTAAGTTTCAGCTCCTATTTGCTCCCATTAACACTTATTCTTGTGGCAAATTTGCAAAGTCATATAAGAGCTCTTCTTCTACATCAATAAAACTTTGCTTTGTTTGGTGTGCAATGCGAGCCACATCATCGTGTTCTGGTCTAATCCAGCTTTGTCTTTTGCAAGGTTCATCTGGCCAGGCGAGTTTAAAGTTTACACTTCCATATCTCGTGTTCACTGCGCACGATTTGCGCGGTGCAACGCTTCGTTCTACAACGCATCTTCTTACACCCAAAGAGCCAGTGTATTTGCTAGTTGTCTCGCATAGACGATACGTATCTTGAGGTTTAACAAGCACATTTAAAATACAACCCAGACGTCCCTTTTTCATTGCAATAGGCTCTTGCCATACATCTAGTGCTCCTGCGTCTAATAACTCCTCGCAGCAAGATGCAGCATTTTCTGCGCTAATATGGTCGATATTGGTTTGCAACAGCACGCATCCCTCAATATACATTTTGTGAGTTTCTTGCGCATTGAGTTGCACTTCGGGCTCCACGGCACTTATAGATTTTCCAACTATGATGCGCAAAGCATTGGGAATAAGCGGGATGGTGCGTGTTCCAAAACCTGTTCCAATTGCACATGGAATCATTGGAGGAGCTGGACACCATCTTGTTACATTTGCCTTTAGAAGCGCAGCTCCTGTTGGCGTTGTTAGTTCGCCTTCGTTTGCACCGGCTTGAACTGGCATAGACACACAAATAAGTGCAGTTGCGGGAGCTGGAACGGGTAGCGTTCCGTGTGCACACTCAACGGTTCCGTATCCTAGTGTAACAACCGACGAGCATAGCGTTTGAATTTGGAGCACATCGAGCAAAACGCAGGCACCCACAATATCTACTATTGAGTCAATTGCACCTACTTCATGAAAGGCCACATCATCAATATCCACTCCATGTACTTCAGCTTCCGCGGCAGCTATAATCTCAAAAGTACGCGTTGCTCTATCAAAAGCACCTTTGGTAATTTGGTCGTTTTTAAGCCAGTTCTCAAGCATAGATTTAATGCTACTCCAAGTTGTGTGCTCATGATTATGATGGGGGTTATTTTGGTTGTCTATGTTATCGCGCGGCTCAACTTTCATCCCCATCCCTAAAATTGCGCTATCTCGCCTTTGACTAAAAGTAACTAGAGCATGTGGAATTAGCACGCCAAAAAGCTCCACAAATTTATGTTCATCATATAGTCCGAGTTTTTTAGCTGCTTGGAGAAGTGCGCATACTATCTTGTCTCCTGATGCGCCTGTAGAAACATCAATATATCCAATCATTGCTTCTCACCAATCCAAAAAGGCATGTTTATTTTGTGTGCAATTTGCCCCGCTCCAAAACCATTGTCGATATTTACAACACTAACACCCGCAGCGCAGCTATTGATCATCGAAAGCAATGCAGCAATGCCTCCTAAGTTAGCTCCATATCCCACGCTGGTAGGTACTGCAATAACCGGTGCTTGCACTAGGCCTGCAACAAGGGAGGGGAGGGCTCCTTCCATTCCTGCAACACAAACAATTACTCGCGCAGATCTAAGGGTGTTAGTTTGTGAGAGGGTTCTGTGCACACCTGCAATTCCAATGTCAGGAATCAAATTTACATGAGAACCCATCAAACAAGCTGTAAGAGCGGCTTCTTCTGCAACAAATAAGTCGCTGGTTCCCGCACAACACACAACTATGTTGCCGCTTTGAGGCTCGCAAGGAACTGTAGCAAGCACCTGTTCGGTTGAGTTTGCACAAGATGCATTGCGGCTATCGCGTCTATCCACAAACAAAAATTGCGGGGTTTCAATATATGTTGCATCAGGAATTTGCTTGGTGATATATGCGGCTTTATCGTTGTCAACCCTAGTTGCTACCACTAAATTTGTATGTTCCAAAAGTTCCAAACAAATAGATGCAATCTGCTGTGCAGTTTTGCCAAGCCCAAATATTACCTCAGAAAAACCGCACCTGCTTTGCCTCTCAAAATCTATGTTTGCAAAGTTCTTAATATCTAAATCCATAGCTGATCTCCTACAACTTCGGTTTGTTGTATGGGTATGATTGTCGCATATACATCTTATATTGATTAGTTGTAAATTGATGAATACCATTTAGATTATTGTGAGAAAATGGGTTTTGAGGCTGCAAGAGTTTGAATATGAGCGTTTGGAATGTACAGCGATTTTGAAAAAGGATTACACACATGAAATCTCTTTATAAATTATATGAGGATTGCACTTTATGTCCAAGGCAGTGCCATGTTAATAGGAGCGCAGGGCAGCTTGGATTTTGTGGAGCGTCCGATAAAGTTAGGGTGGCTCGTGCGGCGTTGCATTATTGGGAGGAGCCTCCTATATCGGCAGATAATGGATCTGGAACAGTGTTTTTTGCCCATTGTCAGCTTCAGTGTGTGTATTGTCAAAATAGCCAAATATCTAGGGCCAAAATAGACAGCACGCAAGATTGGACAGGTATAGAAGTAACTGCCGACATGCTAGCAGATATTTTTTTGGATCTCGAATCTAAAGGAGCTAACAACATAAACTTGGTGTCGTCAACGCAGTATTTGCCAACAGTAGCAGAAGGTATTTACCGTGCTAAAACAAAGGGGTTGGCTATCCCTGTTGTGTTTAATTCGGGGGGATACGAAAGCGTATCAACTTTAAGGGCAATAAGCGGGCTTATTGATGTTTATCTCGTTGACTTTAAACACTGGAACTCAGATGCTGCATCTCGATATGCTCATGCTCCCAATTATCCAGAGGTTGCACGTCTTGCGATTAAAGAAATGGTTTTGCAAACTGGCGCACCTGATTATATGGAAATGAAAACCGGAGAAGAAATTTTATCTAGAGGCACAATTGTTAGACACTTGTTGTTGCCAGGACAGCTCGATGATGCAGAAGATATTGTTAGGTATCTTGGAACAGAATATGGCGGCGAGATTATATTGAGTTTAATGAGCCAGTATATTCCACTTGTTGATTGCACAAAATACCCCGAGATTGCATGCAAAATTGACATGTGTGACTACGACAATCTAGTGGATTTGGCATGTGCATTTGATTTTGATGAGTGTTTTATTCAAGAAGAAGAGTCTGCGGATACGCAGTATATTCCTAGTTTTGATGGTTCGGGTGTTTTGAGAGCACCTGTTTAGGCATGTTAGGTATGTTTTCGCAAGGGTTAGAACTCGTTTAGAATTTGGTTAGCTTTTGGTTAAATTTGGTTATACATTTTGGTAAGTTTTGCTTTGTAGAGTTGTTCTTGCAATGGTTTTTATAACTTAGGAGGACAACCATGATAAATAATAAACAAAAGATTAAGACCAAATTATGTAGGTGTGCATTGAGTATAGGGTGTATGTTTATCCTTATGTTATCAATGTGCATACAACCGATTGCACAAGCGTACGCGGTATCAATTCCGGATATGTCGGACGCAACCTTATCTTCTATGGATTCTCAAAAATACCCCGATATAGCACAACTTCCAGTAACACTTTATGACTATGGAGCAGAAGTAGATGGCACATGGATTAGTAAAGATCCATCTGTATTAAATAGTGGCATAGATTATGCAAAGTCTTGGTCAACAAGCACTGTTGATATTCCTGCAACTATGCGTTTTTGGGATGTATCGTGGGGCAATTGGCTAACACCTGGAAATCCAAGCTCATTTTTAGCAGATGATGGCGACACCCTAAAAGGTGGAATTTTTAGATGGGGCATGTTTGAGAAGAACTTCTCAAACTGGTCGGATATCATTGCTGTTCCATCGCGTGATTTATTTGGCAAAGATCAATCTAGCTGCACATATAACGGCACATGTTTTAAAAAGGTATACAACGATGTGATGATGGATTTTAGCTATAACCGAGACTCAAATATCTATCATTATTCGTCTAACGAATCTATGTCGGATTTTAGTGATGGCAAAAATTTGTTAAAACAAGAGCGCGGCGCAGGAGATAGTGTTGGATTTTGGCCATTTGGTGAAAAAGAAGTTCATTTTGGAATGAGTATGGATTTTGACTTTTATCTACCAAGTCAAGAATATTTGAACAATAACGAATATTATTTTGCATTCTCTGGAGATGATGACCTAGTAGTTTATGTAGACGATAAGTTGACGCTCGACCTAGGAGGAGCTCACTCCCCAGTTCCAGGATATATAGATTTTGCAAATGAGATTGTTGTATATGGAACTACTTGGTCGCAAGGTCAGATGGAATCATTTGAAGCAAGCGTAGCAAATTCTGGAATTGAGATGCATAGAGATGGCTTTGATGAAGCAGGAGTTAATTGGAATAGGGAGACATTTGGATATGTAACATTTGATGAACTTGGAATTGATCTTGAACCTCAATCAGAACATAATTTTAAAGTTGCATATTTGGAGCGTGGTGGCGATGGCTCTAATTTAATGATCGAAATGAATATGGAAATTCAAGCCAACGTTGACTATAAGATTGTAGGAGACAATGTTCCAGATTCTAGTCTTACAGATCCAGTTCCTGTAGAGGAACAAACCTATAATCTCTACGACCAATATAGTGCAAAGCCTGCGTTGCAAACAAAAGACGAGGGTTATTACTTTATGGGTTGGTATACAGACGAAGATTGCACGCAAAAATGGGTTGATGGATCTATGCTTACTTCTGCGCAAACCACGTTATATGGAAAGTGGATAAAGCCTGAAGTTATAAAGTCATCTGATCCTGAGTCGGGAACTGAAGTTTCGCTTGGGCAAACTATCTCATATGAAGTTGAGTATACCAACACCGATAGCGCAGAGCAAAAAGTTATTATCACAGATGCAATTCCGCAGCATACAACCTTAGTTGAGGGTAGTGTTAAATGTGAGCAAGACGCAACTTCTTTGGCAGGTAAGATAGATCTTGATTTGGTTAAAAATGGTTCGGGCGTTGTTTGCGCTACATGGGATAAGGTTTTGCCAAATAAAAGTGTAAAGCTTTTGTTTGATGTAAAAGTAGATGAAGATGCTGCAGATAAAACCGTAGAAAACAGAGCAAACATTGGAATTAATGACGGTCAGGTTTCGCTTACTTCTAATATCGTAGAACATGAGGTTACTCCAACTGTTGCACAAGTTGTTAGTTCAGAAGACCCCCAAGATCCTGAAGTTAAAGATAATGGTTCTGCAACAAAAGGTTATGTTCCAAAGACAGGTGACTTTTTTGTTGCAATAGTTGGTCTGCTCCTTGCAAGCGTTGGCTGCGGAATTGCATTTTTGCTAAAAGCTTTGGTTAGACATAGGCATATTTTTGAAAAATAAGATGCGCAAAAACCTATAGAATAAATAAGTAACTTTAATATTGTACACGCAAATTTTGCATATATAAATTTTACTTATAAAAACTATAAGAGAGGAAAGCGCAAATGGGCGTTAAGGCACCACGTGGAACAGAGGATCTTTTGGCTGATAGTTGGCTTGCATGGAATGAGATGCAGCTAACCGCTAGAGACGTGTTTTCAAAATATGGATACAAAAATATGAGCACACCTATGTTTGAGCAACAAGATGTGTTTGTTAGAGGCATAGGGCAATCTACAGATGTTGTGGACAAAGAGATGTTTCATGTGTTGTCAAAAGATGCGTTTGCTAAGGTTTCGCAAGATATTCCTCTAAAAGATGCGCAAAATTTGTCGCTTAGACCAGAAGGCACTGCAGGTGTGGTTAGGTGTGCAATAGAGCATAATCTAATCCCTCAAGGTGGGGCTGCTGCAAAACTAATGTATGCAGGTCCTATGTTTAGATGTGAGCGTCCTCAAAAAGGTAGACTTAGGCAGTTCCACCAAATTGGAGCTGAATGTTTGGGAGCTGACGACCCAACAACAGATGCCGAGATGATTGTTATGTTGGTTCAGTTCTTTGAAAAGATGGGAATAAAGCGAGATTCGATTAGATTGTTAATTAACTCTATGGGAGATGATGAGTGCAGACCGGCTTATCGCGAAAATGTGCGTGAGTATATTCATGAACATAGCACCGAGCTATGCGATGAATGTAACAGAAGGGCAGATATAAATCCACTCCGTGCCTTTGATTGCAAAAATGAGAAGTGCGCTTCTATTATGGATAAGGCTCCTAAGATTTCTGATAATCTTTGTGGCGAATGCAAGAGTCATTATGAGACAGTGAAGAGATATCTTGACCTTGCGGGTATTTCATACATAGAGGATTCAAAACTTGTAAGGGGACTAGACTACTACACCAGAACTGTTTTTGAGGTTCAAGTAATAGATGGCTTGGGTTCTCAAAATGCTATTGGCGGAGGAGGCAGATACGATAAGCTTATGCAGGTTATGGGCGGAAAGCCAACTCCTGGAATTGGGTTTGCACTTGGATTTGAGCGCACATTTTTGGCATTGCAGGCAGCAGGCGTTAGTTTTGAAGAAAAACCAGCATGTGGCGTATATGTTGCTGTTGTAGATAGACAAAGTAACAAGTGCAACGATGCTGCCTTTAAGATTGTGCAAGCCCTAAGAGATGCAGACATTAGTGCTGATCAGGATCATCAGATGCGGTCTTTGAAGTCTCAGTTTAAGCAAGCCGACAAAGTGGGTTGTCAATTTGTTGTGGTTGTAGGTCCTGATGAATTATCGCAAGATAAAGTTGTTTTGCGCAACATGCAATCTCATGATGAATCTCAGGTCTTTGTTAAAGACGTTGCGTCAGAGGTTTTGAGCAGATTGCAGGATAGGGCTATAGGATAATTGCCACCGACTCAAAACATAGTGCATAACACACGCAAAACGCGCATGTATGTGCGATAATTCAAAAGGCAAGTTATAAATTTTACAAAGACTCGCCAAAATAAGATGCGAGTCTTTGTTTGTCTATGCAAATTGTATTAAAACATAAGTTGATAGGAGAGAGTTAGATAATGTCGGATTTAAACAAGTACTCAATGCACACTCATACATGTGGAGAGTTGAGTGCCGACAACATTGGTGAAGAGATAAAACTCACTGGCTGGGTTGCCAGAAGACGCGATCATGGCGGATTGATTTTTGTAGATCTTCGCGATAGAGATGGATATGTGCAGTGCACTTTTGACCCAGATTATTCTGGCGATGCATTTTCGCTTGCAGAAAAAATTAGACCCGAGTGGACAGTTCTAATTGGAGGCAAAGTAAGGCATAGACCAGACGATACCGAAAATGACTCTCTTTCAACAGGTGCAATAGAGATAGAAGCCACTTCGATGCAAGTGCTAAGCGAGTCAAAAACTCCTCCTTTTGCAATGGAAGACGGCATCGATACAGATGAGATTACAAGAATGCGCTGGCGCTTTTTAGACATTAGGCGTCCAGAGGTTCTAAATGCTCTAAAGCTTCGCTCCGATATTACTAGAGCTATGCGAAATGCTCTGGGTGACAGAGGCTTTATGGAGGTAGAGACACCTATCTTGGGCAAGTCAACTCCTGAGGGTGCTCGCGATTTTATCGTTCCAGCAAGACAAGCTCCTGGAAAGTTTTATGCACTTCCACAATCTCCTCAGCTATTTAAGCAACTTTTGATGGTTGGTGGAGTTGAGCGCTACTATCAGGTGGCACGTTGTTTTAGAGACGAGGACTTGCGTGCAGATCGTCAACCAGAATTTACACAGCTCGATATTGAGATGAGCTTTGTAACACAAGACGACGTTATGCAAATGATGGAAGACGTTATGCAAGAAGTCTTGCAAACAGTGGGGGTAGAGCATGAGTTTCCGCTCCAAAGAATTTCTTGGAAAGACTCCATGGATCGCTTTGGAAATGACCGTCCAGATGTGCGCTTTGGAATGGAACTAGTTGACCTAACAGACATTGTAAAGGGCTGTGGCTTTAAGGTTTTTTCGGGTGCAATAGAAAATGGCGGAGTTGTTAAGGCTATAAATGTTAAGGGTGCAGGAGATTGGTCTCGAGGAGAGATAGACAAGCTCGGAGCTGTTGCTGCAGATAATGGTGCTAAAGGCATGGCTTGGATTGCCTTTACATCTGGTGGAGATGAGAAGTCTCCAATTATCAAGTTCTTTGATTATGATATGTATGCTCAAATTAAACAAGCATGCAACGTGGAACCAGGAGATTTGGTACTTTTTGCTGCCGATACTTACGAGGTTGCAAGTGCAGTTTTGTCGGCTCTAAGGCTTCATACTGCAGACCTCCTAGGAATTGAGCGCAAAGGTCATGCGCTTTTGTGGGTAGTAGACTTTCCTATGTTTAAGTATGACGAAAAAGAAAATCGTTACAGTGCAGAGCACCACCCTTTTACTCGCATAAAAGACGAAGATGTAGATAAAATTGAAGATGCTCCTCTAGAGTGTGGAAGCTACTCATATGACATCGTTATGGACGGATTTGAAATTGGTGGTGGAACCATTCGTATTCACACTCCAGAAATGCAAAAAAGAGTTTTGCGTCGCCTTGGCTTATCAGACGAAGAAATCGAAGAGAAATTTGGATTTTTGTTAGAGGCTCTATCTTATGGTGCACCTCCTCATGGAGGCATTGCTCTAGGCTTAGACAGAGTATGTATGCTCCTCGGAGGTTTTCAGTCTATTAGAGATGTTATTGCCTTCCCCAAAACCTCAAGTGGTGCAGATCCTATGACGGGAGCTCCAGGTGAGGTATCCTCTAGACAACTAAAAGAGGCTAATATATCAATTAGGTCATAGAGCTGTAGTCTATTCTATATTTATGATTGTTATAATAAAGACGGTTGCAATTGCCTTATGTGTTGCGAGGTAATGCAACCGTCCGTTGTTAGTGGGAGTTTATAACGTTTAACTAAAACACAATCTCTGTTTTAGATTTATCTATATTATGTAAAATGTATGGAGAAAAATATTATTTTACTTTTCGTATAAAGTTGGTTTGAAAAAATAAATTTATGAGCAAATAGAAGGTATGCAAGAAAATATAGGATAGTTATTATGACGGAGAACAATAACTCTAATGATTTTAACAATTGGAGCCAAAAATTGCCTCAGGTTGGCAATGATGAACGTACAAGAAATAGGGATATAAATTCAACTCATAGAACCCAAGCTGGAGGGTATGGAAGCAATCGCATCAATGCTTCACGTCACGAAGGCGGTCAAACAGATCCGAGAAGGGTTTCTCGCTACGCTAATCAAGAAAATAGAAATGCGAGATATTCTGATTCGCGCCAGCGCACCACGCGCAATCCGCATAACTCACAAAATACAAGAAGCGCACAAAGACCCAGACCACAGGGTTACAATCCGCATTCGCAATACGGAGGAACACGTCCACGCAATCCACATGCGCAAGCTACGCCGCAAGGGCGCAGTCCTAGACGCGATGAATATCAAAATCAAGGGTCGCAAAGTCAGCTAAAACAAAAACTGTCTAAACTAAATATCGATCCTAGAATTTTGGGAATCGTATGTGTTATATGTGTTGTTGTGGTAGGGGTTCTCTTCATAGGAGCTCTAGGACAAGCGTCTGTTAATAATCAGGAAGCAAGTGCAGATTCTCAAGAAATAGATCCAGAGCAAGTCGTTAACCAAGAACAATCAGCTTCTACGCAAGAAACAAACGTTAATGCAGTAGATCCAAATAATGTTCCTGGATCATCAAAATCTTCTGACGAGAAGGTGGTTTATCTAACTTTTGATGATGGCCCTTCAGAGCTTACTCCACAAGTTTTGGATATTCTAGACAAATACAATGCTAAAGCCACATTTTTTGTTGTTGGGCATAGCGAGGAGCATTTTTATTTGATAGCAGAAGAGGCAAAGCGCGGGCACACTGTTGGAATGCATACCTATACACACGACTATGAGCAGGTTTATGCATCTGACGAAGCTTATTTTGATGACCTAAACAAGATCTCACAGGTTGTTAAAGATCAAATTGGTTATGTGCCAGCCTATATTAGATTCCCTGGAGGATCTTCAAATACGGTTTCTGCCAAATATTGCAGTGGAATTATGTCGCGCTTGGTTGATTCAGTTCACGAAAAGGGATTTCAGTATTACGACTGGAACGTGAGTTCTGGAGATGGCTCCACAATAACCACAGATGCAGAGATTGATGCATCCATTGGACACGACGACTTTAATAATATAGTTTTGCTATGCCATGATTCTGCTACAAAGCAATCCACAGTTGAGGCTCTTCCGTCTATAATTGAATACTATCAACAACGTGGATATGCATTTAAGGGAATAGACAGATCCACGTTTGATGCACACCATACTCCACAAAACTAAACAACAATAACTCACAAGCAAACGCGCATTTGAGTTTTTATATACAACATAAAGCACAGCGTTAAAACAAACATAAGAGATAAGGGAAATTTTTATGGAAAAAAGCACTTATGATTCGATGATGACTTGGCTGGGTCAACGCCCGCAGTTAGCAAGAGGACTTTCTTTAACAAACAAAGCAATTACAGGACTGGTTTATATTGCTTATCCTGCGTTGATTATATGGATGGCATGCACAAATAATCCTGAGCTTTTGAGAGCCATTCTTGTTCCAGTAATCTCTTTTGTGCTAGTCACACTAGTGAGAAATTTGCTTAATTCGCCGCGTCCATACGAGGTATTTGACAGAAAATCCATCATGCCCAAAAAAACAAAGGGCAAGTCTATGCCTAGTAGGCATGTGTTTTCTATAACCATAATTGCTATGACATATTTTGCGGTTTTCCCAACTCCTATAGTTGGAATTGTGCTGTTGGTTGTTAGCGTTGTCTTAGCAGTGATAAGGGTTGTAACTGGAGTTCACTTTATAAAAGATGTTGTTTGTGGAATTATAATTGGTGTTGTATGTGGAATTTTAGGATTCTATGTAATTTTGGTTTAATGTGTGAATAGTTAGAACAAGCCACCCCGCACTTAAAGCTGCACGATAAATCAACATCATAATTAAAACCCCGTGTTGAATTGCGAGTCGCATAAAACACGGGGTTTTGTTTTAGGATAAAGAGCTGAAGAGCTCGTTGTTCATCTAACTTTCATACAAGTTTTATATTAAAGCCAGATGGCAAGCAAACCTTAAAGTCATCATACCAACGCCTTTAGTTTTGAGCTGGCTCCCAATCGTCATCC
Organism: Senegalimassilia sp.; assembly: GCA_963661535.1. GTDB lineage: Bacteria > Actinomycetota > Coriobacteriia > Coriobacteriales > CADBOM01 > CAVLCC01. The sequence continues at coordinate 35,719 of CAVLCC010000004.1, forward strand.
ATATAATGATCAAAGACCTCAAGAACTTCATCTGATGGAGGAGCAGTTAGCTTGCTCACAATAACATTTACTGCAAGTGCCAACAAAAATGCTGGTAAAAGCTCATAAATAACAAATATTCCTCCAAAGCTAGCTTCTAAGATATTCCAAATAATAACTGTTAGTCCACCTGTGATCATGCCAGCAATTGCGCCTTGAAGATTTGCTCGTCTCCAAAATAGTGCCAGTAGAGTGATAGGACCAAATGCAGCACCAAAGCCTGCCCATGCATACGACACAATTGTAAAGATAGAAGAGTTTGGATCGCTTGCAATCAACATTCCAAATACAGTTACGATAACAAGAGCAACGCGGCTCACAAACATTATTTGCTTATCAGATGCTTCTTTGTTAAACACACCACGATAGATATTGTCTGCAACAGAGCTTCCTACAATAAGAAGATAAGAGTCAGAAGAACTCATGGTTGCAGCAAAAATTCCAGATACAACTATGCCGGTTAAAAATGCTGGAAGCAACATCTTAGACACTGCAATAATGATTGTTTCTGCATTGCTTGCTGTTAGGAGCTCTGTGGGGATAAGTGCGCGTCCTAGCAGACCTACGCTAATTGCTAATGTAAGCGATATAACGCACCATATAATTGCAATGCGTCGTGACTTTTTGATGTTGTCTGGATTGTCGATGCCCATAAATCTAACTAGCACTTGTGGAACTCCAAAATATCCCAAGCCCCAAGATAGAGTAGAGATAATTGTAATCAAACCAAAATCAGCAGCTTCGCCAAATACAGGTTTTCCTCCTACTACTTGTTGGAGTCCATTGACATCGAGCACTGGAGTTGCTTGCTGCGTAGCACTCAAAAATCCAGGAATGTCTGACAAAAATGCAACTGCGTTATTTAATCCACCAACCGAGGTTACAGTTCCTATAAAAACAACAATCACAGCAAAAAACATTAATATGCCTTGAATGAGATCTGTTGTGCATACTGAGAGGTAGCCGCCTGAGAATGTGTAGATAAATACAACCAGTGCACCCACAATCATCATGACTCCATAGTCAAGACCAAACACGCTAGAAAAGAGTTTGCCGCAAGTTGCAAAGCAGCTTCCAACATAAACAGACAAGAACAGCAATATAATTAGTGCCGACACAGTCATCAAGATATTTTTAGTATCGCCAAAACGGTTGGAATAAAAGGCAGGAACAGTGATTGCATTACCTGCTTTTTCAGAATATTTTCTCAGGCGTTTTGCAACCAAGAGCCAGTTGAGATAAGTGCCTATTGCAAGACCAATTCCTGTCCACATAGCCTCGCTTGCGCCGCAAAAATATGCGATGCCAGGCAATCCCATGAGCAGCCACCCACTCATGTCTGACGCCTCAGCCGAAAGAGCTGTGACCCAAGGTCCTAGCTGTCTGCCTCCCAAAAAGTAATTTTCGGATGATTCGTTTGATCGCTTTGCAAAGTAAAAGCCAACTATCAACATGCCAATTATGTAGGCAGCAATTACCACTAAGATAATCATGTCGTTTGAACTCATGTTTTCTCCACTTCAAAAAAGGAATTTTGCACAATGTCTTAGTTTATATGTTTTTATTGTGAAGAATGTTGTTGGATTAGTCTTTGTTGATAAGACGCGGTGTCTTATCGAGATACGGCGCAAGAGCTGCGCATAATTAAGCGTCTGCTAGTCAAAATATGGAACATACAAGTCTGCTTTGCTCTTTGGGTCGTTTGGAAAAAGCTTGCGATAGAGCTCAACAAAGTAGTTGTCGGTCATAGAGGCAATAAAGTCGCAAACAATGTCATCTTGAGGCGTGCTATCAAGATAGCTTGTGTTTCTCAGCCTAATAAACCACGCGTTAATGTGATGAGCAAATATGGTTGAGCTTTCGTCTCCGCTTTTGAGGTCATCTAGCAGGCGTTGATACATTTCGTTCATCATAGGGTGAATAATCTTTTCGAGCTTACTGCCCGTTACGGAGTCGTAGTTATACACGGCAGCAAAGTTGGATTTTTTTAGTCGTCTAATCTCGTCGGAGACTTCTTCATCCATACAAATGCAATCTTTGCCAATAGAATTTTTGATTATATTTATGGTTGAGTTAGCAATAATTTCGCTGTTGGTTGTTCCTAAAAAGCTGTCAAATCTGTATTGATCTTTGTCGAGATACCCAGCACTAATTGCGTCTTGACGGTCTTTGCCAAGGTAAGCCAAGATATCGCAAATTCTGACAACGCAACCCTCTAGGGTGCTTGGACGCAAACAACTGCTATAGCCATCTTGCGTGTAGCAATCTTCCATAAGTGTGTTTAACGCGTCAAAGCTATCGCACTCCGCGGGTTTGTATACAGAAAAGTTATTTTCTCCGCAGTGACACAAAATGCCATTATAGGTTTGCAGCGACAAATTGCATGGAGCCACATTTCGCAATGCGCGAACGCTGTGCACGTTGTGGTTAAAGTAGCGTCCTGTGCGTGCGTGGTACGACTCGTTTAAAAATCGCTCACCCTCGTGACCAAAGGGTGTGTGTCCAGCATCATGACCAAGCCCAATCGCCTCGATTAGCGCAGTATTAAGGCGCAGAGCAGCACCTATTTTTTTGGCAGTTTGCGCAACTAGCTGGATATGAAAGCCGCGGCGCGACAAGTCGTCATTTTTAAAGAGTGAAAACACCTGCGTTTTATCAAATGTTCGTTTAAAAAATGGATTATTTAAAATGCGGTCTACATCGCTTAGATAAGGGGAACGAATATAGAGCTGGTTGGTGAGGGGCTGATTCTTTTCATAGATTGCGTCTAGGTCACGAGCTGCTTGAGGTGCCATAGCTTGCTGGCGTTTCTCAAAGCCTTCGCGCAGGTAGTCTATTTGTTCGTTTTCTAGCTCAAAAAGAACTGCGGATTTGTTGTGGTTAGATTTGATGGTAAGTTCTTTGAAGTTGTCTGTGCTGTTTGTGTTGTTAGTGTTGCTCTCATCGTTCATGCTGTTTGTGCCGCCCATACTGCTCTCATCGTCCACACTATTTATATTGCCCGCGCTATTCACGTCGCTTATATCCCTTACTTCGTCCATGTTTTCCTCCAATAAAATTTTTTTGATTTTGTTGCAAATGATTATATATGCACCTTAATGTGCTAAACTTTAAAAATCTATAAAACTGAGCTTGATTTGAAAGATAGGGGATTTTTGTGGACTACAATTTTGTGATTTTGGTAGTTGCTGTTATTGCTGCGATATTTGCGGTTGTGTCTGTTATATTGCTGCTAACAGTTAACAAACAATTAAAGGTAGTAAAAACCGACGAGCTTCTATCTTATCTCAACCGAGTTGAACAGCGAATTGCAGCTGTAGAAGAAAAATTGCAGCTAAATCAAGCAGTTAACGAAGAAAAGATTGCCGCTCTCGAAAATTCATTAACCACGTCAACACGGAGACTCGAGACCAAAATTGATGACGTGCGTCGCGAAAATGCTCAGACTGCGCAAAAAAATACAGCCACAGTTGATGAGAAGCTAGAAAAAATGCGCGAGATTGTTGACGAGAAGTTAACTGTTCGCTTAAACACTCAGTCTTCAGAACTTCGCGATCATCTTGCAAAATTTGATACTCGGTTTGCCGAGTTTTCAAAGCAAATTCAAGGTTTTCAGGGGCAAATCAATAATAGCCTAGCTGAGGTTCGCAAGACTGTTGAGGAGCAGTTAAAGAATATTCGCGAAGATAATGGTCGTCAACTAGACAAGGTCAGAGAGACAGTTGACGAGAAGCTCTCCAAAACACTCAACGAAAATCTCAGCAGGTCTTTTAATCAGGTCAGGCAACAGCTCGAGGCGGTTTATAAGGGTCTAGGCGAGATGCAAAATGTTGCAAAAGACGTTGGAGGGCTTAAGCGTGTGCTCTCTAATGTTAAGACTCGAGGCGTTTTGGGTGAGGTTCAACTCGGCGCAATTTTGAGCGACATTTTAACGCGGGACAAGTACGAAGAAAATGTTGCAACAAAGCCAGGCAGTCTAGACCGTGTTGAGTTTGCTGTAAAGATTCCCGTAGAAGATGGAGACTATATCTATCTGCCAATTGACGCTAAGTTTCCAGGAGATACTTACGACCAGCTTAGAGTTGCAACAGAAAGCGGAGACAAAGCTGCTATTGATGCTGCACGCAAAGCACTTGAGGTGCGCATTAAAAGCGAGGCAAAGGATATTTGCGAGAAGTATATTTCGGTTCCTCACACAACAAATTTTGCAATTATGTTTTTGCCTTTTGAGGGGTTGTATGCTGAGGTTGTTGACCGTCCGGGACTACTTGAATGTTTGCAGCGAGACTACAGGGTCAATGTGGCTGGACCTTCTACAATGGCGGCTCTTTTAAACAGCCTGCAGATGAGCTACCAAACACTTGCGTTGCAAAAGCGTGCTGATGAGATAGCACAAATTTTATCGGCCGTTAAGGCTGAGTTCCCCAAATATCAAAAGGAGCTAGATAAGGCCCTAAAGCAAATTCAGCGTGCTGGAAACACAGTTGAGGGCATAATTAACACGCGTACAAAGGTGATTGATCGCAAGCTGCGAGGCGTGGCAAACATCGATTATTCTCAAGCAGAACGCGTTTTGGGATTTAGCGATACAAATGATGAATTTGCGAGCTTGGAAGAAGCTGAGATTAACGACGACGGCGCGGAGATTTAGACTGTCTAAGCTGTTTGGGCGCTTGGGCATTTGCATATTTGCATATTTCCATATTTGCGTAGTTGCACCAACCAGCTTATAAAAACAGAGACTCCATAGGGTCGTCTTTTTGCAAACTCATTTTGCAATCGAGCAAAAATGCGGCCGTATCGGGATGGTTGTTTTGAGAAGCTAGAGATATGCAAGTTTCTATTTTGCTGCTGTCAAACAGGTGCGGCCAATCTTGCATTATTTGAAGCTCACGGGTTAGTCCATTTATTGCAAGGCAACGCATAAGCGACTCTTTTCGTGGAATATCTTCAGGATCTAAATATTCAAACACGGTTTTTATGTTTTCTGCTTCGCGCTGGGTTAAGGTTTTTTCTTCAAAACGCCATCTAGATAAAGCCCAAATTTTAGAAATATTTTTTGGAAAGTGCTCGCATAAAAATCTAGTCACCCGATTGTATGCAAATACATCTACCTTGCCTATCATTATGCGGGGCACGTCTAGATCCTCTCCAAACATTTTGCAAAGCTTGTCTGCAGTATCTAGATAGAGTTCTTCTTGGTCTCGCCAAAAAGCAAGGTCTTCTTTGGAATATTTGCTAGTTTTTTGAGCAAGATAATATTCCTCATTTGCACGCAGCTCTTTTCCATATCTGCTAACTTGATATAAGCAACTAGATACAATCGATGTCAAAACATCTGCTCCAAAAAGACCTTCATATGCAAGTTCAACAATAGTTTTGCAGTTGGTTCCATCCACCTTTATTTCAAAAAAATCATCAGGAAAATGCGGGTGTCCAACAAAACCCGACAGCACAATGCTTCCTCCGCATACAATAAAATCTCCATAATCACCAATTATGTTATTGCCAACTAACTTAGTCATATTATTTTGAGGAGTGCCTAGGGCTTTTGCCATTTGAGTTTGTCCTCTTGAGACTGCAATTGCAAATGCAACAGTTGTATCTTCATAGGAACCTGAATTTAGCAAAGCCATAACGTCAGATGCGCTTTTTGTTGCCGCTGCAAGTTCGAGGTCTCTTAGAGTCAATCCTTTATCTTGTGTATTCATCATAAAACCCAAATCAAAAACTACTTTTCAAAAAAATCTATTTATAAGTTGTAAAATATAATCATACTTAATTTATTTTTTTGCAAGAAAGGAAAATTCATGATTGTTGCTATTATTCTTCTGGTTATTGTTATAATTGCTATTCTTTCTGGTCTTTATATTGTTAAACAGCAATATATAGACATCATAGAAAGATTTGGAAAATATCACACATCCACAAGTGCTGGAATACATTATAAAATTCCTTTAGTAGATCAAATTGCTGCTAAGGTTCCTTTGAGAATCCAACAACTCGATCAAACTATTACAACCAAAACAAAAGATAATGTTTTCGTTAGTTTGCAAACTTCGGTTCAATATAGGGTAGATTCAAATAATGTGCAAGCAGCTTATTATGAACTCCAGGATCCTGAGGCGCAAATATCTTCTTATATCGAAGACAATATTAGAAATGCCGTACCAAATCTAACTTTAGACGAAGCCTTTGTGCAAAAAGACCAGCTTGCTATGGATGTTGAGCGCACACTAAAGGAGTCAATGTCTTCGTTTGGATACATCATAATTAAAACTTTGGTAACTGATATTGATCCTTCTGCCGAGGTTAAAAATGCGATGAACGCCATCAACGAGGCAGAGCGAAAAAGGGTTGCGGCTAAAGAACTTGCTGAGGCCGACAAAATCACAACAATCACAAAAGCTGAGGCAGAGGCAGAGAAAAATCGTTTGCATGGCGAGGGCATTGCAGCTCAAAGACAGGCTATCATCGATGGTTTGCATCAGTCGCTAGTTAAAATGAAAAATGAGGGCATGAGCGAAGATGAAGTTATGTCTGTTATTTTGACTCAACAATACTTAGATGTGTTGAGTGAAATGTCGTGCTCGCAAAATACAAAAGTTCTCATGGTTCCATCAGACGCTAGTACAGGGGCTAATATTCAAAATCAAATGTTGCAAGCATTTGAGATGGCAAAGTCGGAGGCTGCGCAAACTCCAAATACAAAGAGAGAATATTCAACCAAATTATCAAGTGGGCTCTCGCAAAAAACTACTAACTAGTTTTAGTTGTACAAACGTAATTATTGCTTGATTATTGGGGGAGCAAGAAAAGAATATATTTGGGGGATAAATGTTTGAAGATTCTAACAAAGAAGACGATTTTTTAGCGCAAAAACGCAGAGAGAGGCAAAGGGCTGCTAATGCAAATGGCGGAGCTGAAGGCAAGCAACGCACACGCGCAACATTGGATTTTGGAAACGATGATCTTGAGAATGAGTCTGCACAAACAGTCTCGCAAGACGAATTCTTAAGCCGTTTTAATACATCTAGCATAGAACAAAAAAACAAAAATGTGGTTATAAATGCGGATATAAGTCAGCCTGCCAAATCTTTTAAAAAGTCCGGTGTTTTAAAGAAAATTTTAATTGTATTTGGATGTATATTTGGAATTTTTGCCATTTGGTTTGTAAGCCAATTAATAGAAACTATAAATTATATGAATTCTGCAAATCCAAGGAGCTACGATAAACTGGATGAGCAAGGCAAAGAAGCTGTAGAAAATACAAATTTAATTAGTGACCTTTATATCGTTAAAGATAATAAAGGACGAGAGTATTCGGTCTGTTTATATGAATATCCCGATCCAGGTAAATGCGAATACCTAGATTTTTATGATACGTTGGCAACCCTTGTTTATAGAGATGATACCAATGGCGATTATCTTGTGGGCGATATCGATGATTGTTATGTGAATGTTTTTGATTCAAACGGATCTATGTTCAATTCAAACAATCAAACTCTAGAAGATACTCTTAACTATAATTCAAATAGATATGAGAGTGTTGATAAAACTAAACCACACATTGGAGTCTATTATATTAGTTCTGGATGTTTTAAACTCGATAGACACAAAGAATATGCTATAGCTATTCTTAAACAATGGTATAGATATGAAGACGAAGAATTTTTGAAGGTAATAGATGATTTTGAAATAAAAGAAATTACTTCTTCTGAGTTGGAGACAATAGTTGCTTCTTGGGCGCAAAAGTATGATTTGGCAACTACATATGATGAATTTAAAGAACAAAAAATCGTAAAATACGATTATTAGAGCACAGCTTTCGTATGTTTATCTATACACGATATGCACGATATATACGATATGTACGATATATACGAACGTTGAAAAATTAGATTGTGTGTTTGTATTATGCGCTGGTTGCGAGTTAGACTGCGAGCTATATCAAACAGTATTTGCACCAATAAAACCACCATGCAGGTATTTCTCGCAACAGTGCTTTTGTTGAACCCCAAGTAAAGCTGCCTTGCGCAGGCACAGTAGAAACATCTTTTCCATTTGCCATATACATCATCTTTATGCGTGGCATGTGATAGAAGCTGCTGTCAGCCAAAATGGTTGAGAGTCCTTTTTGGTTGCATATATCAATTGAGTTTTTTACAGTGTCTTGAGTTGTATCGCCTTGTGTGTCAACCAAGATTGCTGAGTTGGGAACGCCAAGTGAGATTGCGTAGTCTCTCATAACATATGCTTCGTTTATGGGTTCGTCTGAGCCCTGTCCTCCACTTACTAAAACATAGTCTACGTAGCCGTCTAGATAAAGCTCTACAGCAGACTTAACACGTTCTTGCAATGAAAGTGACATGCTGCCATCGCTTCTAACTTTTGCTCCAAAAGACACAACAACATCAGCTTTTTGTCTATAATCTGTTGATCCATAAAAAATAGTTTGCGCAACCGGAAAAAGCATTGCAATAATAAGCAGCCAAATGAGCATTGCTGCTTTTTTGTGTATTGGAGTATGGTAGTTGTTTTTATCCTGTGAGGTTGCTTTTTGTTCTGGTTGATTTATTTTGGTCTCGTATGCAGCTAGACTTTTCTTTGTTGTAGTGCACGATATAGATATGCATAACATACACAATGCAATAAGTGTAGACAAAGAAATTGGCAGTGCAAAATATAGTTGGTTGCTTATAAGAAGTTCCCAGTAAATCGCTGCATCTTTTAGGGCAAAAAGCATAATTATGATAGAACTTATTCCTGCAAAATTAGCCCGCTTAATATACAGAGGCTTTAGCCCCCAAATAACCAGTGCACATCCGCATACAAATTGTATGATTATGGCTAGTGTGTTTTGAAACAATTCAGGCAAAACCTGAATTCTAAAATCTACCCACCACACACATTCAATATTTGCGTTGCCAAGCATAAAACCTATGGTATTTGCTATTGAGAATAATCCAAAGAAAAGTGCTAGCGATCGAACAAGAGACGAAGGCATAAGAGAGCTTATTTCTTTGCTGTCGTTGTGTTTGTGTTTACCTACGTGCGAATTGTTTTTGTATACATCTACATAAGCAGTGGTTTCTAACTGCTGGTTTGCATTGTATGAAATGTTATTAGTATCAGTCATGCTTTTCTCCTGTTTTTTGTTTCTTCAATGGTAACGGTGCAATGTAGCTTTTTTGGGCGCACTACCTACATATGGATTAAAAGGTTAGATTTGGTTTTGAAATTGGTTAGATTTTGGTTAGATTTTAGAAAGGTTTTGTTTAGATTTGTGCGCTAGTATTCTCTTTCAAAATAAAGCAATCTTTAGTTAGAGGTGTTTGCTTACAACCACTTTTGATTACAAGAAAACAGAAAGGAAAGTATTATGGATACGCGCACAAGAGATGATTTGTTACGCCGTGCATCAATTAAAAAAGTGTCTCCAAATGTGTTAAAAGCACTGGCTGCAATCGTTGTAATAGTTGTTATTTTTTCGCTAATAAAATGGAGTCCTATAGCCAATGGGTCAGAGTTTGAGATATCACATTCTTCAGAAGCAAGTTCAAGCGATGGAGATGACACGCAAGAATCTGGGCAGCAAAATCAATATGTTGTTGTGCATGTTTCGGGAGCCGTGGTAGCACCTGGAGTCTATAGTTTGCCTGCAGGAAACAGAGTTAACGATGCCGTGCAGGCTGCGGGAGGTTTTTCTCAAGATGCAAGCACGTCTTGTATTAACCTTGCAAGGCAAGTTCAAGATGGCGAACAAATAATTATTTCAACACAAGAACAAGCTGAGCAATCTCAGTCGTCTGCTGCGGGTACTGCTACTTCAGTCGATGCCTCTCAAGGAAGTACTTCCAAAATTAATATCAATACTGCCGATGCAACCAAGTTGCAAGAGTTGCAAGGAATAGGTCCTTCAACTGCTCAAGCAATCATTGACTATAGAACTCAAAATGGAAACTTCAAGACCATAGAAGACATTAAAGAGGTCTCAGGAATAGGAGATGGCAAATATTCAAAAATAGAGGCATCTATATGTGTCTAACTGCAATTATGCAAAACACTTTTAAGATGAAACAGTGGCTAGACTTATGAAACTGAAGCTTGGACTCGAAGAACATCGCCAACTAGCAAATTCAGTAGAGCAGCTAGATAGACCCAGTTTGCCTGCAATGCTTATCCCCGTGGCCGCTCTTTGGATTTCTATTATGTTGTCTGAGGTAATTGCATGGCAAAGCAATGTTTGCGAAGATGGATTGAGCGTTACACTGCTTGGCAATGTTTCGTTTAGCACAGTTTTATTGGCTTGTTTTATCTTTTTGATAATTGCGATATTTATTGGACTAGTAGTCTGGAAAAGAAGTGGTATTTCAATCGTACTCCTTATTTCAGCTGCTGCATGTTTGGGTTTATTTATTGGCGCACTTTATTGGAGCTCAACGCTTAATATTATGAAAAGTGTGTCTAGCGAGGGAACATACAAAGTAGAAGTTATATCTGATAGCAATAATTCTTCTACAACTTCATGGTCTGAGGGCAAGATAATTAAAGACAATAATTCTAGTGTCTCAAATGCCAGCGTGCGCATTATATGGGATAGTGCAGATTCGGCTTTGCCACTAGGAACTTGCTTTTTAACAACAGGCAAGTTCACACAAATTGGCAGCAAAGAAAAAAACCAAAGCAAGTTCCAAAGTGGAATAGTTGGAAATCTATATTCCAAAAAGATAAGCGAAACTGCGTGGTCACCATCTTTGCTAGGAACATTTGGTAGCATTAGACACCATTTTGCAACCCTTTTGCGCAAAAATACATCAGAGGGAGAAATCTTGCTCGAAGGAATTGTGCTTGGAAACAGGTCAAATCTTTCTGGCACCGAGCTAGACGAAGCTTTTAAGATAACGGGCTTGTCGCATTTGCTGGCGGTGTCTGGAAGTCACCTAGCTATTGTTGCAATGATGGTAGCTTGGTTGCTCCAAAAAACAAAAGTCTCCAAGCGCGTATCAATAGTTGTTTTGTGCGTGCTAGTTATCTCATATTTAGTATTAACGGGAGTGCAACCATCAGCATTTCGTGCTTGCATTATGTCACTTGTTGGAAGTGCAGCATGGCTCTTTAGAAGACGCAAAAATTCTATGCCTGCGCTGTGTATTGCGGTCATGCTAATGTTGGTATTAGACCCCACAAATGCATTTTCTGTAGGATTTGGTCTTTCGGTTATGGGGGTGTTTGGAATATGCCTCTTTTTGCCGCTTGCACAAAAATGGCTAGAACAAATTTTTTCAAAGAAACTCGATGCAATTTCTCAACCTCTAGCAATGACTCTAGTGGCTCAAGCGTCCACATCACAAATTTCTGTTCCCATCTTTGGAATGTTTTCTTTGGTTGGACCTCTTGCTAATATAGTTGCAGGTCCTGTTATATCAATTTTGCTAGGTGCTGGCATCATTGCAATGCTAATTTGTGCAGTGTCTGAGCAGGTAGGGCAAATTCTCTTACACATCCTTTGTGCTTTATCCGATGTATTTTGCAAGACAGTAGAAGCAGTTTCGTCTTTGCCTCACGCTGCAATACCGGCTTATGTATCTTCTGCTGTGGCTTGGACAATTTTTGTTGTAGCTGTTGTTTTGCTATGGATATTTTGGCCTAGCCCAAATAAACAAAATATAAAACGGGCGGGGTGTGGCATTGCTTGCATATGCGTCTTTGCTTTAGCGTTGTCTTTGTTGGGTCATGGAACACAGGTGGTGATGTTAGATGTAGGGCAAGGTGATGCAATTCTTGTACGCGATAAAAATACACAAATTTTGATAGACACCGGAAGAAGCGACACAAAACTAAGATCCGCTCTAGGGAGAAATAGAGTCTATCACCTAGATGCTGTGGTTTTAACACATTTTGACGACGACCATTGTGGCTCGCTAAGCGCACTTAAGTCTATGGTAGATGTTGACAAAGTGGTTTTGGCTACAGGCTCAACTGAGTTTGCTAAAGATAATGCCTCGGGTGCTACTGCGATAGAAGCTGCAACCAAATTGGTTGGAGTCAACAATATAGTTGAAATTGCGTGTGGAAGCAAAATAAAAATTTCAAACAATCTTGGTCTAACAGCAGTTTGGCCGCAAACTGAAATTAAAGAGGGCGGCAACTCACAATCTTTATGCACAAAGCTTGAGTATGACTACAATCAAGACAACAAAACAGACTTCTCAATGTTATTAACAGGAGATGCAGAAAGCGAGGAGTTAGAAGAGATGATTAAGTCGGGGCTAGGACACATAGATGCACTAAAAGTTGGGCACCACGGGAGTGCTGTATCGGTTAGTTCAGAAACGCTAGAGTCTCTAGATCCATCCGTTGCTCTTATTAGTGTTGGCGCTGGGAATAGTTATGGGCACCCTAGCTCCAAAACACTAAACCTGCTTAACGAGCAAGATGTTAAGGTTTGGCGCACCGATCTTGATGGTGATATTACTTTGCAGCTTGCGCCATCGGGTTACCGCGTCTCATGTGCTAATATTTAAGCAACGCACACGTGCATTTTAAATCAAGAAGAAAGACCTAACTTGGCAAAAACATCTACAAAAAAGTCCGGTGCAAAAGCATCTGCGGAGTTGCTTCCAGTCTATCTTTTTGTGGGCAACGACCACTTAAAAAGAGAGGCTTTAGTCAAACGCATGCAAGAGCGTGTGGGCGAGTTGGGGGATTTAACGCTAAATCAGGCTTCGTTTTCGGCTCAAGATGTAGAGAGTCCAGAGTCTATATTGGCAGCGTGCACAACACTTCCGTTTTTGTCAGAAAAGCGTCTAGTTATCGTAAAAGATATAGAATTTGCCAACAAAGACTTGCTCACTGTTTTGGCTGACTATCTTGATAATCCATCCACAACAACTGTGTTGGTTATGATAGGAGATAAGCTAAATAAGGCAACTAAGTTGTACAAAAAAATATCTGCTAACTTTCCTAAAGCTATTGTTTTGTGCGATGAAAAAACCAAGAAAAATGACATAGAGGGATTTATAAAAAGCCAGGTAGCCAGTGCTGGAGTTTCAATAGACATAGATGCCATAACTAGATTGCGCGAATTGGTTGGGACTTCATCAGTTGCTATTAACTCAGAGATTTCAAAACTTGTTGGATACATAACATCAAATCAACGCAGTTGCATCACTATGCAAGATGTTAATGCTATGGTAACAAGAAGAGAGCAACCAAAGCCGTGGGATTTAACAGATCCACTTTCAAGACGCAACATAAAAAGGGTTTTAGATGTTTTGTCTCAAATGGAAGATAAGGACAAACCTTTAGGACTCATGACAATGTGCACTAAACGTATGCGCGAGCTTTTGGTGGCAAAATCTCTAGAAATGCGACCTGGTTCTCCATCTGTGGCTGAGGTGCTAGGCGGAAATCCTTATGCATATCGCAATCACTTGCAGTTTAGCCGCAACTTTACCGAAGAAGAGCTCATAATGATCCTAAACAAAGCAGCCGACTGCGAAGAAATGATGAAAACAGGATATGACCCAACATACTGTTTTGAGATGTGGCTTATAGGAGTTTGTACTGGAGTTTGGGCATAGGCAGGCATAGGGCGGATTATACATTTACTTATACGAAAGGAAGACCTAGTTATGATTGAGAGATATACACGACCTGAGATGGGACACATATTTTCACTCAGCAACAAATATGAGGTCTGGAAAAAAATAGAGGTGCTCGCATGTGAGGCTCAAGCAGAACTTGGTCAGTGTGGCATTACAAAAGATGAAGCAAAATGGATTTCAGATCACGCGCAATTCTCAGAAGATCGCATAAGCGAGATAGAAAAAGTTACCAATCATGATGTGATATCTTTTCTAACATCTATGGCTGAGTTTATCGATAAAGACTTGCCTCAAGGTTCAGAGCCTCCGAGCCGTTGGGTTCACTATGGAATGACATCTTCAGATTTAGGAGACACCGCGCTTTGCTATCAAATAGTGCAAGCAGTTGATATAATTCTTCAAGATATTCGCAAACTTGGAAGTGCTTGTCGCGAAAAGGCGTTTGAATATAAAGACACGCTATGTGTTGGCCGCACACATGGAATACATGCAGAGCCAATGACATTTGGAATGAAATTTGGTGGCTGGGCATGGGCTCTAAAACGTTGCGAAACTTATATGCTAGAAGCTAGACAAACAATTGCAACAGGGGCAATTTCGGGTGCTGTGGGGTCGTATTCGAGCATTGATCCTTTTGTTGAGAAGTATGTGTGTGAAAAGCTTGGGCTTACTCCAGATCCCCTGTCTACGCAGGTAGTTTCTCGCGATAGGCACGCAAAAGTTGCAACGTCACTTGCAACCACCGCAGCAGAGCTAGAGTCAATTGCAACTCAAATTAGGTTAATGCAACAAACTGATGTTATAGAAGCAGAGGAGCCATTTGCAAAGGGGCAAAAGGGTTCTTCGGCTATGCCTCATAAGCGCAATCCAATTACTGTTGAGCGCGTGTGCGGGCTTGCAAGAGTGGTAAAAGCTAATGCGCAGGTTGCCCTTGATAATGTGGCACTTTGGTATGAGCGAGACATTAGTCACTCAGGAACAGAGCGTGTGGCTCTAGCGGATAGTTTTATCGCACTAGACTATATGTTCTCAAAAATGCAGCCAATCATTGATAATTTGTTCGTTTATCCAAACAAGATGGAGCACAATCTTTGGCGCACACGCGGACTTATCTTTTCTTCTAAGGTTTTGCTAGCATTGGTTCAAACTGGAATAACACGCGAAGATGCCTATATAATTGTCCAGCGCAATGCGATGAGAGTATGGAGTGATATTCAAGAGGCAAAAGAGGGTAAAAGCTATCGTGAGCTTTTAGAAGAGGATCCAAAGTGTACACTTTCGTCTGAAGAATTAGATAAAATATTTGATCCGTGGGAGTTTTTGGGAAGAATTGATATATTATTTAAAAGGCTCGAGGAGCTTGAGTTTTAGACTTTGTGTTTTTTATTTTTCTAGAAAAAGAAAATCCAACAAAATGAAAGGAAGCGATTATGTCAAAGTATTCTGGAACTGTAAAAGGGTTAAACATTGCAGCGATAGTTGTATCAGGATTGTATTTACTTATGTTATTGATTTGCCTAGCTGCAGTTGTAGCTGCTTACAATAGCGGTGCAATGGATTATAGCTATACCTTTTCTAATGGTGTTAACTCTTATTCTAAGTCAGGAATCGTCGATGCTTCAAATCTGATTGTGCAATATGGTTACAATGTGATTGTTGGTACAATTATATTTTGCATAGTTTGTGCTGTTGTTTCTATAGTTGCGGCTATTATTGGAATAAGAAAATGCAAACAACCAGATACTATTGGACCTGCATTTGCTATGGCAATTGTGGGCGCAGTATTAACTTTCTTCTCCTGCAATTTAGTTTCAATGGTTCTCCACATAATTGCAGCCGTGTTTTCTAATAAGGTCAAAAATGACACCGACATTCCTGCACAACAATACGCAGCAGCACAGCAAGGAAGCAATCAGTCTTAATTTGAGAGAGTTTAAGGGTGCCCTAACAGAGCAATTCGTTGCTCAGCAGTTACTAAGCGAATCGGAGCTTGCTCCATACTATTGGTCTGCCGAAAATTCGAAAGGTGAAATTGACTTTCTTGTGTGCGATAAACAGAAGATTTTTGCAATCGAAGTTAAAGCAGAAGAGAATTTAAAAACTAAAAGCTTAAGAGCATTTTCTATAAAAAATGAGCACGTGCATGCACTGCGTTTTTCACTTTCAGAATATAGGAAGCAGGATTGGATGATTAACATTCCGTTATATGCAATTTCTAACAGAAACTTGTGGGAATAACATACTATTTGCCAATTTTTGCAGATTTGAGCCTATTTTATTTGCCAATTTTTGTAAAATAAGAGTAATCTTATTTGCCAATTTTTGTAAATATAGGTGTTTGTATGCTAAAACGCAAGGTAACAGATAAACTTTTGTCATGGAAGCAAACTTCAAACAAGGCTCTTCTTATAACTGGAGCAAGACAAATTGGAAAAAGCTATGCAATACGCGAGTTTGCAAAACAAAATTATGCCTCCTATGTCGAAATAAATCTTCTAATAAATAAAGAGGCATACAATGCACTAAAAACCGCATCTAATACATCTGATTTTATAAACCGAATTTTGCTTTTTTCAAAAGTGCCCTTAGCAGAGCATAATACGTTGATATTCATCGATGAAATTCAAGAATATCCAGAAATCACAACAATAATTAAGGGTCTAGTAGAAGACGGACGCTATTCATATGTGTTTTCGGGTTCAATGCTCGGCACTCAGTTTAAAGGAATTAGTTCGTTTCCGGTAGGTTTTGTTGAAATGTTTACAATGCGTCCAATGGATTTTGAAGAATTTTGTTGGGCAGTTGGAGTTCGGGAAGAGCATATCCAAATTGCTAAAGAGTGTCTCGTTCAGCATAAAGAAGTTGAAGACTATATACACGATGCTTTAATTAAGAACTTTCGCGCATACATTGTGATAGGGGGTATGCCAGAGGTAGTTCAAAATTACTTAGACTCTGGTTATTCTCTTGCAAAAACACGTGAGCTGCAAAGTTCATTGGTTGAACAATATAAACAAGACATATCAAAATATGCAGGCACAAGGTCATTTGAAGTGCAGTCAATTTTTGATCGAATACAAGTGCAGCTTCAGTGCGAGTCGCATAGATTCTCAATTTCGTCTATGGACAAGAGCATGCGTTTTTCGTCAAACAATCAAGACTTCTTATGGCTTGCAAATGCTGGTGTGGGTCTTATGGTTTCACAAACAACGGAGGCAAAAACTCCACTTAGAAGCACTGAAAAGATATCAAAGTTTAAACTCTACCAGTCAGATACTGGAATGTTAGTTTCTAGATTTCCACAAAGTTTTGCAAGAGCAATTTATCTCGACTACAAGTCTCCTAACTTAGGTGGAATTTATGAAAATATAGTAGCTCAAGAGTTGGCTGCACAAAATATTAAGTCGTGGTATTTCAGTTCTGCTGAGACCGGAGAGGTTGATTTTTTGATAGAAGCGCAAGGAGGCAAACCTCTCCCTATTGAAGTAAAGTCTGGCAAAAAAATACGAGCACACGCAGCACTTGACCGCTTAATGAACATAGATGAGTACAAGCTTAGCCAAGCTATAGTTTTTTCTCGCAATAATTTTTCTCAATATGGCAAAATATTGTATCTGCCGTTTTATATGACGATGTTTTTGAATGAGTTTATAGAGCAAGAAATCGACTTCATGATAGCTCCTTCAATTCCATAGTTATTTTTCTATGTGTCTTCGCGAGTTCACTTTATATAAACTAATTTTTTTTAAATATAACCGAGCAAAGTCAAAGCGCCAAGCACAAAAAATACTGGACGAATAAGGAGCCTCGCGAGGCTCCTTTCTTTGCAGTAGCTTTGAGTGATAATGCCAAGATACCCATCAAAATACATTGTTGTCGGCATTATCTCTCATGTCAGACAAGACTTCTCCCTCATACATAAAATATGCCGGACCTTGATAAGAGGAGTTTTCGTTACCCGACAATATCGCAGCAAGTTTTGATAGAGAATAAATCTTGCCCTCATAAATTACACGAGTATCATTATATACCTCGGCAATTTTGCTAGGATCTTTTGTAAATGCAATTTCGTCTCCGGGCAAAAGACCAATCATACTAAATTGAAAACGCTTTTTCTTTTCCGTGTCGTCGGTATATTCTAGGGGTTCTTTTTGATACTTTGCAGGTATGCTCCAAATTTCTACGCATTTACTAGCCAGATAGTTTCCTCTTTTTCTAATTGCAGATATTGTCCAAGATTGACTATCTGTTAAAGTGCGCGTTAAATAAAATCCAGAGTTTTGATACCATTGTTTTTTGTCTGCAAAAGCCCTGTTTTTCATCTCCGAATTATGACTAGTGAGTGCAAGATTGCCTAGCTTATTCAAAAAGTCATCATGATACGAGACATCTTCACCCAAATCTTGCTCCCATTTATTATTTAAAATTTTTGGCATTATGTGTTCGATGGTTGTATTTGCATCGTTATATTCCGGTAAGCCTTTAGCACAGGGGAGGTGTTGCTCTAAAACATAAAACAAATATTTTGTGCTTTGTTGTTTTAGAACTTCAAAAATTGGTCTAGTTGTGAGAGCTTCAATAAATGTTTTGTCGGATGGAAACTCATATTTACCATTTCCAGATGTTATTGCTTTCCAAAACTCGTCTATCACATTTGATAGGTCAGAATCTGGAAGTTTTTGCAGCACATTGCCTGAGAATTGTCCATTAATTCCTGACTTCATTGAAACCTTTGCCCTAAAAACCAACGACAAACAAGCGTTTAACATCTCTAGTGTTTCTTTTTCGCTAATCTGTCCTTTTTGGAATTTCTCCATTATGTATAGAAGAATAGGCCTCGACGATTTTGACCCGTTAAGATTAACGATAGAATAAATTACTTGATCCATTTCGTTCATTTGTTTTAGATCTGTGCTGTAGTCGAAGATAAGCATTTTATAGACGCACGCACGTTCATACATATCTTTGAGAACTTTTTCTGTAATCTCAAGGCTGCTTGTTTTGAGACCAGCTTTATCTGTCAAAGAATGATAATAGTCTCTAAATGCGCTGTATAGATTTCTTTCGTTTATGTGCGCTCGGCGACCTCTAAGCATAATCGCATCGGATTTCTTCACATAAATTAGATAGTCAACAAAGAACCGAACCATGTTTTCGGTGCCCACATTTTGCTCGATCTTAAACCAATATTCATCATATAGACGCACTTGATCTTTATACTCAAGGCTCATTAGGAGATAGTTTCGGAGCAAATCAACGTCTGTAAGGTCAAGTCCAGTGGAGTTTAGACTTTCAAATATTTCTTGAGGATTTTCGTCTTCTACATCTAGGTCAACAATAATTATGTTAACAAGAGACGAAACCAAATTTTCAATCTGACTAAAATCTAAACTGCTAACACACTCATAAAAGTATGCGTAGTTTTTATAAATGTGTGAATTAGCTGCATCTTCACTGATGTCGTCTGGTTGCGTGAATGTGTTATTTTCTAGAAGTTTGTTGTAAATCGCATCGTCTCTTTTATTAAGATGAAGCTTTACAATATGTTCAGGTTTAACGCCATAACCGCTATTGTGCAAAAAGTTTTCGTCGATGTATTTTTTGAAACCCGCATCGTCTACAAAGTCATAGATTGCTTTTAAAAGTAGGGTCATGCTTGTTATGCGTTGCTGTCCATCAATAATAGTTTTTTCTCTGGAGTTTTGAGTTTTAGAACAAATAGTTCCTAAGAAGTGTGTTTTAGACGAGGGGGTATCTTGTGATAGATAGAGAATATCTTTGAATAGTTGCTTGCAATTTGTTTTATCCCAGTCGTAGTTTCTTTGATAGACAGGAATCATAAAATTTGTATTTGTGGCGCTGAGGTATTGCATAATGTTGTTTTTGCTAACGTCCATGTTGAGCTCCTGTTGTTGTAAGGGTGTTTGGATGCGATTTTTGCTACAGATATTTTAAACCATAAATTTGAATGTGCGTTTTGCATGTATAAAGTTTTGTATGTTGTTTGCATGCAAATGTTATGGAACTAGCGGACGATTGTTAATGTATGCATCCCACACATTTATCCGGTCTTCATTATCAATTGTGCGAATAACTTTGGCCGGAACACCGGCAACCAAGCTGTTTGGGGGTACGTCTTTTATCACAACAGCACCTGCAGCTACAACGCTGTTTTTGCCCACGGCAACTCCTCCACAAATTGTTGCACTAGAACATATCCAGCAGCCATCTTCTATATTTATTGGCAATCCAAATTCGAGGATATGAAATCCATCTGGATAGTTAGCACACAGGCGCTCCTTAGCAACCATAGGATGCGACGGCGTAGCAAAAGTAACATTAGAGCCTATGAACACTTCGTTCCCTAACGCAATTGGCGCAACATCTAAAAAAGTGCAGCAATAATTTATGAAGCAATTTTGACCAACAGAAATGTTTACGCCATATTCACAATAAAATGGAGCGCAAACTTGCAAGTTATTATTTTGCGATGATGGTATAAGCTTTTCTAGAGCACGAGCCTTTGTCTTAGTGCGACGCAGAG
This sequence comes from Senegalimassilia sp., assembly GCA_963661535.1. GTDB lineage: Bacteria > Actinomycetota > Coriobacteriia > Coriobacteriales > CADBOM01 > CAVLCC01. The sequence goes on from CAVLCC010000004.1 coordinate 55,912, forward strand.
ATATTTTGTTAAATCGTTCGCAGCGATTCATCCCAATTTTATGTAGGCGTTGAATGTATGGATCTTGGGGATTGTATAGCTTGCCGGTTATCATGCGGTTCCACTCGTTGGTGTTTGGCTGCATAGACTGTCCTTTCGTTTGTGTATGCAGTTCTAATTATAGAACAATGTGCGATACGCAACTAGGAATTAGCATCTTGCAACGCGCCTCCTAACTAGCAATGTTCAATCCGCAACTAGGAGCTAGCACCTTATAATTAGCTTCTCACACTCCATAGTCCCATACTTCACAACTATCAATATGCAATTAGCCGACTCATAACAACCATTTCGGAACCTTTTGCTAGGAATTTTCTTATTTTTTTACGTTATAATGCAAAGCCCATAACAAAGACACCAAGTCGTCTCGTATATAAATCTACTTTCGTTTCTGAGTGTCTTTAGTATAAATTCTAAAACTTATATTTGAAGGAGCGAAATTATGAGCAAGAAGGCACCCATTGCCTTATTGGTAATTCTTTACGCAAGCGCATTTTTGGCTGGCTTTAACGAAAACCTCGTTAACATGGCCTTGATGTCAATTATGTCGGACTTTAAGATTGATTCGATTACGGTTCAATGGCTCGTAACAGGCTATATGATTGTAGCAACAGTTGTTGTTATGTGTATGGCTTTTCTCTATCAGAGATTTAGTCTGCGAAAACTTTATTTCTCTGGAGCACTTTTTAGTATCGTTGGATCCGCTATAGGTCTTTTTGCGCCTACATTTGAAATTTTGATGATAGCTAGGCTCATTCAAGCCTTAGGAACTGGAATTTTTATCCCACTAATGATGAACACAATTTTGGTTGTAACGCCTAAGAATAAGCTGGGACAATTCCTCTCAATAGGCGGGTGCATGATTACGTTTGGACCTGCATTTGCGCCTGTGGTTTGCGGCGGAATTGTGTCGAGTTTTGGCTGGCATGCAATCTTTTTCTTGCCAACTTTGATTATGTTTATCCTTGCAGTTGTGGCAATTTTTGCAGTTAAAAATCTCTCAACAACTCAAGCCAAACTAGATGTTTTATCTGTGCTTTTAGCGGCACTTTTCTTATTTACCCTAAGCTATGGACTTTCACAATTTATGATAGACATGCTAACTGGAGTGATATCGCTTGTTTGCTGCGCCGTTATTTGCGTCTTATTTGTTCTAAGGCAGCTTAAGTGCAAAAATCCACTTATCAATCTATCACCTATGAAGTCAATTCGTTTTTGGCCCTCAATTTTGCTAAATACTTTGGCTATGATGGGAACATTTTCGTGCAGCGTTCTTTTGCCGCTTTATTTTGAGGGTGCATGCGGACTAACCCCCTTTATAGCTGGTCTAGTTTTGCTAATACCTGTTTTGTGCAACTGCGCAGTAACCCTTGTTGCAGGCAAGTTATTTGACAAATTTGGAGAGTGGCCACTGCTTCCAATTGGGTTTGGAGTTGTTGCTGTTGGTTTTGTGATGCTTGCGCTAACGTCTTCAAGCTTGGAGCTGGCTTTAGTGTTTGTTGCGGCAATTGCAGTTTATGCAGGCACGGGTTCTATTTTCTCGCCATCGCAAACTGCAGGCTTAAAAACTCTTACCCCCGAAGAAAACCCACATGGAGTTGCGCTTTCAACAACGTTTGTGCAAATTGCAGCTTGCATTGGCCCCTCGCTTTATACAGGACTTTTAACTTTTGGACAAAGCACCTCTGCCTCGGCTTCTACAAACGAGGCTCTAGCTTTGGCTGATGGATTTTCTCTAGCAATGACAGTTGCAAGTGCTCTTGCAATTCTTGCTGTTATAGTTGCATTTATATATGCTCGAGCTGCTAAGAAACCTGTTGTGGCCGATAGCAAGCCTGCTGCGCTTTCGGTTGTGTCTTTGATGCAAGAAACCCCTTGGGTAGTAGAAGAAGATGCTCCCGTTAAAGAAGTAATGCAAAAAATGGTTGATAAAAAAGTTGGCGGAATTCCAGTTGTTGACCATAACATGCACGTAACTGGGTTTATCTCAGATGGCGACATAATGCGTTACATCGGAAAGACAACCAGTGCGGTTTCTTCAAAATATGCACTTATAGAATTTGCAAGAAACCAGACTATAGACCAAAAAGTTGCAGAGCTTCTAACACAAGATGCAGCAACAATTGCAACCGATAAGGTCATTTGTCTAAATGTTGATCAATCTGTTGAAGAAGCCTTAGATCTGCTTTCTTCTCATAAGATTAAAAAGCTACCTGTTCTAGAAGATGGCAAGATTATTGGAACGCTCAATCGAAGCGACATCTTGCGCTACATCATGCAAAGCAGCTTGGGCTAGGGAGCTGCTTGGGGCTTGCTCGGGATGTTGTCTTTTTTTGTAACGCTGCATGTAGTGTGACGCAATAGGGCGTAAACTTGATACAAGCCTGATGTGAACGCGCTTGGCTATGCCACTTTAGAAGTTCACCTTGACTTTATGTTTCATATTTTGTTGTTGCTTACACCGCGCTTGATTTCGAGCGCGGTGTATTTTTGTGCGGTGCGCACTTACACGCACTTACACGCACTTACACGCACTTACACGCACTTACACGCACCGCACGCACCGCACGCACCGCACGCACTTACACGCACTGCACGCACTTACACGCACTTACACGCACCGCACGCACTTACACGCACCGCACGCACCGCACGCACCGCACGCACCGCACGCACTTACACGCACCGCACGCACTTACACGCACCGCACGCACTTACACGCACCGCACGCACCGCACGCACC
>CAVLCC010000005.1:0-40769 GCA_963661535.1 Senegalimassilia sp.
TGAGTTAAGCTTTGTTTTATTGTGTGTTTTGTTGCTCATTTTGGGAGCTCCCTATTTAATCAATATAGTATTTAAGCTACAATCTTAAACAGTATACTCCCCCTTGAATGTTTTTTAAAGTTTAGTTATATATTTTTTAGACAAACACTGACATATAACGGATACAGATATACCAGATTGTTTATTGTTGAGATGCCTGCGAACAATCAATATAGAGCCCAAAACGCCCGTAAAATCAACTAAAAATTTTCCGACTACAACCTACTATTTATAATCTTTAATCCATCTAATGTAAGATTTGGATCGCGATATTCAATTGTGCTAGATATAGAAGCTATCATCGAATGCAGACCACCTGTTGCAACAACCGTAGCATTATAACCTAGCTCGCGCTTAATCATCTCTACCAAGCCATCAATTCTTGCAACTTCTCCATATATGAGTCCAGATTGCACAGCTTCAATGGTATTTTTGCATATAACCTGACTAGGAGCTTTTAGATCTACTTGTGCAAGTCTAGCTGCTGAACTAAAGAGAGCGTCTGCAGATACCTGAACACCAGGTGCAATAACGCCTCCAACGAACTCACCTTCTCGGTTGATTACTTCAATATTTGTTGCAGTTCCTAGGTCAACAACAATTGTGGGAGCTCCATATTTTTCGATAGCTGCAATTGCATCTGCTATTCTATCGGGTCCTATTTCGCGTGGATTTGGGTAGTTAACTTTCATTCCATAGTCATTTGAAGCACTCACGTTATGGGCTAGCTTTCCGGTAACGTTTAATATTGCCTTTTGCCAAGCATGTGTTAAAGACGGAACAACGCTTGAAATAATTGAGTCTTCAATCTCTTTGGCAACGTCACCATCTAGACTCAATAGCTCGCCTAGCTGTATGAGAATTTGTGTTGATGTCCACGATCTATCGCTTGAAACCCTCCAAGATGAACGCAAATCATTTCCATCATATATGCCAACTACGGTATGAGTGTTTCCCACATCAACAGCTAGAAGCATTTTTCCTCCTAAAATCTACCCCTAAAAATGCGCACCCCATGAGCATTCTTCACCAGATTCTTTGGCTTTAATTGCCTTCTTTAAACTGCGATATTCTCTAACAACAAAAATCATTGCAGTGATAAATGACAAAATATCTGCTATTGGTGGTGACAATAATATACCAATTAGCTGGTCGGTGCTAGGCGAAACTATCCCAACTACTATTGGCATAAAAACATAGAGCGGGATAAGGTAAATAATTTGACGAGTTAAAGACAAAAACGCAGATCTAACAGGGCGACCCGTAGATTGGAAGTAACTACCTATAACTATTTGGAATGTCATAATTGGCATAAACATTGTTTGTAGCCTTAGGGCAAATTGTGTATATTCTAACACGCCTGCTGAAACACCAAACCAAGTGCAAATAGTGGGGGCAAATAACTCAATCAGTACCCACATAGAGATGCAGATTATTACACCTGCCTTAAGTTCCAAAGTAAGCGTTTCTTTTACTCTTTGTGGAATACCGGCTCCATAATTAAATCCCAAAAGTGGTTGAGCTGCCACTCCAATTCCTGTAACAGGAAACATCACAAACATTGCCACTCTTTGAATTACAGCAAACATTGCAAATGAGCCTGTCTCGCCTATTGAGCTCATTGCGCCATAAGTTGCTACCTGATTGTTCAGCACAATAGACACAACTGCCATAGCAACATTTAGCAAAAATGGAGCGGATCCTAGGGCAATTATTCTAGTAGGAACGTGTGGACAAAATGGAATATTTGCTGCGCGCAACTTAAAAGGTGACTTTGGGCTTGCAACAAAATAATAGAGAATTACAAAGCACGAGACGCCTTGCCCCAAAATTGTGGCTGCTGCTTGTCCTGCTACTCCCCATCTAAAGACCAACACAAATATTGATGAGAGAGTAAGGGTTACCAGAGTGCCAACTAGCATGGACCAAAGTGCGCGATTTGGGTCTCCGGCTGATCTTATGAAGTTGTTTATTCCCATACCAACAATTTGAAAGACACAGCCACTAGCAAGTATTCGTATGAAAAGCTTAGACATTTCCCATATTTCTTGCGTCGCGCCCGAAATTGATAAGATGGGGTCTATGGCAAACCATGCTAGAGCCGCCAAAACTGCAGCTCCAATTATTGCTAGTGCAAATGTGTTGCCTAATACGCGTTCAGCTTCTTCTTTTTTGCCCTCGCCTAACCTAATGGCAGCTAGGGCATTTCCACCATTGCCTACAAGCATTGCCACCGATACAAACAAGATCATCATTGGGTTAGCAACAGTTGCTACTGCAAGACCTTGGTCTCCAACGCCCCACCCCAAAAATACTGCTGACAAAATGTTATAAGTTCCCGAAACCATCATGCTAACAATAGCAGGAATTGCAAACTCTTTTAAAAGGGAGCTAACCTTTGCAGTTCCCAAGCGATTAAACTGGCTGTCGGTTCCTTTGGTTGGCTTGCTTGTATCTTGCTGATGTGACTCTTGGTCTGAATTTAGATCTTGCTCTTGAACTTTAGGTACATCTTGACCTGTATCGTTTTGTTCTTTGCTTTGAGTTAGTTGAGTTTCTTCGTTGTTCTCGTTAGTTGTTTCTTGTTTTTCTTCTGTTTTGCTCATATGTGCTTTCCTTATATTGTTTTGCTATCGCTTATTTAATATTGTGTATTGCTGTTGATGTATGTTGTTAGAAATTTTACATTATTGGTATCTTATGTGAGAAATGTTCGAGCGCAAAAACATGCATAATTTAATGCAGTGCATGACCAAGCCAACCGTTTAGTTTGCAAGCTCAGTCTAGCCCATTGCAAGCCGCGCTGCCCGCACAAAACTTCAAACATTTCTTATAAAGGATTTTTTGCGTTAGCTACCCTAGTGCAGCATTGTCAATCAGTCTAACTTTATCAACTTTAGCTGCCATTATCATTCTTGCATCTTTGCCCGCAACACCACCGAGGCTACTTAGAGGCTCTAAGGTCATTGCATCTACTATGGCAACATAATCTATTACAAGATTATTTGCCTCGAGCTGCTCTTTTGCGGCTCCAACAATTTTATCTACACTGCGCTCACCTGCGTCAAACATCTCTTTAGCAAGGCGAAGCGAGCTAGAAAGAGCAAGGGCTCTATTTATCTGTGAGCTATCCATATATCTATTGCGGCTTGAAATTGCAAGTCCATTTTGTTCTCTGATAATTGGACAACCAATAATCTTGATATTGAAATCCATGTCGGCAACCATCTGTCGCAAAACAGCAAGTTGCTGATAGTCTTTCTCGCCAAAACATGCAACGTCGGGCTCAACTATGTTAAACAACTTAGACACAACCGTGGTTACACCAGAAAAATGATGGGGTCGATTTGCACCCTCCCATAGTTTGGCTGCACTTCCAGCAACAGCATGGCTAGCAAAGTCAAATGACGAAAGACCATTTTTGCAAATATGTGCAACCATAGCCTCTCCATACATTTCTTCTACACTAGGAGCAAAAACTGCAGCAGCACCGGCTTCTTGCATTTTCATAAGATCGGATTCTATAGTGCGTGGATATGCGTCAAAATCTTCTGTAGGAGAAAACTGCGTAGGGTTAACAAATACTGAAGCGACTACTATTTCTGATTCTTCGAGTGCCCTTTTGACAAGTGACTGATGTCCGCTATGAATTGCCCCCATTGTGGGAACTAGTCCTATTTTATTGCCTGCCTTGCGTGCACTTGCGCAAAACTCTCTTACATCTTTTTTTGTTTTAAGAAGCCTAATGTGATCTGTCATTTTATATTTCTTTCTCGCATGACTTTATGAATTTTTCTAGATGCGCCTTAATAACCCTATCCTTGCAGTTTATAAATTAAACCTGCTTTAAACGAATTTATATAGTTCTTACAAAAATAAAAGATTAGACTTCATATAACATTAAAGACTCATTAAATACACGAACTGCACAAATAGCACCTATTGACGGAGTGAGACAGTATAATTTATCTAGAAAAGGAGACACTTATAATGTATGGGCTTAAGACAGAAGTGTTTTTTGATAGTGCGCATTTTTTGGCAGACTACTATGGAAAGTGCGAAAATTTGCACGGTCATAGGTGGAGAGTAGTCGTATATCTTAGGCAAGATGACCTCCAAAAAGAAGGAACTATGCGAGATATGGTCTTAGATTTTGGAGTATTTAAAGCTAAGGCTCGTGAACTGGCAGAAGAGATGGATCACACATTTTTGGTTGAGGACGGAACACTTAAACCTGAGACAATCAAATGCTTGGAGTTAGAAGGGTTTAATCTAAAGGTTGTGCCTTTTAGAACTACAGCCGAAAATCTTGCTAAGTTTTTTGCTGATACGCTAATTGAACGTGGACTTCCAGTAGCGCAAATCGATTGCTTTGAAACTCCAAATAACTGCGCAACTTATTATGTAGGCTAACAGAGTTGCTTTGTGCAGCGTTATGCGACCAAGCTCAATCGGAAGACAAACAAATGCAGCCTTATGCGATAAGTTCTCATAAGGCTACAAATGTTAAACTTAATGCGCAAATAGGCTAAACCATTATTTTAGCTTCATATCCTTCTTTAACCACAGCGCCAACTAGCACGTCATCTGCAATGTCTTGGCTTAGCTCAATAACTGCTGTCTTTGCGTCTAGATCAACATCTGCACTTAGAACTCCGTCAATCTTTTCTAGGGCTTCCTTAACATGGGCTACACAATGTTGACACATCATTCCCTCAACGCTCATCGTCTTTTTCATAGCTATCTCCTTACTACTACCATTGTTAACAATACTGACACTAACGCTTTTATCTTGTACAAAATCTAAAGTTGCAATCTTAACCTCATCTCCACTTTGGGATGCATCATATTTAGAGGCATCTAGACCATCACCAACAACAAACTTTGGCTTCCAGGCACGCAAACGCAAAGCATTAGATACAACACATAGAGAACTTAAGCTCATTGCAGCAGCTGCAATCATAGGATTTAAAACAATTCCTGCAAATACAAATACACCCGCAGCTAAAGGAATACATATTGCGTTATAGAACAAAGCCCAAAACAAGTTTTGCTTAATGTTGCGCATAACAGCACGCGAAAGCTGAATTGCACTAGGCACATCCATAAGGTCACTTCGCATTAAAACCATATCAGAAGTTTCCATCGCAATATCAGTGCCTGCACCTATGGCAATTCCAACACTTGCACTAGCTAAGGCGGGAGCATCATTTATTCCATCTCCAACCATTGCAACATCTTTGCTAGCATTTGTGCGCTTAACTACCTCTGCTTTATCTTGCGGCAAAACCTCAGCAACTACCTCATCTACATTGCATTGCTGCTGCATTGCATGAGCTGTTTTAGATGTATCACCTGTTAGCATCATGGTTGTAATTCCCATTGCACGAAGCTCAGAAATTGCCCGAGCGCTAGTGGGTTTAATTGTATCTGCTAGAGCAATTATTCCCAGCAGCTCACTACCACGTGCAAACAAAAGAGGAGTTTGCCCTAGGTCTGCAAGTTCATCTAAGGTTTGAGCGATATTGCCAAGCTCAACGTCGCAGTTCTCCAACATTCGTATGTTTCCAGCCATGCACATTTTGCCATCTATCAAGCCTTTTACACCCAGACCCGATAGCTGCATAAAATTATCTACGCTGCGCTTTTGAACATCATTGCGCTCAGCATAATCACAAATTGCACGCGCGAGCGGATGCTCAGAAAAGACCTCCAAAGAATAAGCGATCGAGAGCAAATCATCCGCCGCTATACCTGCGCAAGTTAGAACCGAAACAACGCGTGGGTTTCCTTGCGTGATGGTTCCTGTTTTGTCAAATATCACAGTTTTTATTGCCCTAGCACGTTGCAAGGCCTCGGCAGACTTTATCAAAATTCCATTAGTTGCACCGCGTCCAGTGCCTACCATAATTGCAGTAGGAGTTGCCAACCCTAAAGCACACGGACAAGAAATTACCAGCACAGACACAGCACGTGCAAGCGCATTTGCAAAATTAGCCTCAAAAACCATCCATACAACAAAAGTTAAAATTGCAATAGCAATAACAGCAGGAACAAAATATTTGCTCACGGTATCAGCAAATTCTTCTATTGGAGCTTTGGAGCTTGTAGCCTCGTCTACTAGTCGAGCAATGTTGGCTATTGCCGTGTCACTGCCTACATGCTCGGCTTTCATCTTAAACCAGCCAGACTGATTAACTGTAGCACCTATTACTTGCGAGCCAACATGTTTATCAACCGGTATGCTCTCCCCTGTTATCGCCGACTCATCTATGCTTGCATTACCCTCTATGATTGTGCCATCAACTGGAACACTTTGCCCAGGCTTCACAATCAAAATATCGCCGACCCTAAGCTTGTCTACCAAAACTTCAATTTCTTTATCGCCCTCAAGCCTAATCGCTTTTTTGGGAGATAAATCCATGAGTTTATTTATTGCACTTGTGGTTTTGCCTTTTGCACGTTGCTCAAAATACTTACCCAAGGTGATGAGCGCTAAAATCATTGCGGCAGACTCAAAATACAAATCCATGGCTGCCTCGTGGGCCGTCTGCAAGTCTCCTACTCCAACAGCAAATCCCATCTTATACATTGCCCATATTCCATACAATGTAGATGCAGAAGAACCCAAAGCAATTAGGGAGTTCATGTTTGGTGCACCGTGAATTAGTGCCAAAAAACCATTAGAAAAATACTTGTAATTTATGCATATAACAGGTATTAGCAGCAATAACTGAGTTAGAGCAAATACTACTATATTTTGCATTCCCAATAAGAATGAAGGGAGCGGCCAGACAAACATATGTCCCATAGAAATATAAAAAAGAGGTATCGTAAACACAAGAGATACAACAAGTCTTCTCTTCATCTCTTTTTGAGTATGGTTTTTTGTATCTTGTGCAGATGCAGAAGTTGCAGCGGAGCTTTTGGAACCTAGTACAGATCCGCTAGATGAATTTTGCCCTTCGTTATTTACATCTCTACGTGTCGCGCGATACCCAGCTTTTGACACAGCCTGCTCAATTTTATCTAGCGTATCTGGGTTGCCATCATATGCGACTTCCATACTGTTTTTGAGCAGATTTACAGCTACATCTTCAACGCCATCAACTTTGCGCGTAACTTTATCAACTCTAGCTGAGCATGCTGCACAGGTCATACCCTCTATATCAAAAGTTTGTTTCATTTCTACACCTGCCATCTGCAAATTAACTTATGGCATAAGTATACTCCATCTAACTTTTGAGTGTCTTAAAAGTTTTAGACTGTGATTAAATCGATTAGTTGATTGATTTCGTCATTTGTTAGCCCACATTCTAACAAGTAGTCTTTTGCAGCTTGAGCATAATCATACGATTTCAATTGGTCTGTGTTCTCCGCCGGAATTCCCAATATATATTCTAAAAACGCGTTGAAGTAAAGTGAAACCACAGCATCATTGCGATCGGGAGTTTGGTCTTGGCTAATACCATAATAGTTGGCATATGTTGTCATATAATCGTTGCACATTTCGTCATAACTTGCACCTGCAAGTGCTTCTATAACTAGGCATACAAATCCAGTTCGATCTTTTCCCTCCATGCAATGAATATATGCAGGACCTTGATATTTAAGCAAATGTCTAACGCCCTTAGCAAAACTGGCCTTGTAAGAATCAGAATCGTAGTTGGAGCTCATAGATAAAAATGCGATTCTTCCCTCATCATAAAGTTTTTTTGTATATGTAGACGAAAAATCCTGGGATGAAATATAGCTCTCCATTTCTTCTTGAGAATCTGCAAGATCAATTACACATTGTATGTTAGCTTTTTCTAACAGGGTATCTGTTATAGCAGCTCGAGCGCGGCTATTATCTACAGGAGACGCACCCCTATACAAAAAGTTGCTTTTAAGATTGCCACCAGACAAGGCGCGGAAGTTTGAAAATTCTTCGTCATTTGCATAATCTGATCGATCAACAGAATAACTTTGCCCCAAGGCTTCTTGAGTAGAAGCATATTTGCCAGCCGAATTGAGCTTGATTTCTACAGTGCAATTATTATCTAAGCCCGCCGGAGTCCAAAAATCTGCATTATTGTTGGCTATTAGAACGTAGTCGTTTTTAGGATATGCCACTATAACAGGGTCTCCGGTTTTTACATAGTAGCCATTGTAATAAGGGACATCTGTGAGTGTGCAACCATTACTGAATGTAACATCGCAGCTGTCTCCCAAATTAAATCCTGCTTTCTCAAAATCCTCGGCGCTAAGGCTTAAGTCTGCGCTATCAAACTTGGAGTCTTTTGTGACCGTGCATGTTAAAGTTGCTGTGGATGAGTTGTTAGCATTGCAGGCTGTAACTACAAATAGAGATGCAGCTATAAGTAGAGTTGCGGCTATAAATTTGAATTTAGAATTTAAGTTAGTTTTTAGAGACATCGTTGCTCCTTTTGGGGGTTGTTATGTATAAATATGCTTGCGTATTTTTATGCGCTTGTTTATAAGTTCTTTTGCAGTAGTACCTTTTTTACACTACTGCATGATTTTTTATCACGTTTTAATTTTACCCCTCTTTATAAAATTGCTTTATACCATATATAGTTAAATGCACCCTAAATCGAAATATGGCAATTTGGATATAGGAATATGATTCTGTCTGCAAAATTGCTAATATCCTTGCATTTTGGATTTAATACCCAAACCCCCAAAACTTTTATGTTCGGCTAATCCATGCAAACCAATTATTCTTAGCACTTAGCAATACAAAAGGTTATACTTAATTTATATACAAATCAAAAACAAGAGAAAAGGTTTCAAATGGAAAATGATGGGGTCTTAGATTCAAGTTCATGCTCAAATTCAAGCTCCAAAAAACAAAGCGAAGACAAAGACAATCTAGGATATGATGCATTTGCCTATGAGTCGTTAGGTAAGCTCTCACCCAGCTGGTGGATAAAAGATGATGATGAAGAGCTGGAACCTTGGCTAGAGGCAGACAAGGCGTTCGATATATTTTTGGAATGGGTAACAGCAAGAGATATTGAGCTTTGGCCGCATCAAGAAGAAGCTCTCATGTCTCTCATGGTTGGAAACCATGTGATTTTAGGAACCCCAACAGGTTCTGGTAAATCTCTAGTTGCACTAGGAATGCACTTTATGGCAATGTCTACCGGACTCAAGTCCTACTACACAGCGCCTATCAAGGCCTTGGTTAGCGAAAAGTTCTTTTATCTAGTAGACATACTAGGTCGAGAAAATGTTGGAATGGCAACAGGAGATGCACAAATCAATCGAGATGCACCTGTAATATGTTGCACGGCAGAAGTTCTTGCAAACATTGCACTAGCCGAAGGCGACAAGGCAGACATAGGCTGCGTAGCAATGGACGAGTTTCACTTTTATGGCGAACCGGAACGCGGTTGGGCATGGCAAATTCCGCTCCTTACTCTTAAAAAAACACAGTTCTTGCTAATGAGCGCCACTTTGGGAGATACAAAAGATATCGCAAAAACACTGAAAGAGCACACAAAATGCGATGTGGATACAATCAACAATGCTCCGCGTCCCGTTCCTCTATCTTATGAATATATAGAAACTCCCATAGAAGCCACGGTTGAGCTGGCATTGCGCCGACAAGAAGCTCCTATATACATAGTGCACTTTTCTCAAGATGCGGCACTCAACACTGCAAACAACTTGGCAAATTATGGGGTTACGAACAAAAACCAACGCGTGGCAATAAAAGATGCTCTTAAAGGTATACGTTTTACCACCCCTTTTGGAAAAATTCTCAAACGTTTGTTAGGATGCGGAGTTGGGGTGCACCACGCAGGAATGTTGCCTAGGTATCGTCTTGTGGTAGAAAAGCTGGCTCAACAAGGGCTGCTTCCTGTAATTTGCGGAACAGACACACTAGGCGTTGGAATAAATGTTCCTATCCATACGGTAATTCTTACGGCACTAACAAAATTTGATGGGACAAAAACTCGACGCCTTAAAGCGAGAGAGTTTCACCAGATCGTTGGTAGAGCTGGACGTTCTGGATTTGACACCGAGGGTATGGTTTTAGCGCAGGCTCCCGAGCACGACATAGAAAACGCTAAACTTATCCAAAAGGCGGAGGGCGATCCCAAAAAGTTGCGCAAAATAAAAAAGAAAAAACCTCCCGAGGGTTTTGTGACCTGGAATAAGCAAACATTTGAAAAGCTGTGCAACGCAGATCCAGAAAAGCTAAAACCTAGAATGCGAATTTCGCACTCGATGATTTTGGCTTGCGTTATGTATGGAGGAGACGCTTGCAGCAGGATTAAAGGTATTATCAATGAATCAGCTCAGCCTGTGGAAGAAAAGATTGCACTTCTAAAGCGCGTTGACGAAATATTTGAAACGCTTATTACAACAGGGGTCGTTGAAAAGGTTGAGAATTTTGGCGATGACGAAAATAATCTGCTCGCCAACAGTGCGGACGAAAGCAACGTTGCAGGCAAAATCAAGTACCTGCTCACAATAGATCTTCCGCTAGATTTTGCTCTTGACCAGCCTCTTTCGCCATTTTTGATTGCCGCGCTAGATTTGTTGGATCCAGAAAGCGAAAACTATTATTTAGATGTGATTTCTATGACAGAAGCCACACTAGATGACCCCATGCAAGTGCTCAGGTCTCAACAACGAATAGAGCGCAACAAAGCGATAGACAAAATGAAAGCTCTAGACATTGGCTACGAAGAGCGCATAGAGCGCGCAAATGAGATAACTTATCCAAAGCCTTTAGAGGATCTCCTAGAAATTGCATACGAAAAATATTGTGTGGGCGTTCCATGGGCGCGAGATTTTAAAATAAAGCCAAAGTCGGTTGTGCGCGATATGATCGAAACTGTGTCTGACTTTAATACTTATGTTTCTAGATATAAAATAGAACGCAGTGAGGGCACGCTTTTGCGTTATTTGTCGGACGCTTATAAGGCACTTAGCCGCACGGTTCCCATCTCTAAGCGAAACGAGCAACTAGAAGATGTTGTGTCATGGCTCGACTTTTTGGTGCGAGCAGTTGACTCAAGTCTTGTAAATGAGTGGGAGAATTCGGGCACAACTCTTGAAGATAGTCAGAGTGCACCACCTAGTACTGATGCAGTGGTTCAAGACAGGCGCGGAGTGCGCTTGCTTGTGCGAAATGCTCTGTTTATGCGCGTGCGCATGGCTTCATTGCATCAGGCTGATCGTTTGGGTGAGCTAGATGCAAAATGGGAATTTGGAGAGCGAAAATGGCGCGATGCGCTTAATTGCTACTACGAGGTTCATGAAGAAATTCTCACTGATGGCGATGCGCGTTCGTCTGCATTTTTTATCATTGATGAGGGCGACGAAGAGTCTGCACATATTTGGCATGTTCGTCAAATCTTTAGTGACCCGCAGCAAGATCACGATTTTGCACTTGCCGCAGATGTGGATCTAGATGCAACTCAAGATGAGGGCGAAGTAGTATTTTCAAACTTCCGCGTAGGCTTTATTGAGGAGCTTTAGGCAAAGCTTAAAAAACCGCAAAGCCGCAACCTTGGTACACAAAACTTGGCATCTCCTTACATATAATCAAAAAAGCAGGTGCCTCCCTACCCCGAAGACACCTGCTTTATGCTTATTTATAATACTGCAAAAAATGCAAGTTTTTAGCTTCTTATTTTTTACAAGACGGCTTTAATTAGACCGTATCCGCCTCCATGACGGCGGTATAACAAATGCACAGAACCCGAAATCTTGTCTTGATACATAAAGAAGTCGTGACCCAGCAAATCAATTTGGATAAGAGCTTCTTCTTCAGTAAGTGGTTGCAGCTCGAGCTCTTTGACTCTTACAACATCCTCATCACGCTCTATATCTTGTGCAATGTCGTCGATAGACTCTGTTGGAATAAGCTGCGTAGAAGGCTTTTCGGATCTAAACTTTTTATCCAAAACGCGGGTCTTATATTTGCGCAACTGGCGCATAACTTTAGCTGCGGCGATATCAATAGCAGCATACATATCTTCGCCAGCTTCTTCTGTACGAATAATATGTCTTTTTGCAATAAGAGTTATCTCGCACACAGCAGGATTTGGATTTGCTGGATTTTTTTCTACGTGCAAAACCACATCTGCTTTCATAGGAGATATATCAAATGCCTTCATGGCAGATCCGATTTTTGAATTAACATAATCTTTCAGTGGTTCTGTAACAGTCATTTTGCGACCAGTAATTTTGATATCCATCTTCAGTACCTCGTTTCTAAAATTTTCCTAACTGCATGTGCTAATTTATTGACGTCAAACCTCCTAGTTTGTAGTGGTTTGTGGAAGTGCATAATTAACACTTGCCTCCCCGCACCATTTTGAAATTACAACATCTAGCACTCCATTTTTTTGAATTGTTTGAAGTGCTTTTGTTAGCGATTGAGATAAATCTGAGTTGCTTTGCAAGACAGCCATATAAACTCCACTTTCACCATCAAAAGTGCCCTTGCAAACAACACCATTGTATAGCATAGACATGTATCCGCCCGAAACCACGTCTGCAACAACATATTGAACCGACTGATCTTCTAGCGATTGGAACATGTTTTTCATTGAGTCAGATAGTGTCATGTTTGTGGCTGAGCAATACTGAACCGCAGTGGTTGCAGCAGCACTTCCTTTGTAGGCTGCGACCTTTGCGTCTTTTAGAGCATCTGGTTTGACTGTGCTAGAAGAACCATCATTCAAACCAAAAATTGCTGGACTGTTGTTTAAGTACGGTCCCACCAACGAACGCTCTCCGTTAGCATTTTGTGTGCCCGTTGCAGACATAAACATATCTACCTTTTTCTCTTTTAGAGAGTTGTTTGCATTAGCATCAGCTAGGTCTACAACTTTGAGCTTAAGACCAAGCTCATCAGCAAGTTCTGCAGCTACATCAACATCTAGACCAACAATTTTGTTTGAAGATGTTTTTCCATCTGAATTTGTATCTCCGGTTGTTATAGATGCAAAAGGAGGCTGTGATGTATCCACGCCAACTGTAAGAGTTCCAGCTGTTATTAGCGCTGAGTCGGACACTGTTGACTGCAGCGAAACGTCTTTAGATCCGCTGGTGCCACAACCTGTTAGAACAAAACACATAGCTGCGCCGAGTGCTACAGCTAAAACCAAACCTGTTATACGAACCTTTTTCATCTAGAACCTCTCTAGTCTAATTGCAATAAAACTTAGCGACTCACATAAATGCAGCTCGCTTTTGTTAATTAACTATCTATACTCTACCACTAATTGTGGGAATTTTGGCTCACCATTCTATGCTCAACATCTAAATACCATTATTTTGCACACCTTAAGGTGTTGCATTTGAGACATACTCAATATACATCTAGGAAACACAACCTAGCATTACATGCACTGTATTTTTAAATTTAGCCTGTAAGGCACGAGGTTTAGATTTGGTTTAGATCTGGTTTAGATTTTATTTAGATCTGGTTTAGAGTTTGGTAAGTTTTATGTGCAATCATCTTTTTATGATTGAAAGACTAACAAATACTATCTCAACTCTAGCAAAAGACTCTAGGACAGGTCTTTTAGAGCTTGCATGGCCAACGAGATGCGTTATTTGCGACATGCCAGGCAAGCTTTTATGCGACCAATGCTTAGACGCACTTCCACTAATAGTGCAGGCGAACTCGTGCAGAAAATGTGGAACTCCATATGGAAAAATCGAATGCACCGAATGTTGGAATAGAGATGGTAGGGTAGAACATAACTTTTCGAGTGCAACATGTGCTATGGAATATACCAATGAAAGTTCACGGCTAATTAAATGCTTTAAAGACCAAGGAGAATTGCGTCTTGCAGGTCTGTTGGCAAACTTTATTGCTGATGCACTTAAAAATGATGGATGTCTTCCAAAAGCTGGGTTTGGAAGGATCCGCAAAGAGTCTGTGGTCCAGCTCAAGTCTAGCCCTCATGCAACACCAGATCTTCTAACATATATACCTGCAACGCCTGCAGCAATTGCAAGACGTGGATATGACCATATGCAGCTAATTGCTGATAGCTTATCTAGTCTAATTGGAATTGAAGCTGCGCGAACACTAAAGACATATGATAGAGCAGACCAACGTGAACTTAACAAAACACAGCGCACACAAAATATGTCAGAGGCTTTTGAGCTAGAAGCCAACCACTCAGCACTTAAGAACAAACACATCCTTTTGATAGACGACGTTTTTACGACAGGCGCAACTCTTAATTGTGCTTCTAAAATATTGCGTGACGCAGGGGCTCATGAAATATTTGTGGCCACAGTATGCCGAGTGTGGTAGATATGCGTGCAAGCATTTAGGGCATGATGCTAAACTTGTAGGCAAGCATTTCTTTGGGTCTGTGGTTGCGCGTGCACTTGTAAGTGTGCGCTAGTCCATGGCAGATGCGGTCGAAAGGATCCACGTAAGCAGCTTGCTTACGTCTATGGAAGTTTGGTTGCATTTACGGCTTCCAAACTTTGCATAAAGCACAAATGCAAGCTGTGAGCACGGCGTATTCTAGATGTAAGACGCACCGCTTAATAAACCTAAATAAAAAATTGCAAAGACAAGAGATCTTTGCTAAGCGAGAGAGTGAAGAGCTAAAAGGCCAAGCTCCAGTGCGCGAGTGTGGGGAAGAAAACCAGGTCAGCCAAAGAAATGCACTTCTTAGTTTGCAATCGGCAAAAAACATCCTACATAATTTTTATAGCCACACTCAAAAATAAAAAAGCTGCCTCGCATTTTCACACAAGGCAGCTTTAGCTAAATCTAAAAATCTTTTATCAGCAGCAAAACTTTAGACAAAAACTGATGTTTTACTCCTCCTTCAAAGCATCATTAGCTGCTTTTGCAATTGTCTCATTAACTGCAGCATCTCCTCCAAAAATATAACCTTTAGACAAGAGATCTTTGTTTTGTGAGACCATAGATTTTACATTTTTTATACCTGTTTCACTATCGCTTGCAAGCAAAAGCACGGAGCGATTTTTGCCCAAGAAAGAAGCTGACGATAAAGCATCTGGGAAGTCGTATGCAGATGCAATGCCTAGTCCATCGCAAGATAAAACAACACTTGGTTGTACAGCATAATCTGAAGAATTGCCCATTACCCAGTTAGCAATTTCAACAGATGTCTCTAATCTGGTCTTGCCGCTTAGACGAGTAGAGGTTTTGCCTAGTGGAGAAATTGCAGAGTCTTTAATTCCGGTATCTCCTCCATCACCACCAACAATAACTATGTTTTTAAATCCTCCATCTTCTATTGCTTTTGCACTAGAATCTGCAAGTTCGCCTTTTACTCCCAAAAAGATTGGTGACTTAGAAGCATAAGCATAAGAAGAAATTGAGAGTGCATCTGCAAAATCTTCGCCTTTGGTAACAATTGCAGTATCACTCCAATTTCCTGCTCCTGCCTCATATATTGCATCGGCAGTTTCTATTCGTGTTGCGCCAAAAATACGATCAACTGTGGTTACACAATCTAGGTTCTCTATCTGCTTAAATACATCATCACTAACAGCTGCAGATCCACCAACAACAGAAACAATTAAACCATCCTTAGACGCAACACGCTTAATTTGTGTTGCAGCATCTTCAGATAGCGTACTAGGATCTGTAAGAATTATTGGACAATCTAGAACACCAGCCAGAGATGATGCGGCTAATGCGTCTGCGAAAGAGGAGTTGGAAGCAACAATTGCCTCTGTGCAAGAGCCTGCATTAAATGCCTCTTCTACAATCTTAGACATTGTTCCATTGCGATCTGTGCCGCCTAGGCGCTTAAAGGAATCTGTTGTTTTGGTAATGGTGAAAGTGCCAGCTGGAGCTGTGCCCTCATAATCTTCTATACCTTTAAGAACAACCGTATAAACGCCGTGTTCAACTGGAGCGCCCTCTAAGATGTTTCCGTCTCTATCCTTATAAGCCACAGTGTAATCTCTGTCTTTAATAAGCTCTGTGCCATCAAGTGTGACTGCGATATTAGGCTCAATCTCCTCTCCGGTATACTTAGCTTTTTTATCCATCTCAACAACGGCATCAGAGATTGATTTTTTCTTTAGGGTACCTTGACCACTAATGTAAACTAGCTCTATTACATCGCCTTCACTAACAGTTTGAAGTGTTGGATATGTAGAAGCATATTCGCCATTTATAACAAATGACCAGTAGCTCCAATTTGTTCCGTCACTTGTCATGCCTAGCTTGCGACCTTGCGGTGAAGTGATAGAGGCTGGAATTCCGCTATATTCACCATCAGTGAAGCTATATGTATAATTGGCCTTGTCCAGTAAGCTTGTAAATACGTTCCAAGCATTAGTGTCTTCGTCGGCAGGAAGTGTGACTTCTGTTGTAGGAATCCACGACTCGATTGTGTAATTATTGCTTGCATCGAGCTCACTTATGCCTGTTACCCTTGCAGTAACCGTAAAAGTCTTGCCTGCATTTGGATCGTCTTGTCCGGTAGTTCCTAGAACCGTAACAGTAGCAGATACAGGCTGTTCTTTTAGCTTTGCAAAGGTTGTATTATCCGGATAGCGCTCAGCATAGCGAGCATACTTATCACTAGATAGACTTGAGTTAATTGTTACTTTTGTGTTGTATTGGGGTTGAGTAACTACTAGATTCTCGCTTTGTATAACTGTGCTCTTTGAAGATTTAAACAATCTCCAATCCATCCAGCTCATTGAGTCGTATCCAGGAAGCTCAACAGGAACAATTCCCCAACCAGCTTTGTTGGTATCTTCGTAGTTATAAGTCCAAGCAAGATTTCCTTCTGCATCATAATATGCTTTTTGGAACGCATGCATGTTTTGAGTTACAGAATTTATGTTTTGTCCATCCAAAATTGCTTGAGCATATCCAGCTTTGG
Source organism: Senegalimassilia sp. (assembly GCA_963661535.1). Lineage (GTDB taxonomy): Bacteria > Actinomycetota > Coriobacteriia > Coriobacteriales > CADBOM01 > CAVLCC01. Next base: position 16,911 of record CAVLCC010000005.1, read on the forward strand.
CTGCCTCCATTAGAGCAACTGTTTTATCTAGATCGGCTTGATTCATTGGAGCCACAGTAAACTCAAGTGTTTTGCTTGCAGTAACCGCGGCATTTTGTTTGTTGGTTACTGTGAGTGTGATAGAAGATTTCTTGCTCTGACCACCTGGCAAATCTTGATATACGTAGGTGCGGTACCCATTAGTCACAATAGGCTGGTTTGTGGAGTCGGTTCCATCTGTTGCCGTATATTTTATAGAATACTCTCCACCATCGATACCCAAAATTGTGGGTCTTGGAAGTTGTTGATCGTTTGTAAGTCCTGTGTAATCTGAGACATCCTCGGTCTCAAAGTATTTGATATTGTCGTAGATAAATGTGGCATCAATCTGAGCTTGCAGCTTTGCAATATCCTCGGATACCTTCTCAGGATCTCCCTTTACAGTAATTTCAAATTCTTTCTCATATGTAGTAGAAAATCCACCAGATCTTGACATAGAAAGCGTGGCTGTTAGATAGACCGTCTTATCTGTTGCTGCACGCGAAACCTTACCGGTGCTATTTGCGTCCCAACTGTAACCGCTAATTTTGACGCTATCCTCTGAAGATGATTTCCAAGCAACGTTAGCCCATGTGGCATCTGTGCCCTTATTAGGCAAAGTAACGTCTTGAGTTACCGAGAAAGCTGTATCTCCGGTTGCATAGCCAATAGCCAATGTATTTGCTGCAGCCTCAAGTGCCTCAGTGGCTTTAGTCTCATCCCAAGCAAGAGATGTTGCTCTTGATGGTTTATAGGTTACAGTTTGTGTGCCCATAGTTATTTCAAATGTAACTTCGAGCTGACGTTGAGTCTCTAGCGAATAGCTAGCTTTAGCTGGATCGATAAAGAAGTATTCAATGTCTCCGTTAGTTGTGTCGTCTGTGGCAGATACCTTGCCCGAAACACCCTCTGTTCTATCACATGGATTATTTGCAGAAGTTACTTTTACGGATACATCTTCATAGCTTCCATAAGAGTTAATCTTGGCTAGAAGCATGTCGTTAACATTGGTATCTTTTCCATATTCTGGAGCTAGGCGGAAGCTGTCTTTATTAAGCTTTGACACCAAGCCATCTAAAGTGCTTCCATCAATTACTTGATTTGGGAACGAAGCCGACACACTATTTGCAGCACTTGTAGCCACAATTTTTAGATATTTTCCGCCAGCAGTTGCAGGAACCACAAGCTCTTTTGAAGTTGCATCTGCAATTGCTGTAAACGAGGAGTCATCAACATCTGCTGAATTTCCAACATACCATTGGTATGTGACTCCCTCTCTGTCGGATACATCGTCTCCGTATAAGGAGGTTGCATCCATTCTTTTGGCATAAACTGTTGCGCTTATCGTGTCTCCAGTAATTAGATCACCTGTAGATGGCGAAGTATTAACACGCAAAAGATCATACTCATTTGCGCCTAGAACCTTTAGCGCCGAAGAGTTTACCGTGTTTGTAATTGCATTTGCACTAACTTGCAAATATTTTCCAACCAAAGACTCATCTAAAACAAGTTTGCCGTCGGCTGTATTGTATGTATATTTTGTTGAATCTAGCTCAACAAATTCACCTGTTGAAGAGTCTGATACCAGCCACTTATAAGTTAGCTTAGCATCCTCTGGCACATTGCTTTCATAATATGCGCTTTGTTGCACTTTTGCTTGTGGAGTAATTGTAGAGCCTGCCTGCATAGATTGTCCGGAAGACGAAACAGCCACAGACGATAGCTCGTATGCGCCTGCTTGTGTTACAGGACCTAGCGGATCTACACTACTTGTGCTATATGAGCTCTTCTTGCTTGTGCTTACAACCGAAGCATTGCTTGTTGCCTTCACGCGAATGTATTTTCCAAGCATTGCATCTGTTACTTCGTATGTTTTTTGAGTTGCTCCCTCGATGTCTTTAAAAGCAGAATCTGAGGTTGTTTTTGTATCAGAATATTGCCACTGATATGCAACTATGTCTGAGTCTGAAACAGTGGTATAAGAGTTTGTTTTATAAGCAGTAGCTGCTAGAGTGTTTCCAACTTTTGCACTGCCTGAGACCTCAACATTATAAAGATCAACTCCGCCTGCAATCTTTACAGGACCAGCAGTTTTGTAGACATCACCATATCCACCATTTGCAACAACTTTTATATACTTGCCAAGCATATCTGATGTAACAGTTAGCTTATTTGTATTTGCATTTGCAATTTGAGTTGTTGCACTAGAAGATGAGTCGCCATAATACCAGCTCCACGACACATTTTCGTTTTCTGTAACATCGCCAGATGCGGCATTTGCAGTAGCAGTTAGTTCATCTCCAACAGTTAGCTCCCCTGTTTTATCAAGAGTTACGCTCGTAACATTTACCGAACCTGCGGCTGCTACCAATGAACCCCTACTAGATTCTTTTGAACTGCTGCCAACTTTTGAAGAAACCTCACAGTTGATGTATTTGCCCTCTAGACTTGAGTCTAGTGTTATGGTTTCTGATGTTTTTCCTTCGATATTTGTCCAAGGACCCTTGTTAGTGTCGCCTTGTTTCCATTGGTAGTTTAGATTGCTAGAGTCAATAAAGTCGCTAGCGCCTTGTTCTTTGGCTCTTGCCTTTGCTGTATCTCCAACTGCAAATACACTTGCTTCTGTAGCTGGGTTAATGATAGATACAGCATAAATTGTAACTGCACCCTCTGCTAAAAATGGACCTGGGGCACTGTAGTATGACAAACTAACAGTATTTACGCCAGCATATGCGTCTACCGATATATAGCAATTTTCGTATTCACTGGTTACCGTAAATGTGCTTGACGTTTGTCCCTCTATTGTTGTCCATGTTGTTGAATAAGATGGAGAAGATATTGTGTATTTCCATGTATAAGTTACGCCCTCATCAACATATGTTGGACTATAAGATGAACCCGTATATGCCTTAGCGCTAAGCGTAGCTCCAATTGTTTTTGAGGGAGCTGTTAGTTCAACTCCACTTAGCTTTTTTAATCCTTTTGCCATTACAGCATCTGATGTTTTGGTAGTTTTAGCACCCACTCCGGCATTGCCTGAGACTTGAATGTATTTTCCTTGCAAGTCTTCTGTGATAGTTAAAGTATTGGTTGTAGCACTTTCAATTGTGGTATATGTTCCATTTGAAGAATCTGAATATGACCACTCCCAAGTAACATTTATATCACTTCCAGCTTGCGTTGAAAAATCTGTGTATGCAGTTGCTGTGATTGTGTCTCCAACTGATGGTGAAGTATTATCCATGGTAACTCTATAAAGCTCTGCTTGACCGGCAAGCATCACAGGTCCTGGAATCCTATATGAATTGATGCCAGATCCAGATGTAGAATTTGGTCCGTATAAAGTTGTATCGCCAGATGTGACTTTTACGGCAATATAACTTCCTGCCAAGCTTGTTGCCAAAGACTCAGTGATATTTAGATTTTGAGATGTAGCCCCCTCGATGTCTGTATAATCTGATGTAGTTGTAGACTTAGTTGAAGCTTTCATCCATTGATAAGAAAAAGTTCCGTCATTGGCAACACTATTATAAGTTGAATAATAGCTGCCTGAATTGTCTGCTTCATACACATTTGCCCAAAGCTCTGTTCCTGCTTTTATGCTTCCAGATACATATGAATAGCTGCTATTTGCGTCCTTTGTGCTTTGTATAAAAACATAATTTGATGATGAAAGTGCTTGAAGCGTTGCCTCATTTTCATTTTGTTGCTGCGTCTTCTGTTCACCTGTCACAATGTTTTGTTCTTCAGATACGCCCGAAGAACCTGTTCCATCTTGAGCAAACGCCCGAATTGGAACACATGAAAACATAAGCATAAATGCAAAAAATACATTTATTGCTTTCTTCCATGTTTTTGTTTTGGTAATTTCCATTGGCACTCCTTTTTTCCTACAAAAACTTACAGATACCACAAATACATGAATTGTTTGATAAACACATGTATTTGTATTTAACGTCTAAATTTTCTCTTGTTTTTCTTTTAATTGTATTAAAATTTAGATATTTTACAGATTTTATATGCTATAAGCAATATATTCAAGAAAAATTTTTAGGATTTTTGTATGTTGTATTTATATTGCTCGTGAGTTGGATAAATTTGATTAAGCCTACAAAAGGGGGCATAAATAAAGCACGGCCCAAAATGGACTGTGCATGAGAGTTCGTGATTATCTATGCGACGCAACGTAAGATGTGCGAACTAATCTATAACTTGAAGCTCATGAGTGCTCGAAGTAAATGTATCAAATCCATTTTGGCTAACTACGCCAAAGTCTTCTATCCTAACGCCAAATTTATTTGGGATATAAATTCCAGGTTCTACGGTTACAACGTTGCCAAGTGCTAGTGTGTCAGTGCTCTTTGGACTCAAATTGGGTTCTTCATGAATGTCAATACCAACCCCATGACCCAAAGAATGTGTAAACTTGCCAGCATATCCTGCTTCAGAAATAACTTTGTTGGCAAGCTCGTGAACTTCCTTATTTTCAACTCCTTCAGCAATCATTTCTTTGCATTGAGTCTGCGCTTCTAAAACTACCTTGTAAACATCTTCCATCTCACGACTTGGTTGCCCTATAGCAATAGTTCTAGTCATATCTGAACAATAGTCAAGATATTTGGCTCCAAAATCTAGAACTAAAAACTCACCTTTTTTAAGTTTTTTATCGCTAGGCACTGCGTGTGGCATAGAACCATGTGTTCCACTCGCTGCTATTGTCGAAAATGCAATTGATGCAGCACCTTGCTTTCGCATTATATACTCTAGTTCACAAGCAATCTCTTTTTCGGTCATATTGGGAGTTATGCATTTTAGTAGTGACCCAAAAGCCGCATCTGTTATTTGCTGAGCTTTTTTTATAAGCAAAATTTCTGAAGCATCCTTGATTTTGCGCAGCTTGCGCACTGGATTTTTTGCTTCTTTAATCTCAAAGTCAATATTTTTGGAGTTTAGTTTTTCTATTAGGGTATTGTATTCATGGAGCTCCATGGTTGGCTCTACACCAATGTATATTGTTCGGTTGTAAGATTTTGAGGCGACAATATCGCTTAACTTGTCTGCTGCAAACTCAGAATGAGAGATTTTATCATTAGAAATTTTGAGGCTGCCCTTAGCTTTATGATAATCCATTGCCTCAAAATATCTAGAATCTGTATGAACTATTACGTCATCGCCGCATACAAGAGCTAGATGTGCATTTTCTGAATCGAATACTCCATCAAAATTTGTAAGCCACCTTATATCAGAAGTATTCCTGCAATAATATGCATCTAATTTTTGCTCGCCAACTTTGCAAATTAAGGCCTCACGTCTTTTTTTAGCAATAGAAGCGCAGTCGTCTGTAGCTAACTCATTTTCTATGCCTTGCTTTGTGTCCAAATTTGGCTCTTGACCCATATTGCAAACTCCTCCAAAATTATATAAGCTCGCCATTATTTAAAATATGTGCTGCTAACATCTCAATTGCATCCACATAGCCACGACGACCCAAGCCTTTTATTTGCCCAATGCATGCAGGAGCAGTAATAGAAATGCGTCTGAACTCTTCACGTGTTGAAATATCGCTTAGATGCACCTCAACCACAGGAATGTCTATCGCATCTATCGCATCATGAATTGCATAAGAATAATGAGTATAAGCTCCAGGATTTAGAACAACGCCATCATAACTCAGACGTGATTCTTGTATGCAATCTATGAGCAAACCCTCATGATTAGACTGAAAAAAACTAACAGAAATACAAGCTTCCATGCCATATTCTGCAAGTCTAAGTTCAATTCCGGTTAAACTTGTTTTGATATATTCGTTAATTTGCTCAAGAGTTTGCACTCCATAAACCTCAGGATCTCTTATTCCTAACATATTTAGATTAGGACCATTTACTACTAGAACATTTATTTTGCGTAACATAATATTTCCTAACAAGTTTAACGAGCAAAGTCTATACAAGCAATTTAAGATTTAGAAGCCATCCATTCTAAGAGTGCGCCTCGAACAACATCGGGCTCAAGCTCAACCGTTTCCCAAGCTCCAAAGTCTTTTGGCAAAACAAAGCTTATTGTTCGACCATTGCCTTTTTTATCATGAATCATTTTATCTAAGATGAGGTCAACGTCGTAGGCTTGTTCTAGAGGATTTAACTTAAGTGAACTTAAAAGCTTGTCTTGTTTATTAACAAACTCCGCAGAAGCAACTCCAAATTTGCATGCCAGCTTAGCTGCAAATCTCATTCCCTCACAAACTGCAATACCATGCAAGATTTTTGGCTTTTGAGAAATAGCCTCTATTGCGTGCCCAAGTGTATGCCCATAATTTAGGCATTTGCGAAGCGAACTTTCGTGCTCATCTGCCATTACAACCTTTGCTTTAAATTCAACAGTTCTAGCAATTGCCTCGTTTACTGTTGCGCTATCTCCTTGCACAAGCTCAGATGAAGCATCCATAAGCCATTTGCTAAAGTCCATAGAGTCGATAACTGCAGACTTTGCCATCTCTCCAAATCCACATTTCCACTCTAACTCAGGCAAAGAATTAAGCATATTAGTATCTATAGACACATATATAGGCTGTGCAAAATTTCCAACTAAATTTTTAACACCCGCTACATTAACTCCGTTTTTGCCTCCAACCGATGAGTCAATCATTGATAAAAGAGTGGTTGGAACTTGAACGAAGCAAACACCCCTCATGTATGTAGAAGCCGCAAAACCTGCCAGATCTCCCACAACTCCCCCGCCAAGTGCTACCACAATAGATTCTCTTGTGAATCTATAGTTTGAAAGCTGCGTATGAATTTGTTCAAGCATAGACAACGACTTAGATCTCTCGCCTGCCGCAAACACAATTTTGTCTACCAAAAATCCTCTGTCACATAAAATGTCGCTAACTTTTTTTGCATACAAAGGTGCAATATTTGAGTCACAAATTAGAGCAATATGTCTATATGGAGTGAGGCTAGCGATTTGTTCGCCTAACTGTTCAGTTATGCCTGCGCCTATATTTATGTTGTAGCTTCTTTTATCGCCTAGCGAAACTTCTATCGACCTTGTACTCATTTTGCGCCTTCCTTGTTTTCAAAAAGCAAATCTCCGAGCTCGCTTGCTACTCTGTTAGAACTTTTGCCAGACGTATCAAATACCAAATCTGCACATTCTAAATAAAGAGGAGTTCTACTCTCAAGCAAATCTATCGCCTTTTGTCTGTCTTGACTAAGCAGCGGACGAGACTTTATCGAAGAAATTCTTTCATAAACCTCGTCTATATCTACCTGCAAAAATACAACAAAACCCAGTTTTTTAAGCTCTGCTCTCGTTTGCGAATTTGTAATTATTCCACCACCACAGCTAACAACGCCTGGGGTTAATCCTTTGAGGTATTCAAGATATTTGCGTTCCCAATTCCTAAATCCTGCTTCGCCCTCATCACTAAATATTTGAGGAATTGATTTTCCTGCCATGCGCACAATGCCTATATCCATGTCGTATGAAATTTTGCCAAACCACATTGCAAGTTTTCTGGCTACAGTTGACTTGCCCGCGCCCATAAAACCTATCAAAAAGATATGCTGATCTGGACTTGGTTTGCTTGCACAAACAGATGAACTTATATTTTGAGAGCTCACAAGTGCATGCGACTCACTATTTTTATGCTTCTTAGCTCGTGCACTCATTTAGAAATTCGCTCCATATAATTTAAAACTTCTCGTTTCATGTCCTGCATACAGCTGCTTCCAAACATCTCTTGATATGCATTTGCCAGCACAATTGCTGCCTCAGCTTCTCCTACTACAGCAGCAGCAGGAACTGCACATACATCAGAACGCTCTTTAGATGCAAGTTCTGGCTTATGCGTTGAAATATTAACGGTTTCTAGTGGAGACGTAAGTGTTGGAATCGGCTTCATACACGCACGTATTAACAGGGGTTCACCTGTGGTCATGCCTCCTTCAAGTCCACCCGCATTGTTGCTTTTGCGAAAATATCCTCTATCATTGCTATAGGCAATTGGGTCGTGAACATTCCCACCAAAAAGCTTGCCACATTCAAATCCAATACCAAACTCTACACCTTTTATTGCAGGTATCGAAAACATTGCTGCGCCTAGTTTTGATGTAAGTCTATCGTCTGCAGATGCATACCCTCCTAAACCTGGAACCAATCCAGTTGCACTAACAACAAACCATCCTCCAAGCGACTGACCTTGCTTTTTTGCTATGTCTATTTGCTCTTTCATAACACTCGTTGTTGCTGAGTCAGGACATCTTGTTTCAGACTCGTCGGTTTTTGAATTTGGAAAGACTACGCCATTGTTTTGAAAAAAGCTTGCTGGAACTTCTGCTTGACCTATGCGTGTAACATAAGAAGCAATCTCAACTCCAAGCTGTGAAAGCATAGCCTTAGCAATAGCCCCAGTGGCAACTCTGCATGCTGTTTCTCTTGCGCTTGCTCTTTCTAATATATTGCGGCAATCGTCTGTATTTGTCTTAAGTGCGCCCACCAAGTCTGCATGCCCTGGTCTTGGCGACTGTTCTTTTATCAAATCTTGAGGCGGTTCACCTTGAGATGCCATTTTGGAAGTCCAATTTTGAAAGTCATGATTTTTAATCAAAAGCGAAACTGGAGATCCAATTGTTCTTCCAAATCTTACACCCGACAAAATTTCTGCACAATCTGTCTCTATCTTCATTCTGCCGCCGCGACCATATCCACTCTGTCTTCTTGCAAGGTCTGCGTCTATAGGTGCTTGATCTATCTCAATACCAGCAATAACATCGCTCACTATTACACTTAAAGCCTTGCCATGTGATTCGCCTGCGCTAATATATTTCAATTTTTAAACCGCCTTGTGCATTTATCTAATTTATCTATGCCTGCATGTCTTATATGTTTGCAAACTATATTTTTGATTATACCTATTAAAGAGAGGCAATTAATCTTATTAACGCCAAAGCAATAGCTGGAAATGCTAAACATGGCCCAAAAGGAAAATTTTGCTTGCGAAAAATACCTGACCAAATTATTCCGATTACACATGCTATTGCTGTTGTGGGTACTATATCGCGTCCAAGTTGCAGTGACAAAGACCCAACGAGTTTTAAGTCTCCCCCTCCTATTAGAGGATTTTTGCAGACTCCAGATTTTGAAGATGTGCCTGTATTCGACTTAACTTCTTTACCATCAGATTTATCATCTATTTTTGCTTTTACAACTCTACGTCTGCGCAAAAAATACGACAACCCTAGAGCAATTCCAAAAAGTAAGATAGAAAATACAAGTCCATAGCACATTTGTATAAGTGCACTTATTGTAGAGTCTAAAGATAGTCCACTAAAACAAAAATAACATGCAAGCATAAAACAAATAGAACACAAAATATGAGGATATATAACATTATTTGGAATTGTTCTTGTTTTGATGTCTTTTATAGCTATGCAAACTAGTGTAAATGCAGAAATTGCAAAAGTAAGAACTGCCATAGCCGACATTGCGTCTACATAAATTGTGGGCTCAGTTACAACACTAGCTTTAGGTTCATAATTTGACAACAAGCATCCGCCAACTAAAAATAATGGCGAACATATACACAAAATTGCAGCAAGTTTTAGCATCCCATCTAATATATTTTGTGTGCTCTCGCAATTAGACAGGTTATCTGTTGTACAGTTTGTTTTAGAAGATTCATTATCTGTCATTATTAACACCCCCTTGTACCAAAACGATATGGAAGTTCAATACCTTGCGCACTGAGTGTTGAATAGATACGCTTATCAAAAGTGGAGAATTGCAAGTCTGCATTTTGCATCCATATTGCCATGGATAAAATTGCCTGCTCAACTAGCATCGATAAACCATCTATAGATTTTGCACCCGCATCATTGGCATATTTTCTAAAGGCACTAAGCCCATGCGCATATACCGCATCCATAACAAACTGATCTTTATTAAATGACTTAGCTGGCACAGGTGATGGGTCATCTTGTTTCATTCCAAGAGGAGTTGCATTGACGATAATATTGTATTCTTGACAGCATTTTTGTGCCTCATCATAATCCATTGCAATACTTTCAACATCGTGAGTTGACCACCAGATGCTGCGCGTGTCATCACCAAACCCCCATGTCTCTAATAGCCCATCGGAATATGCTGCATCAATGCGAGCTAAAATTTTGTTTGCAACATCGAGTGCATGTTTTTTGTTTCTCGAAACCATGGTAACTTTATCTGCGCCGCGAAGCAGTGCGCTCACAACGATGCTCGTTGCTGCTCCTCCAGTTCCTAAAACCATAAACTTAGACTCAGACACCTTAGCACCTATATGTTCTAGAGCCCTACATGCGCCTTCTCCATCTGTGGTATCACAAGCAGTTATGATTTTTTGCTCTTTTGCTTGTCCGTCTTTTATAAGCGAAACAGTATTTGCTGCCCCAGTTAGAAATGATGACACGTTCCTTTTATCTGCAATCTCAAACGCATTTATTTTATGTGGCATTGTTACGTTAAAACCAACAAAAGCATTTTTGCTGGTCAGATTCTGCGCCTGCATAGCACAGTTTTTGCCATCAGCAATAATTGCTTCAAATTCTCCCTTTGTTTGAGCTGGCAAAAATCCGTAATGCCAAGGCAGCCCAAACTCCTCATATAATGCATTATGTATTTTTGGAGATAGCGAATGCTCAACTGGATAACCAACTACACCCATATTCATATCTAACATCTAAATTTCTCCTTTCTTCAAAAAATGTCAACACAGCATACCACGGTTGAATTATTAAATGTGCGCACAAATGTTGCGGTTTAGATTTGGTTAAGCATTCTAGTAACCAATTTGTTAGATTTGGTTAAGATTTTGGTAAGAATTTTGTGGTATGTGTTCTCGAGCCCTTAAGCTTTCAAACCTTTAAAACAAGCACAAAACAAAATCTACAAAAAAATCATTCATGAGTTGGACCCTTAGGAAAATACTTATCTATTAGCTTGTTTTCTATTTTTCTAACAAAGCTTGTAATTTGAATATCTTTTTTGCACTGTGGAACTACCAAAATGGACTTTAATCCACATAGATTTGCGCCCAAAACATCTGTCAGAAGTTGATCTCCTATAACAACCGCTTCGCAAGAAACACAACCGCACTTTTTAAGTGCAGTTCTAAATGCAAAAGGAAGAGGCTTTAGAGCCTTATTGACTACGCTCAAACCCAGCTGAGATGCATCTTCAATCACGCTTTTATGGCAATTGTTAGACACAATACAGAGCTCAAAACCCATCTGTTTGGCTTGATTTATCCAGTCTAGAACATCGCAGGGAACCACACCTGTATCCCTTGGACGCAAAGTGTTGTCCATATCGAGAAGAAGGCACTTAATTTTACACTGAATAAGCATCTCTAGATCAATTAGAGAAACTGATTCTAAATATTCATTTGGCTTGAGTATGCTCATAATTTTTTTAGCAGATATTTTTAAAGATGATAATCCAAGTGTTGTTTATAAGTGAAAATTTTGCGCTCATAACACGTTAGGCAAAACATCATGCGCGACTAAGCCCCAACAATAAATTTATTGACCACCTTTGGCTTCTAAAAACGAATTATAGTCTTCAAAGAACTGGTGTGATGAACTTCCATTTGGAGCTAAATAATACAAATATGAGGTGCTTGCTGGATTAGCAGCAGCTTTTAGAGCATCTGCTCCAGGCGAGTTAATAGGACCTGGAGGAAGACCTGCATTTTTATAAGTGTTGTATGGGCTATCGACTTCCAAATCGGCATAAGTTACTTTGCCATCCCCTGTATACGACTCCCCTAGTGCATAAACAACAGTGGCGTCAATTTGTAGAGGAATGCCCTGTGACAATCTGTTGTAAATAACAGAAGCCACTGTTGGCATCTCATCTACCACAGAGGTTTCGTCTTGAACCATCGATGCAACATTAACAATTTCTGCAAGAGAGTGTCCATTGGCGCCGCTAGAGCTTATGCCCAAAGTTGAAATTTCGCTATTGAACTGGTCGAGCATTGTTTTTGCCACAGCCTCGGCGCTATCTCCCTTTTGTATGTCATATGTTTTTGGAAACAGATATCCTTCCATTGAATTATTGTAACAATTAGACAAAAATGGGTAGGTAGATGAATAGCTTTGCGCAGACTTTGTTACGGCCAAAAAATCTGAAGCAGAAATACCTGTGGCTTGTTCCACCAAGGCTGAAGTCTCCTCAATAGACTTCCCCTCTGGAATTGCGAGCTTTTGACCTGTAAATGTTGGTCCTTTTATTAGCAAGTCTACAAGCTCATCAACATTCATGAGTGTAGTTAGAGAATAAGTTCCAGGTTTTAGTTCAGATGCAGCACTCCTATCATTTACTACGGCTAAAAAATTTTTTTCGTTTTCGATAACATCGCTGTCGTATAAGATGGTAGAAATTGCCTTTGTGGCAGAACCTTGTGGGATTGTTACCTCAACAGCAACACCTGGTTTAACGTCTGCCTTAGCATCTGATGGAAGGAGCCCAAACACATTTGTGGACCACAAGATAGCGCCTATAATAACAACAATTATTGCAACAATTATTGCAATTTTTGCCCCGTTTTTCTTTTTGGGGCGTATGGCAGATGTGTCATATTGCGAAAACATAGCAGTTCCACGCTTATGCGTTTGTCTTGCCTGAAGTTTAGCCAGAGGTGAGCGGTTTCTTTCGTAATAAGGAACATCTATGCTGCTAGATTTTCTAACATGAGAACCTCCATGATTTGAACCACGCTTTTTGTCGTTGTTTCCACTGGTCATAGTTTCTCCTATACCCCCATAGAATCAAGATACGATTGCAAAAATATAGAAGCTGCAACCATATCTAGTTTACCACGCATATCGCGTTCAGTTAGTCCTTCTTCGTGCATAATTCTCTTTGCTTCTATAGACGAAAGCCTCTCGTCAACAAACTCAACATCAATACCTGTAGCTAAACCGATCTTTTTAGCCTGCTCCCTCACCCAAGCTGCATGTTCGTTTTCTTGTCCATCCATCGAAAGCGGTAGTCCAACAACAATTAGCTCGGGTTCATAATCTTCAATCAAATATCTAAAGTTTTTGCTATTAGCAAATACATCTGCAGAATCTAGAACTTTAACAGGACTAGCAACTTTAGCACTTGCATCGCTTGCCGCTATTCCTGTTCGCTTTTTTCCTATGTCGAGAGCTATAACCCTCAAATGTTTATCCTTGCCTCTTTTGGGTCTTAAATTTCTGTGCTCACCGTATACATGAACAAGAAGATCATCATGCTTGACCGTTTTTGTCGCTTGCAAGCGACTATCCTTACTGGTTGCGCTTTTACGCAAGTGTTCCTGCGCATGCCGCAGGCAAGCCATCAGCAAATCTATCGCAAAGCCTTCATAACTCCATCAGCAATCTTGTCGATTCCCGATGCGTCTTTGCCTCCTGCAAGTGCCATCTTGGGCTTTCCTCCGCCGCGACCATCTACCAAAGGTGCAACTTCTTTAATTACCTTACCAGCGTCAAATCCAGCTTGCACAGCTGCATCGTTTGCTGCGGCCAAAAGTCCCACATGACCATCCTTTGCAGCAGAAGCACAAACCACAGCATAAGCATCTTTAGCATTACCTTTGGCCAAATCCCAAAACTTCTTAAGCTCGTTTGGACCCATTCCATCTAGCACTATAAACTCAAGCTTATATGGAGCCTCCAGCTCAACTCTGCTTATAACAGAACTCTTAAGGTCGCTTTTATCGCTTTCGTTTTTGAGCTTTTTGGCAATTTTTTCAAACTCATGCATCTTCTTTAGAGCTGTTCCAACCATTCCAGCAACTGCTAAAGGTCCAACCTTTAGAGCAACAGCTGCGGCGTCCAAAATGGCAACTCTTTCATTTAGATAGTTAAGAGCATCAAAGCTGGTAACTGCCTCTATACGCCTAGTATTAGAACCGATTGATGTTTCTGAAGAAATCTTTATTAGGCCAATCTCGGAAGTTCTAGACACATGCGTGCCGCCGCAAAGCTCCTTTGAGAAATCTCCGCACTCAACTACTCGCACAACCTCGCCATATTTTTCTCCAAATAAAGCAGTTACGCCATCTTTACGAGCTTGATCAAGTGAGGTTTCATAATATGTGACCTTATGATTTTGCATAATGCAGTTGTTAACGATTGTCTCAACTTCCATAATTTGATTTGAAGACATGCCCTCAAAATGTGTGAAGTCAAAGCGTAGGCGGTCTGGAGCGACCATCGATCCAGCTTGCTTTACGTGCTCACCTAGCACCTTGCGAAGTGCATAATGCAAAATGTGTGTAGCAGTGTGATTGCGGCGAATGCGCTCACGTCTAATTATGTCTATCTTTGCTTCTACGGTGTCTCCAACGCGCACACTTCCACTCGTTAGGTTGCCTTTATGGCTGATGTAACCCTTTTCTGGAATGGTGCAGTTTGTAACTTCAAATGTCATAGCTGGGCTAGCTTGAGCGCTGGCATTGCCACCATCAGTATTTGGAGTCTGAGCTTGTTCTTGATCTGAATTAGACCCAGCATCTACACTAGATATTTTGCCTGTATCTCCAACTTGACCACCCATCTCACCATAAAAAGGAGTGGTGTCTAAGAAAATCTCAACGTCGTTTGCAGGCGCTTCTATATGCGATACAAGCTCGCCCCCCGAAACAATAGCCAACACACGACCTTGACCACAATTGTTCTCATATCCATCAAACTGTGTGGGAGCAATCTCGTGTGGCAGCGAAGAATACACATCTCTAAACATAGACCATGCATCTTCTTTAACTGCATTGCGAGCACGTGTGCGCTGTTCCTCCATCAGTTTATTAAACCCATCTTGATCAACGCTAATCTCATGCTCTTCGCAAATCTCAATGGTTATATCAATTGGAAATCCGTAAGTATCATGCAAGACAAATGCAACCTCGCCAGGCAAAACTTTGCCATCTAACTTTGAGATTGCCTCGTCAAGATATGTTTGTCCATGGTCGAGCGTTTGACCAAATCTCTCTTCTTCCGACTCCACAATTCGCTTAATAAATACCAAATTCTCGCGAACCTCGGGATAAAATTCGCCCATAAGACGATCTACTTCATCTATGAACTTGCACAAGAACATGCCTTCAATTCCTAGAAGGTGTCCGTATCTAACGGCGCGTCTGAGTAAGCGGCGGAGCACATATCCTCGACCCTCGTTAGATGGCAAAACACCGTCTGCAATCATAAATGTAACTGCTCTGCTGTGGTCGGCAATTATGCGCATTCCCTTGTCGTCACGCTTATCGCTTCCATATTTGCGATTCGTAAGCTTCTCAACTAAGCCAATAAGCGATTTTAAAATGTCGGACTCATAATTTGTTTGCACACCTTGTGTGAGTGCGGCAACTCTTTCTAAGCCCATGCCGGTATCGATGTTCTTTTTTGGAAGAGGAACCATTGTTCCGTCTTCTTGCCTATCATATTGTGTAAAGACGCAATTCCAATATTCAATAAATCTATCGCAATCACATCCTGGCGCGCAGTCTGGACTTCCGCATCCAAACTCCTCGCCTTGATCGTAGTAGAGCTCCGAACAAGGCCCGCATGGACCCGTGGGACCCGCTGTCCAAAAGTTGTCTTCTTCTCCTAGCCTTATAATGCGCTCAGCGGGAATACCTAGATTCTTCCAAATCTCTGCAGTTTCTTCATCATCTTTATAAATTGAAAAATAGAGTTTATCTAAAGGGAATTTGAGAATATCTGTAGAGAACTCCAGTGCCCATGCGCACATTTCTTTTTTGAAGTAGCGTCCAAATGAAAAGTTGCCCATCATCTCAAAAAACGAAAGATGTCTGCCTGTTACACCGATATTTTCTATATCAGACGTGCGCACACATTTTTGACAGGTCGTTGTTCCAATGTATTCGTCAGAAAGCTGCTTTTGCTGCAAAAAGTATGGTTTAAATTGAACCATTCCCGCCGATGTAAGCAAAAGCGAGGGGTCATCGGGGATAAGTGATGAAGATGGCATACGCTTGCAGCCTTTTTCTTCAAAAAATTTTAAGAATGCTTCACGAATTTCAGAACTAAGCACGTCTATTCCTTCAATCTGTTTGTTTTCTCTTTTTATTTTGCAAAGTATTTGTTGTGCAGTTTTTGCTTGGTGTGTTTGTATTTATACTCGTGCGTCCTGTGTTAGTACACGA
Source organism: Senegalimassilia sp. (assembly GCA_963661535.1). Taxonomy (GTDB): domain Bacteria; phylum Actinomycetota; class Coriobacteriia; order Coriobacteriales; family CADBOM01; genus CAVLCC01. The sequence goes on from CAVLCC010000005.1 coordinate 33,118, forward strand.
TGACGCTCAAGCCAAAAACTGCAACTCAAAATTTATACCTAACTTGCTATTTTAAAACAATTAGGGTTATATGCATTTATTGCAAAAGCCAATAGGCACACGTTTTGAGCTGATGCAGGTTACCTAGCGGATTGACTTCGTGCGAGTTTTGCAGCGGTTTTTGATGGTGAGAGTTCTCATTGATGATTAATGCACGTAATTGCTTAATATGATGACTATGCGTTTTGATGTAAGTTCTTGCAAACACCCGTTCTGGCGCATCTTCTTAGGCAGTTACACAAATTTGCATTCGCCCACACAAACTTGTGCAGTGCACAACAACCTACTTAGCTAATATATCTGCATGTTCTAGCTCTAGTAACTTTTGTTTTCGCTCGATTCCGCCTGCATATCCCGTGAGACTTCCATCAGCTCCAACCACACGATGGCATGGAATAATAAGAGCAATTGGATTATGCGAAACTGCCCCACCAACTGCTTGAGCAGACATCTTTTTTGCTACCCATATCTTTTGCAATTCTTGAAGCAATTTCTCCATAGGTTGTAGTTTTTCCATAAGGAATTGTTAGCAACTTCTTCCAAACTTCTTTTCTAAAAGAGGTTGTGCGCATCAATATCTGAGGGGCAAAGTTAGGAATTTTGCTATCAAAATAAATGTCTAGCCACTCGATTGTTTTTTCAAAAACAGGCAAGTTAGTTTCTTTGGGGCTAGAACTAAGGATATCCGCAAAATACTTTTGGTTCTCAAACCAAAGACCAACTAAATTTTCTCCATCGCTTGCAAGAATAATTTTTCCGAGAGGCGAGATGTAAGTGTGTATGTAGTTCATATTGCTTTTTATGTAGTCCGTATCGATTTTGCTCTTTGCCTATAAAGTTAGACACTAATTCCAAGGTCTAGCCTTTTCGGTCCACCCTTTTGATTCCCAATATTTTGCATCACGAGGGTTAAAACCCCTCTTCATCATTTGTCTAACAAACCAAAACATGCCTTTAACTTTTATGTCGGGTTTAACATTGCCTGATGTTTTTATGACCTTCTTTGCAATCTTTGATGTAGCCTTATCAATTTCTTGCTTTTTGTCATCTCTTACGCTATCCCAATTAACTGCAGCAACGTTAATTCCAAACTTATATCGTTTGCCTACTCCCCAAAAAAAGAGGCTGTCCATCATATCTTTATTAGTGGATTTTGTGCCTGAACCCGCTGCAGTGGATATGCATATTCCTTGTTTTTTAAACATAGACTCTTGCGGACAATGCACCAACCATCTATACCCATAGTGATCCAAAAAGGTCTTCATAGCCCCCGTTACATGGTATACATACACTGGACTCGCTAAAATAATAACATCAGCTTCATCCATTGCATGTGTTATCGGCTCTAACTTTTTATAATGAGGACACTTTTGCTCAGATTTCATAAAGCAATTTGTGCATCCAACACACATCTCCCCAAAATCCCTTGGCAAAAAGAATTCACTAACCTCCCCATTTATTTTTTGCGCAAGCATTTGTGCAATATGATATGTGGAACCTTTATGATTTTGACCATGTATAACTGCAATTTTCATATAATCTACTTTCGTTTTTTGTAATTTATACTTAGCTAACTGCTAATTGTTTGACTTTAGTGAATATTCTTAGCAGGCTATAAGCAAAATGTGCGTGTCTTTTTAAGGATAGCCATAGCCCAACATTATACGCATATCAGTTTTATATGTTGCCATATAATTTTTTTACAGATTGCAAATGCGGTTTGGATGAGCTTTGACCGAGATTTAAATTGCCGCATTTTAAAGAGAGGTACAACAAATGAAAAAAATTGAGAAAATTTTTGGTGGACTAAATATGAGCTGGATTGCAGTTATAATATTTGCACTTGCAGCAGGAGCTATTACGGGTGTTTTTGCGTCCATTCCATCAATTAAAGATACGTCTCTTGGCGACATAACCGGAACTTATGAGTGGTGGCTTATATTTGCATTTGTTATTGCATCTAATTGCAAAAAGAACTGGGAGTCGGCTCTTAAGATATTTGTGTTTTTCTTGATCAGTCAGCCGCTGGTATTTGGAGTCGAAATTCTAACCGGTGCCCTAGACTTTAGCAAAGCATGGTATTACTACAGCAGTATTTGGGGACCTGCAACTTTGTTTACATTGCCCGGTGGATTTATTGCATATTACATAAACAAACAAAATATATTGGGTGCCATTATTCTAGGACTTGGTAATGCAATTTTAGGATTTATGGGAACACATTACTTGCTTGCAATGGTTCAAAATCCACCATTTCATTTGATCACAACAATTGTTTGTTTTGCATCAATTTTTTTAATGACATTCTCAATACAACAAGACAACAAGAACAGATTGATTTCGCTTCTTATCGCCGCCATTGTTACTGGAGGCATCGTTATATTAACGCTAACACAAGGACGTGTTTTGTAACTTGTTAGCAACTTGGCTAATGTGCCATAATAGCTTGTGCTTTTGACGGCATATATAGAGATAATTGCAGCTGTTTTGTTGGCAGCAAAAATATTGCAAGAGATAAGCTCAAAAAACACAGCCTCCACGATATGCCGCCAAAAACACTCGTAACTATTTTTGCGCACTACTTAATATTTAGACTGTTAACCCAAGATTCAACATCACTAGTCGAGGCTCCTGAAGAAAATCTTTGTCCGTCTTTCCAGTTGCCTGTGCCTGCCATATCAGATAAAAGCTTTCCACTTTGACCTAATTCAGAAGATGACGAAGTGCAAAACGGAATTACTGTTTTGCCTGCAAAATCATTGCTTGTAACAAAATTGTTTACCGGCCAAGCAGCTATGCCCCACCAAATTGGATATCCAATAAATACTGTGTCATAGTTAGACCAGTTATCGGGAGTAGTTTTTGTAAGTGCCACACTGCGCTTGCTTTCGTCATTGTGCTCAACGCTTACACGACTGTTGTCATTTGTCCAGTCTAAATCATTATCTGTATAGGGCTCAGCAGGTGTAATCTCAAACAAATCACCTCCTGTTGAATTAGCAATAGTTTGAGCAACTGCCTTTGTGCTACCTGTTGCAGAATAGTAGACAACAAGAGTTTTGCTATTTGAAGAGCTGGTGGATTGTGTGTCTGTTGAAGAAGATGTTTGAGAATTTGATGCGCTTTTCGAATTTGCGCTGTCGTTTGAACTATTAGAACAAGCCGAAAAACAAAATACAAATGCAAGTCCCAATAAAAGTGCGGTCAGTTTTTTCATAATGTCTAGTCTCCTTTATTAATTTTTTTACCTACAGATTTCGTGTTTTTTGGATAATTTTGTTATCTTTTTGCGAGAAAAGAAAATGCCAACATTATCCATACAACGCTGATATTGTAATAGCTAAAGCTAACTTTAGGTCAAGAGGTTATTTGCATTCTTCAAAGATTTCTAGAATTTCTTCATGAGTCATCTTTTTGTAACTGCCATTTACTATGCTGCAAGAGTTTGCAATTTCTTTAAGGTTAATATTGTCATCTATACCAAGCTCTGCAAAAGTTGTGGGCATACCAATTTCTTTGATAAAATCTGCAAGTGCTTCAACGCCAGCTTTAGCAAGTTCCAAGTCTGTTTTATCGTCCTTAGAAATATCCCAAACATTGGTTGCAAACTTTGCGAACTTCTTTTCTCCAGCCTTGCAACTATGCCTGTAATAAACGGGATGGAGAACTGCAAGACCTGCACCATGATTGCAATTAGTATATGCACCGAGCTGGTGTTCCATTTGATGACATTCAAAGTCTGTCTTTTTGCCAAGCTTGATAATGCGATTTTCAGCCATTGTTGCATCCCACATTAAGTTGCTTCTTGCTGCATAGTCTTCTGTGTTTTTGATTGCCACGCGTAGATTTTCAATTACATTTTTCATCAATGCTTCTGATATATCGTCAGATACATTGCTCTCATCTGGTTCACTAAAATAGATTTCCATAATATGCGAAAGCGTATCAAAAGCTCCAGATATCATTTGGAATTTAGGAACACTATAAGTATATGTGGGGTCAAGCATAACAAATTTTGCATTAAGCTTAAGGTAATCTCTGCCGGTTTTGATCTTTAACTTCTCATTTGTGATAACTGCCCCTCCATTACATTCACTACCAGTGCCTGAAGCAGTAACCACAATACCCAAAGGCAGGGGTTCAAAATCAATAGATCCCTGTTTTGACCAAAAGTCAGACCATATATCGCCATCATATTTTGCACCGAGCGAAATTGCCTTACAGCAATCCATAACACTTCCGCCACCCACTGCAAGAATTAAATCGGCGTTGCTTTTCTTTGCGAGTTCAACCCCCTCAAGCACTTTGCTGTAGGTTGGATTTGATTGAATACCACTAAACTCAACAATCTGTTTATTCTTTTCTTTGAGCACGTTTGTAATTTTGTCATAGATACCATTTTTCTTAATCGAGCCACCGCCGTAGCAAAGCATAATCGTGTTGCCATAAGATGAAAGAATGTTAGAAAGATGTTGCCCTACACAGCCTTCGCCAAAATATACTTTAGATGAATTTTCAAAAACAAAATTATTCAATTTTAAACTCTCCTCTTGTTATAGAAATTCGCTTCTTGGTGTTTGTGCTTTATCGCACGAGTTATATTGCGCAGATTTAATCACTTACGCTTAATCACAGGTGCTTCAACACACAAGTCTCACAACTTGCACGTCATCACTCGCGCATCGTTACTCGCGTCCAATTAATTGCCTGTGTCTTATAGATTTTCTACTTAGTGATGAAAGTTGGTAAATGTAGTCTTTTCTTTTTGAGGGAGCCCAAATTGTTCTTTGCCAAGTGCAATACTTTTTGCCATAAAGGCAATATTTCTGCCGAGCGTTCTCATGGTCTGCAATCCCTCTTTGTCTTGCAAGACTTCTTCTGCCTCGCCGCCATAAACCATATTCCAATATTGACTTGTGGCAATCGGCATAGAACTAATTGAGAAGTATTTATTTAACACATCGTAAGATGCTGTATTGCCACCTCTGCGACATGTTGTAACTGCTGCGCCGACCTTCATGGTCTTATCAACACTAAAAGTGCTAAAAAATAGTCTGTCGAGAAATGCAATTGCACCACCAGCAGGAGATGCATAATATACAGGTGCCCCAATAACAAAAGCATCTGCTTCGTTGAGCTTTGGTGCCACCTCATTAACCACATCATCAAAAACGCATTTGCCAATTTCGTTGCATTTTCTACAACCAATGCATCCATGAATGTCTTTGTGACCCACGTGAATAAGTTCGGTGTCCATACCCTCTTGCTCTAAGGTGTTTTTTAGCTCCATTAGCGCAGTATATGTGCAACCATTTGCTCTAGGACTTCCATTAACTAATAATGCTTTAAGTTTTTCCATCTTAGATTCCTCCTACAATCTGCTAATTTCCGTAAGACATAGATATTGTAGAAGCTAAAGCTAACTTTAGGTCAAGAGGTTATTTTGTTTTTTTGTATATGAGGTGATTATTATATTGCTGATTGATTTCTAATGATGAGAGCTGTAAGTTCACTGATAAAACTGCAAGATTTAAATGGTGGGCGATACTGGTTTCGAACCAGTGACCTCTGCCGTGTGAAGGCAGCGCTCTCCCCCTGAGCCAATCGCCCATATCATCTATTTAATGCACATGTGTTTTAAACAAACAACATTTTCGCTTTGAAGAATTTTAGCATACTTGCATATAATTCATATTCATGCACGGCAGACGGCAAACGAACACACACTCATTCAGACGCAAATCGATGCCGCGTAACGATGCGATTACTGCAATATTTTATAAAATCTGCCTTGCACAAACAAGTTAAAATCATCATAATACTTATAGCTTATTTCAACCCAGTTTATGCATCGTCTTCCAATAAATTAGCAATCCAATTTTTGTAGTCATCAACAACATTGTTTGGAGAAATTAGCTTAACGATATCGCTAAGACCAGCAAGCCATCCAAAAAATTGAGGGCTCACAATAACCTGAACATGAACATCGCAAGAAGATGCTCCATCAGTGTTGCACTCATTATCTTTTGCCTTGATAATATTTGTTGGCTTTAAGTTTTTGCGTCCAAATTTGTCTACAACAACCCCAATTCCATCTCCTTTACACCTAAGAGTTACATTTTCTTGCACACCCCCAAACATTCCAAACGTTTGATGCTCAATATCGTTATAGTTATATTGTTTTATCGCCGAATTACACTGCGCTTCCTCGCTACTAATCTGCACAAAGTTCATTCTATCAACACGATAAGTAACAAAGTCCTCCTTGTGTTCACTCCAAGCAACTAAGTAATATAGCCCATCTGTAAATACAACCTTTACCGGCGTTTGCAAATATCTTTGTTTGCGCGTAGCGTGGCGCTGCAAGTCCGCTCCATATTTATAATATACGAACTCTATTTTGCGTTTTTGCCGCATTGCCTCGTGAATTGTGTCTACTATATTAAACACGCTTTCGTTTTGACTCTTAATTCGCCCCTCAACATGCACACGTTTATCTAACTGAACTTGTTGATGAGTGCTAACCAAATTCTTTAGCGTTTTTGTTAATTGATTGCTTTTGCGTTCTGTTAAAAACTTGCAACTTTGAACTGCATCTATCAAAAGCGTTGCCTCAGATAATGTAACTTTGTCTTTAAGAACGGCATATTCTACCGGTGAGTGTGGAAAAGTGATAATTTCTAAGCCAAATTTTCGCAGTGCTTCTAGGTCACTATAAATGCTTTTGCGTTCAGCTTCAATTCCTACGCTTGCAAGTTTTTTTAAAATTTGCGTCATCGTTAGACCATGTTTTTCATCTGTATCTTTGATAAGCATCTGATAAACATATAGAAGCTTCAACTTTTGTTTGTTATTAGCAGCCATAAAAAACCTCTTTTAGATAAATTAGAACTTTTGGTAATGAGACTTATTCTATGAGTTACAAAAACCTCATCACTAAAATTACTTACGTATTTTGAGCATCGATAAATTTTACTATTGTTTCAGTTGTTCATGCAATAGCTAGAGAAAATAATTAAGGAGCTAGATAGCATCTAGTAAACTTGCTCGAAGATAGCAAGTGCAGGCAATATTTTGCTCATTATTTATTACAAATTGTCAAAATTTGATGAAAAAAATAAAAAAGTGCTCTAGGTGTCCAAATGTATGGACACTATAAAACATCATTTTGAAGTATAGTGTACCCACTGTTTTATTTGGAAGGAGCAAATTATGTATGAGCCAACAAAACAAATTGACCAATTTTTTATTGCAGGATTTCAATATCATGATGGAGCCGGTGTTTTAAACAAGCTAAAAGTAGGAACGAAGCTAGACTTAGTTCCAGAGTTTGACAATCCATACGACCCAAATGCTATTGCTATCAAGTACAAAGGAACACATCTAGGTTATGTGCCACGTGCAAAAAATGTATTTCTTGCACAGATGCTCTTTTTTGGACACAAAGACATTGTGCGTTGCAAAGTAATTCAACGCAATAAGCAGGCTGCGCCATATGAGCAAGTTCGCGTGTGTCTATATCTAAAAGATAAGAGATAACGCGGGTTTTGCTTTTTTGCGCCAAATCTAAAAAGGACATTAGGGGAATTTTTGATTTTTATGGGTACTTTAAA
>CAVLCC010000005.1:40779-56995 GCA_963661535.1 Senegalimassilia sp.
AAAAAACTAAACTATCACACAAAAAATGAACATCAAAATATGGCTGTTTTAGCAGCTAAAAGGGGTATTTTGCTTAAAACAACTGCGAAAGTTAGATTATAAAAGATGTTCTAGTTTACAACAGTACCCATAAGACCAATTACAATTATTCCAATAGCAATAATTATTAAGCAGATAAGCAAATCGCGCTCAAGGGATATATTTTTGAGCTTTGGAAAAAAGTGCATTAGGGGACGTCGGTCGCAGATAGCGAAAAGTGTGGGGCCACAAACAAGAAGGATTGTGCTGCCGTAAGCAAGAATCCTACCAGCTAAAGAAAACGATGCTGCACTACTTCTTGCTGCATCCGGATAAATTATGTCTTGAATGCCGCCAACTATACATACTACAAATATACAAAGCAAAAGGATATCCCAAGCAATTCCTAGTTTTCTAGGAATTTTTGTAAGAAGCTTTCCTAAAAAAGTATTGGGTTGTCTTCCTCGCACTTTCTTTGTTGTGTGCATAGAGGTAGTTGGTTGCTGGACAGTGCCTTTATGTTGGGATATGTTTGTGTTTCTTGGCGAGCATATTTCTTGAGCAGGGTTTGAAGTTTCTGGTCGGTCTGCATATTGAAAGCTGGTTAATCGCTTATCAGCGCATGTTTCTTGGAAGACATTTTCTCCTCGAGAAGTATATGCTTGTTGTAACATGTCTGGCTGCTTAACAAAATCGGCTTGTATTAAAGCATCACTTCCCTCTTGAATGGCCTCCAAAAATGCAAGTTTGAGCTCGTGCACGTTTGCAAAGCGCTTTTTGGGATCGAGTTCGGTCGCGCGAATAACAACACTGCGCAGACCATCAAATTCATGCAATTTAGCAAAATTTTTACTTCTGTCATCACTGCATGGATTTTGACCTACAAGCAAGAAAAACAAGATCATTCCTAATGAATATATATCGGATCGTGTATCGGTTTGACCAAAGCCAAATTGTTCAGGGGGTGCCCAAGCTCGTGTGCCAAAATGCTGCGTGTCTTTCTCGGCACCCTCTTTAAATGTGCGAGATATGCCGAAATCAATAATAGTAAGTCTGCATTCTGCACTGTTCTTAATTGGCTTCTCGAGATTTTTTTTAAGCTTATTCTCTGAGATTAATTCTGCCTCTTTGCACACTTCGAGGTTTTTACCTAAGCTAAACTCTGTCAGATTGCTTTTTTGCTCCTCTGCGTAACATGCCGCGTCTTTCTCACCAAAAGACACAATAATATTAGAAGGTTTTAAGTCGCGATGAATTATGGAAGGAGAAAAACCTTCGTGCAGCTCACAAACTGCGTCACACAAGTGAGGAAATATCGCCTTAGCAAGAAGGGGCGACGGGCCATAGCATTCGCAAGCACTCTCGAGAGTTTGACCACATACATATTCCATGATTACTACTAAGTGGGAATCTGTATTGAAGCAATCTATAATGCGAGGCAAATACAAAAAACGCTTTCCTTGCCTTTGTATAGCAAAAATACGCTCATAAACGCTCCCTGTTTGTGCTTCTAGATTTATTATTTTACGCACAAATGGACCAAGCTCTGCGCCATTTATGCCTTGAAAAAATACTTCTTCTGTTGTCTCATGAGGGCTTTGTTTGTATGTGCGGCTAACCCTATAACACTCATCGCGATTAAGTGAGCTTAAATAATCTTGCAAAGCATCGCTTAACATATGGTATCTTCCCTGAAAGCAAACAGCTGTTCATTAGTTTTTTGCAAGCTTTGATTATGAGTTAGACAAAAGATAATGATGGCATCTCGCTTGGTTTTGCAATACAGCTGGTTTGTTCCTGCTGCTTGCAAAGCACGGTTTGTTTCATGCAAAGTAAGATTCATTGCAAATGCAATTTGCAGCACTTTGTTGCGAGATGCGCCTCTTTGACCTGTAAAAATTTGATATCCATGTGTCTCATTTAAGTCTGATTTGCGAATTATTTCTGCCCTAGTTAATCCTTTTTCTTCTAATAGATGCGAAAGGTAGGCACTTAAACTTAAGCTTTTAAAACTGTTATTATCTATAAATTTTTTTACATCAGGTGAGCAAAGTAGCTCTTCTAGCAATTCTTCGGTTAACGTCTCGCCTTGGGTAGTTTGAGAAGAAGTTCCTGATTGTGGAGTGCACAGTGCACTTGCAAAAGTTTTGGTTTTTGCACCATGGAATTTGCTAGAAAAAGATGCTGGTTGCAGTGTATGTGGCTTGGAAGAAGAGCTTTTTTGTTTATTTGTATCTGAATACATAAATCCGTTCGTTTCTTTTGTTTATATTTGCACATATGGTAGCAAAAAGCTAGGCTTAAAACAAATACAAAGCTTTTTGATGGAAGACGCAGTGGCAACACCCAAGCGTCTAAGAATCACATACCTAAGAGTCATAAACAATGCAAGAGAGCACACACAGGTAGCACATAAAGCAAACCAAACAAAAAAAGAGTTGCGCTAGACCTAAATCTCCTACAACTCTTTTTTTGGAATTATTCGGTTTTGAACCTAGCAAGCCTTTCAAAGACTAACTGCACCTAACATCAAACATAACTTTTCAGAAACTGTGTGCTTACAAATTTTCACACCCCTAATTCAATTCTTATGCTTAGTTAAGTTGTAAGAAAGTGATTGTAATAAAGTTTCCTGTTATGTTTGCCTTTAAATATTTATAAGGTGAAAGATTTTTCAGCAAGCAAGGTATCATTGAGGCTTATAAGTTCGCTGCATTGAACATTGATTTCGCTTTTATCATCAAGATGGTAAGCACTCTTTACAGTTATAGATACACCCGGCTGAATTTCTTTTAAAGAATCTTGCGAATTGATTCCTGACACAATAGCACTTTCAAGTTGCACTCCTTTTTGAAATGCCTTATGCGAAATTGCAACCGTGAAGCTAGTTGCTTTGTCGGAATTGTTGGTGAAAGTATATGTCACAACTGCTGCATCATTTCCTTGATAGTCGCTTGCTGTTTCACAAGAATCAATACTTACAGCATATTTAGAATTTTCGGAACTTAAAGAAGAGGCGTTAGAGCTACTTGTGCTGCTTACGCTACTTGAAGTAGCTTCTTTAATTGCACTGCTATAAAAACTTTGAGTTCCAAATACGACCGCTCCTGAAATCAAACAGATTATAAGTGCGGCAATTGCAAGTCCTAAGCCGCTGCGAGTTTTGCGCTTGCACGAAATGAGACCCACAATAGAAAATATGAGGCCGAGTAATGCAAGAAAAAACGAGATGTTATTAATAATGGGAATAAAAGAAGTTAGTAAAGCAATAATGCCCAAAACTAAACCAGCAATTGCCATAGCCGATTTTGTTGTTGGATTAGATTTCTGTGGTTGATTAGGCGTGTTTTGTATAGAATCGGTCATTTTTAGTCCTTTCTTTAAATAAGAAGCCCTTTGTATGAGGCTTAAAGCAAACATTGTTCTTAAGAATAAAGAAAGACTTTTTGCAAAACATTAGCTGCCAGCTAAGTATGCGCGAGCGGTTCTTGGCGTGCTCGTTTTTTAGATATATTTATCCCAACTAATGTGCCCATTACCAATTTTTTTGGGAAAAATTTTCCAAACATGAAAAAAGGATCCTGAGAGGCCCTTCGAGAAACCTTTTGCCTACGGTTTGCCCATGAATTCGGACGATTTTTGGCAAAGGAAAAGGTCAAACTATGCGTTTGACTTGCGATTTTGTTGGTCGCGGGGGCCGGATTTGAACCGACGACCTCCGGGTTATGAGCCCGGCGAGCTACCAGACTGCTCCACCCCGCACTACGAATCGCGCAAAAGCGCATTTACTAGAGTACTTTGTATATTTGACTTGTGCAATATTATTATCGTATACGGCTATGGCTTTCTATTAAGCGGTTCATTGGTTTAATTCGATGCTTTAAAACCACGCTTGCAATAAATCCTCAAAACAACTACACTGCTTGCCGCCAAGCCCAAAACCATAACCAACAGCATCAATGAGCTATCACCTGTAGTTGGAAGCACACCTTTTGTACTCGAACCTGCTGCCACTACACCAGTCTTGCTTGTCCACTTCAAAGAAGAAATTGCACTATCTACCGCCCCTTGCGTGGGTGTTGTGCTCACAAGCTTAGTACTGTAGTTTTCTCCGGCAAGTGCTAGTTGCTCTTTAGCAGCCGCTACTGCAGCAGAAAGCTCGTTATACTCTTCCTCAGCCATCCAAGCCTGTCCATCTGAGACATCGCTTCCGTCCTTGCTAATTTGTACCGATTCCAAAAACTCTTGAGCCTCTTCAATCTTTGCCTTTAGCTCATCTAAAGACTCAATACTCGCCCAGTCTTTAATCTCTGCAAATGCTTTTATGGGAAGGTTATCAAGTGTCCACGAAACATATTCTTTTTCCACTGAATTTTTAACATCTAGCCAGTCAGTCCATTTAGCGTCTGTAGATGTTTGCTCATCTTCGGGAATATTTGCAAGTTCGAAAGATTCATTGCTTGCGCCCTGCGTATCTGCAGCTGCACCAGTTGCACCGGCTGCACCAGCTACACTAGCCACACCTGCGCCATCACCGTCTCCATCGCCTGAATCACTACTTCCTGAAGAACTTATGGGCGCACTTGTCCAGCTCTCTCCAGCGTTTACTTTTGACTCAAAATAACAATTAACAACCGTGTCCATTTCCTTGTCAACTTCGCTATCGATAATTGCTTGACACTCAGCCGTTTTAACTTTTGCAGTAGCTTCGGCTTCTGCCTTAGCCGATGCCTCTTCAGAAGACATACCCTCATTTATATACTTGGCTAAATACTCGTTGTAATATCCGGTGTGCATATTGGTTTCGATAACGATCTTTTTAGCATCGCGGTTTGCCTCAATTTCTTTTTCGGAAGGCTTAGTTTCGTTATATCCAACACCCGCATAATATTTGCCATCATCATTGCACTTTTGCGTAACAACTACAGAATATCTCTGCCCCTCGCGCATCAGCACCCAATCGTTTTCATCTAAAGTTGTTCTGTGATAGCCTCCATATTCATATGTATCTTGTGCTGTAATTACAGGCACGTCTGCGTCCGTTGGACCCGATGCATCATTGTCCAACAAATAGACCTCATAAGTAACCGTGGTATTTGGCTTATAAGTTTGGCAAGACAAAGTGCGAACAGCGCGATCTTCATCTGCAACAAAAATGTTTGCTGAGCCAACTTTTTGGTCATACCCCCACTCAAGCACATCGCGCACAGCCAAATAATCATACTGATCAATTATGTATTCATCTTGGTCGCTATAAGAATTTAGATCATAGTCAAACGATTCAAAACCAGCTATAGACATGTCATAATACGAAATCCAAAAATATCCAGTCATGTTGCCATCAGAATCAACCGAGCCCCAAGAATTCTTATTTGGAAATTCCTCTGTATCGCTCCCCCAGCTATTTTTTGCAAGCCATGCTCCGTCGCCGCTAGGCATATGTTCTGTTGTATCACCAAAATTTTTGGCCGAAAAATTATCATCCCACCCAACAATTGTAACCACATGGCTTGTGCCAGTTTGATCCCAAGTATAGTGGGCGCATGGAGTATCTGGGTCGTAGCCCGAACTGGTATACATGTTGTTGGAGTTGTACGAAACTATCACCCCACGTCCATAATCATTCATTTGACGCTTGATAGCCTCTACTGCATTCCAATCCACTCCTTGATAATAACCTTGCTCATCATATTTATTTGTGTTTGGCAAAATATATCCATGCTCAAGCTCGATAACCGAACTATTGCGATAAGAATCATCAACCTTCCATGTTGAATAAACTTTTTCATAATGCGTGCTGTCAACTTGTTTCATAAAGTTACCAGCCCACATGCGCTCTGTAACAACAGCACCCTCTTGCTTTAGCTTTTCAATCTCGCTATCAGTTAAATATTCCGTTGAAATGCTTATATCATCAGAGTCGCCTGTTGGTTTTCTAACCTCGCACTGCTTTATAAGTTCATTATTTTGATATGGAATATCCGACTCCAACATAGGACCTGAGCCAGAAGCAAATACAGAACTTGCGTAGGTTCTAAACCCTCCCATATTGAGTCCAAAATTTGCATCTTTAGATGTGTTATGAAAGCCCTCACCCGCTTGAGCTGCGCCCACTTGCTGCTCAGTTGTTTGCGAAAATGTAAACCACGCAAGCTGGCGTTCCGAAAGGTCTAATTTAGTTTCATCGTAGGTTTTGTTTGCCTCTGATAAAATGCTTGTTTCTGAGGCGGCGATTGCTGCAAACCCCCAACACGTTCCCCATGGATCTTGGTATTTAACGGGAGTTACCACGCCTCTATCTCGCAAGTCTAACTTTGAAGGGAGCTCGGAAGCTGTTGCTGCATCTGTAGATGTTGCTTGAGATGACGATGTGGCAAAACCAAATGCTTGGTAGCTCGGATTGTTAGAAGCATTTTGCGCGGCATTCTTCCAGTTTTGAATAACGATGCTGTCTTCAGCAAAAGCAGCTTGAGGCACAAGTACGAATAGAACCAAAGTAATTGCAAACATAAAAGAACCAAAAGCAGCCAGCCTGACCCTCGCTGGATTTTTAATCTTCAAATTGTTTTTTAAATTATTGCCATATATTTTTAACATCTCTAAGTTCCGCCCTTTATAAAAATTGTTTATCAAACAAATACAAAACGCCCTTAAAAAAATTCTTATGCCTTGTCACTTTTAAACCTGTAAGCTTAAGCGAGCTCAACAAGACCCATAATCCACACAAGCCACATAAACCCCGTAACCCCAGAGTTTAAACGCAAGCCTCATTTTTTAAGATTATAAACTTATGTGAAACATTAAAAAGCCTATAATATATAAGCTGTACAAATACACAACTGTTAGGCAAAACACAATACAAAAATAAGGAGAAATTAAGTGGTAAAGGTAAATCAAAATTACAGTTTACTTCCTGGAAGCTATCTTTTTTCAGAAATTGCAAAACGCACTTCTGCTTACTCTAATGCACACACCGATGCTAAACTAATAAAAATGGGAATTGGCGATGTTACCCAACCTTTGGTTCCTGCTGTAGTTGAGGCAATGCATAACGCAGTAAACGACCTATCTCATTCAGAAACTTTTCATGGATATGGTCCTGAGCAAGGCTATGATTTTTTGCGAAATGTTATTGTAGAAAACGACTTTAAAGCGCGAGGAATTAACATCGCTGCCGATGAGGTGTTTGTGTCTGACGGAGCCAAATCCGATTGTGGAAACATTGGAGATTTGTTCGACGTAGATAACAAAATTGCAGTTTGTGATCCTGTTTATCCTGTATATGTAGACACAAATGCAATGGCGGGGCGCGCTGGCAAATATGATGCAGCACACGAAATGTGGACAGACATTCACTACATGCCAACAACTGCAGAAAATGATTTTTCTCCAGCAATTCCTGACGAAAATATGGACATTATTTATCTATGCAGCCCAAACAATCCAACAGGAACAGCACTTAACAAAGAGCAACTCACAAAATGGGTTGAATATGCAAACAGCAACGGTTCAATAATCATGTTCGATGCTGCATATGAACGCTTTATAACCGAGGACAATATTCCACACAGTATATTTGAAATTGATGGAGCAAAAACTTGCGCAATTGAGTTCCGCTCATTTTCAAAAACTGCTGGATTTACTGGAGCTAGATGCGGATATACAGTTGTTCCAAAAGAGCTCAAAAGAGACGATCAGAGCCTAAACGCGATGTGGAACAGAAGACAAACTACCAAGTTTAACGGGGCATCTTATGTAATCCAACGTGGTGCTGCTGCAGTTTATTCTAAAGAGGGGGCAGCTCAAATTGAGGATACCCTCAACTATTATCGCAAAAATGCAAATGTTATAAAGACAGGACTAGAGCAAGCCGGATTTAAAGTTTATGGTGCAATTAACAGCCCTTATATATGGTGCAAGACTCCAGATAACATGGGTTCATGGGAATTTTTTGACAAGCTTTTGGAAGAGGCAAACATTATAACTACTCCAGGAGCAGGATTTGGACCCTCGGGAGAAGGTTATATTAGACTCACGGCGTTTGGAGCAGCTGAAGATGCTGTTGAAGCTATGGAGAGAATCAACAAAATGATGGCGTAGAGAACTCAGGGGGGAGTTATCAGACTTTGGCAGCTTTGCAGACCCTGATTACTTTGCAGACGCTGACGGCTTTACAGCCCCTGACGACTTCAAAATAAGACACACAAAAATTGCGGCGCTTAAGACACGCGAGTTAAATCAACGTGTTTTTGCGCCGCAAAATTTATATAACAATACTCATCGAGCAGCTATATGCCACTCTTCTATATGCCACTCTTTTCTAGCTTGCAGACACATCACCAGACAAGGTCTCTATGTCTTTATCCTCGTCTTCTTTGTTCCACTCACTAATCTCGGGCCAGTTTTTAGCAACTTCACCAATCTTTTTGTCTCTAAACAAGAAAAGCACAATCGCAACATCTACTGCAAGAATTATATAAGGAACAATACTTGGCTCAGCCGCTGTGCCTAAAATTGAATTAAGATCGGCATCTGTTAACCAAGTTACAGATGCTGCCATAATATCGTTTAGAGCATGAGCAAGCACAACAATCCATATATTTCCTGTTCTAAAATATATTGCAGCATATAAAATTCCTCCACCTGCTGCAGAAAACACCTGCCCAAAAACAAACATAGGATCTGCAACCAACAAATTGTTTACATGAATGAGCCCAAACATTGCACCCGATACAATTGCTGCTGTCCAAATTCCCTTTTTGGATGTTCCAAGCTTTTCGAGCAAAGTTTGAGCCACAATTCCTCTAAGCGTAAACTCCTCAGCAAATCCAACAAAAAAGTAACTTATGAGAATTACTACAGAGGCAAAATCAAAAACCAGATTTATATCCATACCGGATTGTTCTTTGATTGTCTCAGGGTCAGCAAATGCATAGGTTAGCACAATTGCAATTATGCCTACGGTATACAAGCTGAGTGGAAGAGCACCTACCGCTAGACCCTTTATAAAGCCACAACCTCGTTTTTTGAGAATTACAAAGCGATCTGTAATAAGCAAAATTAGCATTGCAAGTATTGCAACAAATCCATCGCATATAATGGTCCCTAAACCATCTAGTAAGCGATAATCTATATCTAGTGAGCCAATTGTTTCTCTAGAGACAAATCCAATAAACTTAAAACCAATAACCCAGCATACTAAAATTGCAAATATACAAAACCAAATTGCGTGATTTTTTCTAAATTTTTTAATCATTATTGTCCTGTTCTTTTGTATAAAAATAATATTGAGCACAAGCTATACTACTAGACTTGTTTGGTTGCAATGTGTTTAACTTGCAAAATAAACGGCTAATTAGCATTTGACTAAGTTTGCAACATAACCTTTTGCCAATAAACATCTATGCAAAGCAAAACTCTCCATCAGCATTAGGTTTAAACACCCCTTTTTCGGTTATAATCGCAGAAATTAAATTGCAAGGCGTTACATCAAATGCAGGATTAAATACATCAATATCTAGAGGAGTATTGCGCATCCAGGCGTCTATTGCATAAGTATCTGGGTTTTGCGCATCGCGTTGTATGTCGATCCAACTTCCGCCTTGCATTTCAATGCGACGACCCTCATCACCATCGGCGAGTTCGTCTAGTGCCAGCCTTGCTTTTGGAGAAATACAAGCACTATCAATTATGTTGCTTGAACTAAATCCAGTAATTTCGCTTGGATTTCTCTCTTCGATCTTTATGTCTTTGCCTGTTTTTATAGACATATCAATCGTAGACATAGGAGCAGCAATATAAAAAGGAATCCCAAAATGTTTGGCTAAAATAGCGTGACTCATCGTTCCGATCTTATTTGCAGTGTCTCCGTTTGAGGCAATTCGGTCTGCACCAACAATAACAGCGTCAATCAAACCTTTAGACATAACGCTAGCAGACATATTGTCACAAATTAGCGTTGTGTTAACCCCTGCACGTGTAAGCTCCCACGCAGTGAGCCGTCCGCCCTGATTAACTGGTCTGGTTTCGCATGCATATACATGCTCGATAAGACCTTTATCATGTGCTGCATAAATAACACCTAAAGCGGTGCCAAAAAAAGCTGTTGCTAAAGATCCAGCGTTGCAGTGTGTAAGCACACGACTGCCTACCTTAAGCAAATCAGCGCCGTTATTGCCAATGCTAATATTAGTTTTTATATCGTCATCATATATAGAAAGGGCGAGCTTGCAAATCTCTTGCTTAACATAGTCAACACTCAAATCAGTTCGTGAAGCATTGCCCACATACTCCGCACACAAGCTTAAAACCTTATCAACAATTTGTTGCACGCCCCAAGAAAGATTAACAGCCGTAGGGCGAGCATCACTTACCTTTTTGCCCACCCTTTTGAGAGCCAGAATAAATTCCTCGAGCGTTGACTCGCTAGACTCATTGCATGCCCAGAGTGCAAGAGCAAAAGCACCACTTACTCCAAGCGCAGGAGCACCACGAACAGCCAAGGTCTTAATTGCATCAATCATCTCATCATGCGTATAACAAGACATAACCTCTTCGCGCAAAGGGAGTTTGGTTTGGTCTATTAAATAGACCGTACCCCTACCCTCTTTATCCGTCTCCCACCAAAGTGTTTTGGGCAAATTATCTAAACAAGTATTCACTATAAGCCAACTTTATATACAAATAGACAGTTCAAAATCAAAAAAACAGAACACTTAAAGTGCCTTAATTAAAGCGTCTGCAAATTCGGAGGTAGAAACCGATCCATCAGTTGAACCTGTAATTGTTCGCTTGATGTCGTATGTAACATCATTTCCATCCCCTATAACCTTGCTTATTGCATCAAATACACGTGCAGAAGCTTCACGCTCGCCAATGTGTCCTAGCATCATAACTGCAGATAGCAAAATAGCTGTTGGATTTGCAACATTTTTGCCTGCATGAATGGGTGCAGAACCATGAACTGGCTCAAAGATTGCACACTCGTCTCCGATGTTTGCACCTGGGGCTATGCCAAGTCCACCAATAAGTCCAGCACAAAGGTCTGAAACAATATCTCCATACAAGTTAGGAAGCACAACAACGTCAAAAGTCTCAGGACGCAAAACGAGTCCCATGCATGTTGCATCTACAATGCGATCTTCAAACTCAACTTTGCCCTCATATTCTTTTGCCACCTCGCGTGCTACATGCAAAAAGAGCCCGTCTGAGAACTTTTGAATGTTTGCTTTATGCACAGCAGTAACTTTATGTCTGTTGTTAGCAAGCGCATATTCAAAAGCAAACTTAACAATACGCTTGGTTGCAAATACAGAGATAGGCTTAATAGAAATTCCAGAATCCAAGCGTATGTCTCCTGCACCAGTTTTTGAAATGAAGTCAATGAGTTCTTGTGTCTCAGGCTTTCCTTCTTCAAACTCAATCCCGGCATATAGGTCTTCTGTATTCTCACGAACTAGAACAACATCTACATTGTCATATCTAGCACCTGTGCCAGCAATAGACTTGCAAGGCCTCAAATTTGTATAAAGGTCAAGCTGTTTTCTAAGAGCAACATTTACCGACCTAAATCCAGTTCCAACAGGAGTTGTTATAGGACCTTTAATTGCAATCTTATTTTTCTTAACAGATTCAAGAACATAATCTGGAAGAGGAGTTCCATATTCGTCCATGAGATGAGCACCTGCATCTGCAGTCTCCCACTCTATATCAACACCAGTTGCATTAACAACCTTAACCATTGCATCTGAAATCTCTGGACCAATTCCATCTCCTGGTATTAGTGTAACCGTATGTTTAGCCATAAGTTTATTCTCCTGTCGCTTTATATGTATAAAACAAGTGTATCTAGTTTAAGATTGCCGAACCAAAAAAATCTCAACCTACAAAGTCGCTAAGCGCCGCAACAAAAACCAACATCCAGCCGCCTACTGCGCAAGGCAAGCAAGCAAGCCGCGCAAAGAACCTTACTTTTTGCCTTCGCACGCTTCAACAATTGCTGTTGCTTTATTTTTTAGCACGCCTTTGCCATTTGTTGCATCAAATCTCATTCTGTCAGCCAGCTCTTTTTTAACTTTCTTCGAGATGCTACCGTGAGCAAACGAAATAAGCTCACCTAGCATATCTGGAAACTCCAAGTCTCCGTGATAGCATTGTATTGCCTCATCAATGTTGGGCCAAACCTTGTCAGAAATTCGCGGATTAGTAGCACCAATAGCGCACAAAAACTTAAATGCAGCAACTCGAGCGGGCTCTGATTCTTCGTCCCATAAAGAACTTTCTGCTCCATCTATTGCAGACTTGCATTTATTTGGACAAACCTTGGTCATAGTATACAAGGCGTCTAAAATTTCCCACCTAGTTTGTGCTTCTGGTCTATGCAAAGCGTCAATGAGCTTGCTAATATATGGCTCAATTGCCTCGGGTTGCTCCTTTGCAATTTGAGCCACAATAGTAGCGCAGAACTGCCTTGCACGCCTCATTTCTCCACACAAAGCATCTATAATTGCATTTAAGATTGAAGGGTCGGATAATGCCTGTTCAACATAGCAACTCTTATCAATCGTTGGATCTACCACAATGCGCTTGCTGCCGTCTTCTGCAACTTCTACAACGCTAACATCACAAGATACATCCTCGTCTGATTTGTTTTTATTAGTCTTTTGGCCAGATGCTGGCATCTTATCTCCTCTCCTAAAATCTAGCTTGCACGCTCAAAATTTCTACAGATTAAATCCATTGTATTTTTTGAAGTGCTCTGCCAATCCTCCATCATGGAGCAATGTTGCCATCACAGGAGGCAAGGGTGAAAATGGAATTTTTGTGCCCTTAGTTAGGTTAGAAATTTGTCCACCCTCTAGGTCTATGTCTAGCTCATCACCCTCATCAATTAAATCGGTATCGCACTCAACAACAGGAAGCCCAGTATTAATTGCATTTCGATAAAAAATCCTAGCAAAAGATTTTGCTACCACTGCACGTGTGTTTGAATGAATTAAAACCAACGGAGCCTGCTCGCGGCTCGAGCCCATTCCAAAGTTTGTTCCTGCAACCAAAATTCCACCATTAGGAGAAACTTTGTCGTAGTAATTAGGGTCTAGCTCCTCCATCGCATGATGAGCCATATCATTCATATCATTTGACTTAAATTTATATTTACCCGAGATAATGTAGTCGGTATTTACGTCATTACCAAACTTAAAAGCTTTAGCATGTAGATCCATAATTAAAAGTCCCTCCTAGTTCATATAGTTGCGAGGGTCTGCAATTTGTCCCTCAATCATAGATGCAGCCACTGTTGCAGGAGAACCTAAATAAATGAATGCATTGCTATTGCCCATTCTGCCTTTAAAGTTCCTGTTTGCAGTTGAAATAACATTTTCGCCATTTGATGGAACACCATTGTGAGTTCCTACGCAAGGTCCGCATCCTGGAGTTACTACACATGCACCAGCTTCTACCAAAGTTTGAATATAGCCCTTGTCCATAGCTTCAAGATAAATATCTCTAGATGCAGGAGCCACAACCAGCCTGCTCTTAGTATTAACCTTTTTTCCAGCTAGAACTTGTGCAGCAATAGCTAGGTCTTCTACGCGTCCGTTTGTGCAAGTGCCTATAAATCCCTCTGCTACAGGAAGTCCAAGCATATCTTCTACAGGTGATACATTATCAACTGAGTGAGGCTTTGCAATCTGAGGACCTATTGCTGATGTATCTATGTCTATGGTGTTACAATATGTTGCGCTTGGATCTGGCTCCACTGGGTTAGGAACCTTATCTCCGCCACGTGAAGCAAAGAAATCCAGAGTCTTCTGGTCGGCCTTCATAAGACCAGCTTTAGCTCCTACCTCAATTGCCATATTCGATATAGTCATTCGAGCTTGAACCGATAGCTCATCTATCGCTTGACCATGGAACTCCAGCGCCTTATAGGTTGCGCCATCAGCACGAAGCAATCCAGCAAGATACAAAATCATATCTTTTGAAAAAACGCCTTTAGGCAAGCTGTTGTTAAAGTTAACTTTTATAGTCTCTGGAACCTTAAACCATAGCTTGCCAGCAATCATTGCTGCCGCGCCGTCGGTCGAGCCAACCCCTGTAGAAAACACATTTAGGGCACCATAAGTGCATGTGTGAGAGTCGCATCCAACAACAAGATCTCCGCATGTAATTTTGCCGGATTCTGGAACAAGTTGGTGACACACTCCGCATCCCCAGTCATAAACTGTGATGCCGGTCTTATCTCCAAATTTGCGCATTTTGTCGTGGATAGCAGACACTCCCTCTAAAGGAGATGGGCAAGAGTGATCCATAACCATTGCCACTTTGTCTTTGTCAAATACCTTGCCACCAGACATATTCTCGATAGCATCAATTGCAAGTGCAGATGTTCCATCTTGACTCATTGCAAAATCAATATCTGCAATTACAATATCACCCGCATGAGCATCTTGCCCACTTTTGTTAGAGAAAATTTTCTCAGCTATTGTTTTGCCTATTTCAATCATCCTCTCCAGATAATATTTTGCACATCTAATGTTTTATATGCATGTGTGCCTGTGTATCAATACACTTTTAAGGTAGCCCTAAATTGTTTCTAACTTGTTATCAAAAACAAAAGTGCTGGTATACCCACATGCCCACATACTCGCATATACGCATACCAGCATCTATCTAAGTTCTACTTATATGTGCATAAAATAAATAGCCGATAAGTCATATTCGCTCATAGCTTTTGCAAGTTGATCGCGAACACCATCTGAGCATGGCTCGTCTAAATTAAATGCAACCATAGCCTGTCCATTGGTAGGACCGTCAACGCTTACTTGCATGGTCGAGATATTTATACCAGCATCTCCTAGCACAGGACAAATCTTGCCAAGTCTGCCAGGACCGTCGCTATATTGCATAACTAGAGCATTTTGAGCTGGAGCCATATCAAAGCGATATCCCATAATATCTACAATTCGGGTTTCGCCCGCAGCTCCAGTTGTAACAGCAAGTTGTACCTCTTTGCCACCGCTCTTTCCGCGCAATCTAACCACACTCACATATCCTGGGCAATCACTATCTGCCTCCATGGTTAGATTAATTCCGCGCTCTTCTGCCAAATGCTCAGCATTAACAAAATTCACACGTTCATCACTTGTTTGCGAAATAATTCCTTGCAAGGCAGCTGTTCCCAAAATTGCATTTTCGCCTTGAGCTAGCTGTCCACAAGCAGTTACTTGCAGAGAAGTAATTGCCTCAGGGGCAAGCTGTGCCAACAAACGCCCTGCTGTTTGGCAAGCATCAATATAAGGACCAACTGCATCCATCACAGCATCTGGAACTTGTGTCATATTAAGAGCAGTTTTTACCATCTTACCCTGCAAGCCGTCCATAACAAATTCTGCGATTTGCCATCCTGCTCTGTCTTGTGCCTCTTTTGTATTAGCACCTAGATGAGGCGTTAGGATTATGTTTTCTACGCCATGCATTGGAGAGTCTGTGCAAGGTTCGTTTTCATATACGTCTACGCCAGCACCTGCAATCTTGCCCTCGCGAGCATATTTGGCAAGCAC
This sequence comes from Senegalimassilia sp., assembly GCA_963661535.1. Lineage (GTDB taxonomy): Bacteria > Actinomycetota > Coriobacteriia > Coriobacteriales > CADBOM01 > CAVLCC01. The sequence goes on from CAVLCC010000005.1 coordinate 56,361, forward strand.
ATCAACATCATAAATACCGCCACGTGCTGCATTAACCAAATAAACAGTCGACTTCATCTCAGCAAACTGCTCTTCGCCAAACATGCCAATTGTCTCTTTTGTTTTTGGAAGATGAACCGTAATAAAGTCTGCTTGAGGAATTACCTCATCAATGTCGTCATATAACTCCACGCCCATTTGCTCTGCACGCTCGTGTGAACAATATGGATCGTATCCAATCAAGCGCATTCCAAATGAGTGAGCACGCTCAGCAATTAAGGTTCCAATTCTGCCAAGTCCAAAAATCGCAAGCGTCTTTTCGTATAGCTCGTTGCCCTTAAACTTGCCACGCTCCCACTTGCCCTCTTGCATAGAAGCATTAGCCTGAATAGTCTTGCGAGCACTTGCAAGCATTAGTGCCATAGTTTGTTCTGCGGCAGAAATTACATTAGATGTTGGAGCGTTGCAAACAATTACACCAAACTCTGTAGCAGCCTCTATGTCTACATTATCGACTCCCACACCTGCTCGACCAATAATCTTTAGATTTTTGCCAGCCTCAATAATCGCACGCGTAACTGTAGTTTGACTTCTAACAATCATCGCATCATATTGAGGAATTATTTGTACCAACTCGTCTTCTGAAAGACCAGTAT